>CAYPLF010000008.1:0-52243 GCA_964411555.1 uncultured Bacteroidales bacterium | reverse complement strand
CCTGAAGCACTTGGCAATCTGGAAGTAACGGTCGAAGCCGGCTACCATGAGCAGTTGCTTGAACAACTGGGGTGATTGCGGCAGGGCGTAGAACTCGTTGGGGTTCATGCGGGATGGAACCACGAAATCCCTGGCCCCTTCCGGGGTTGAGCCAATCAGGATGGGGGTTTCCACTTCCAGGAAGTGTTGTTGGTCCAGGTATTGGCGTACCAACATCACGAGATCGTGGCGGAGTTCCAGGTTTTTGCGCACGGCGTTACGGCGTAAATCGAGGTAACGGTATTTCATGCGGATGTCATCTCCCCCATCGGTCTCGTCTTCAATGGTGAAGGGTGGCGTTATCGCAATATTCAGAATGTTCAGTTCTTCTGCTATCAATTCGATGTCTCCGGTAGGCAGGTTGGCGTTTTTGTTCGACCTTGGCATGACGGTGCCTACCACTTGGATCACCCATTCGCGGCCCAGTTTGTTGGCTTGTTCGCACAATTCGGGGTTGACTTCCTGGTTGAATACAAGCTGGGTGATGCCGTATCTGTCCCTTAGGTCGATGAAGGTCATCCCTCCCATTTTGCGGATGCGTTGTACCCAACCGGCTAATGTCACCTTGGTATTCTCGTTGCTGATGCGGAGTTCTCCGCATGTATGGCTTCTGTACATGGATTGATGGCTTGTATTTGTTGTGCAAATATCATGATTTTTTTCGCAAATGCCAACTGCTGCTATTGGTATGTCGGAAAAAAGGGCTACATTTGCAGCCGTCTTTACGGGGTGTAGCGCAGTCCGGTTAGCGCACCTGCTTTGGGAGCAGGGGGTCGTGGGTTCGAATCCCGCTACCCCGACAAAGAAAAAAGCACTTACAGTCATGTAGGTGCTTTTTTCTTTTTATTTGGTAACATAGTTTATTCAAAGGTGATGTCATTCCCGTTGGATGCATCAAATAAAAAGCTGTTTATACCCGGCCGAATCATGCCATCAGTAGAATGAAAACTGTAAACGAAAGGACTCTTTTGTGCTAAAAGAGGTACGTATATGTTAATAATCAAAATGGGTTTATTATACGTGTTCATGCAGGTATCCCATACTGTTTTAATAGAAAGAAGCGAGTCTAACCGATCATCATCCTTATAGATATACTCATTCCCCACCGGTGTTTCTTGCTCTTTCATATCGGTTATCTCGGTTTTTCCAAAGATGCGTTCAAATGTGATAATCCGTTTCCCTTTTATAAAATAGTATTTCCAATTAAAACCATATTTCTGACTTGCCTTATTGTTTTTATGTACTCCTGTTATCATATATAGAGCGGTTCCTTCACCGGCCATTCTTTCTGCCATGGAATAGAATGATCTTATGTTTTCAAATGGATTTACACTATCAGGATAGTTGTGTTCTTCTATGTCATCATAACAAGAAAATGTAGTAAAGGTAATCAGCATCACTGTTAATAAGATCATACATTTTCTCATACTTACATCAAATTAGACAGTTAACCAATGAATAACAATTGGTAGACTTCATGAATACGCTTATAACTTTTTCATAAGATGCATAGGATGCACAAAGGTTACACTGAAAAGCTTTTTTTTTACAACAGTCGAGCACTTTTAGGCGCTTGGCATACACTCAAACAAGAATATGTGTATCTTTGCCAGTCAAAGAATCCATTTAACTTGTTGAACCATGAAAAAAACAGTTCTATTCTTTATCCTTTTAGCTTCATTTTTGGCACTCAATGTGCCATCAGGAAATGCGGTCGATGCTGCGCGTAAATTGAATAATGCTCCGATTCGAAGTGCCGGTTACGGCAAAGACCTAGGCGATTTCAAGAGCGGGATTTATACCATAACCAGTGCTGAACTTGAACGTCAATACACCATTGACATTCCCGCAAACTACGACAAGAACAAATCATACCGGTTGATTTTTGCCATGCACATGATGGGAGGTAGTATGAAAACCATGGTTGACAACAACTATTATGGTTTGAAAACCTATGCCGAAAAGAACAATGTGCCTGTCATTTTCGTTGCACCTCAGGGTTACACCGATGGTTCTCCCTGGCGTACGCGTGATGACAAAGATCACATCTTCTTTGCCGATATGCTCAAATTCTTCAAAGAAAAGTTGAGCATCGACGTTTCCCGCATTTACTGTTGCGGATTCAGCTTTGGTGCCATGTTTACCTATTCATTGTCCTTGGAATTCCAGGACGATCTCCGTGCTGTGGCTTGTTACGCTCCGGCCAACTGGAACATTTACCTGCCTGAAAACAAGCACAAACCGCTGGCCTTCTTCAGTACAACAGGTACTCAAGACAATCTTTGCCGGTATGTCAACTCAGATGAACGCAAACAAGGCGGCAAGTATTGTGTATTGACACACATCGAAGACAATGGCTTAAAAGAATTGCCGGAAATACCCTTGGCCACAACAGCAACTCATGTTACGACCGAATTTAAAGGTCTTCCCGCTGAGTATCCGGTCATGTTTGGTTCATTCGTTGGAGGCCACACCGAAAATGTTAAAGATTCCGGATCTGATATCAACTGGATTGCCAAAGAAACGTGGGATTTCTTTATGCGTTTCTAAAATCTCATGCTTAAAAAAATCCCTGGCCTTTTTTTAAGGTCAGGGATTTTTTTGCAGTTATGACTCCTCATTTACGGATAGAAAGCTCCTTCCCTACACCTCCCAGGTAAATGGCTATCAAAACCACATCCTCTTTTCCGTCATTTCTACCATTGTGAAAGGTGTTCAATACCTCTGCAAATGAAGTATTCTCCGGAAATTGCAGGGCCTTTTTATGCTCCATTTCTACAGTCAATGTCCCTTTTTGAACATAGGCAAATACAGGAATGTCATGTTTATGCCAACCGGTAGATTCTCCGGGCGGGATGGTGACTTTTGAAAGTGTGACTTGATCATCTTTGAACTGAGGGTATTTTATTGTCTGTCCAATTGATGTGGTGTCAGTTCTGAGTACTGTTTCTATTGTAATGCCCTTATTGTATTGTGACGCTGCACTGAAACAGATGAGAAATGCAGAAATGACGAATAGCGCTTTTTTCATAGTTACTGTTGTTAAATTACATAATCAATAAAGAAAACCACCGTACACAAGTTTCCAACAAGCTGAGCAGATATGATTATCGCATGATGATCAGTCTCTTCGCTACAGAACGGGCACCTGCTTGTAAACGGTAAATATAAATCCCGCTCGATATACCGGCCGCATCCCAATTCCGTGAATAATACCCTGGTGCCATTTCTTCAGCGATGAGTGTTGCCACTTCTTTTCCTTGTATATCATAAATCTTCAACGAGACATATGATGTGGACGGAACATAAAAAGAAATAGTAGTCGAAGTTTTAAACGGATTTGGATAATTCTGTTCCAAATTGAATGTTGAGGGTACTGCAATTTCTTTTACTCCATTTACCGTATTGGCAGAATTCAGAAACCAGATACCACTATTGGTTCCCGCATAGATACCATCCTTGTTTATGGCCAGTGACCAAATACGGGCATCGTCAGGCATTCCCATGTTGAAGGTATTCCAGGTTACGCCGTCTTCGTCCAGGAGGAAGGTTCCGTTACCATCTGTCCCTGTAATGACCCTGTCGTTTACTGTAACCATACAATTCACCTTCTCGAGTCCGGATGTGTCTGCCGCCCAGTTGGTACCGCCGTTGCCGGATAGATAAACACCGGTCAACGTCAGCGCAACCAATTGATTGTCCAAAGCCACCAGCTGCATGATATGCGTGTCTTTAAGGTTCGTATTGATGGCCGTCCAACTGGTTCCGCCGTTTGTCCATTTGAAAACGCCGTTGCTGGCACTACCTGCATACAGGTCGTCCCCACTGGCAACCAGTGAGGTGATACGGGCACCCGCCGTTATTCCAGAGCCAAGAACTGTCCAGGTATTTCCATTGTCTGTTGATGCATAAATAGCACCGGTCAAACCCGCATAGAGTGTTGCATCCACTTTCTCTACCGACCAAATGGGTACACCGGCAGGTATACCCGTGGGGGTGAACGCATTCCAGGTTGTGCCTTCGTCGGTGGACTGGTAAAAACCATTCCACGTTCCAGCCAACATGCCGGATTCCAACATGATGATGGACAATATGTCTATGCTGCTATCGGCAGAAGCAATGGGAGTCCAGCTTGTACCATCATTGGCAGCCAGGAACATACGACCTCCACCGAAACTATCCCAGATCCGTGCAAAGACTCTGTCTTGGCTGCTGCTAAGATTGAAAAAGCTGTTCGTTTCTGTCCAATCGGTTTGCACCCAACTGTCGGAAAACGGGATTGTATCGGGCGGATTGACGGCAACCACCTTCGACACGACAACGATCAACAGTACTGTAACGTATAGTACAAACCGTTTGATTTCTATAGTAGTTTTCATTAGTTTCACGTTTAAATCATGCTTCAACATTCAAAAACAAAATCACCTCAGGCTTTACCTGTTTCACACAGGTACAACCTCTTGCCATAAAGGATTCGTACCCCAATGCGCACTCATGGCCGCATCGTTGGGCGTTACGCCCAGTCCCGGCCCATCCGGTATCTGCACATAACCATTTACCATCAGCGGTTTTGGAACACCGTCAATCAAATCGTCATACCAGGAGATTTCCGGATAATGGTGTTCACAGGAGAGAAAATCCGGTATGCCGGCCGCAATGTGGGCACACATCATCATGGCAATGGGTGAATTCGACTGGTGAAGCGCCGTTTTGATGCCTCTTTCATGTGCATACATGGCTGCCTGCCTGCTCTGGTGTATCCCACCAAAGGTGGTAGGGTCGGGATGGAAATAATTCGTAGCACCCGTGTTGATCATAATCTTGAGCTCATCGACACCAAACATATCTTCTCCAGTCATAAGATTCATTTCAGTACCGGCATTGATCTGCGCCAGTTCGGTGTAATAGTGCCAGGGGACTATGTCTTCCATCCATCCTCCTTTTGTTTTATCCAGATACCCCGACGCTGCCAGGTAATTGGCAAGTTTGATGGCAGAGACAACATCGAGCTGCTTTCCACCACCGCTGGCATTCCATGGGAAGAAATGATCGGCGCCTAGCGGTGCATCACCTATCATACTTCGATAGGATGCAACGTAATCAAGGTATATTTCATAGCCGGAATCTAATATTCTTTTGGCTGAGCCACCCGAATAGGAAAAGGGGTTGCCATCGGGTGAATCTATATAATCAGAACTGCTTATAATATCGTTCAAATCTGTTTTAAACCAGGTAAACCCCTTGTCAATCCGGGCCTGTATTTCATATTGTCTATCGGATAGTTTGGTTTTTGGCGGTGTGTCGCAATACATGCGCATACGGTCATTGACTTTAGGTCCAAGCAGTTTCCAAATGGGAACATTATACACCTTGCCGGTAATGTCCCAGCAGGCGCACTCAATGGCGGCAATGGCTCCTGAAGCATACGTGATTTGCCTCCAATCCGCAGTCGGATTCAACTTTGCAGTAATTGCATTGAATACTTTGTCAACCTGCGTCGGATTCATGCCCAGAAGAAGGGAGTAACACTTCGACAACTCGGTCATCGATTTGCTGTCTTCAATCCGACATTCTCCATAGCCGGTAATACCTTTGTTAGTTTCAATTTTGACAACCCTGGCAGTCGAATTCAATCCAGCCCACCAATTTCCACCAAACGATGCCACGGACATTTTGGTGATTTTGATGCCCTTTTCGCCCGGGGTTATGGCTGCCCTGGCAGCACTGAATGGGTCCAAGAGGCTGGGAATCCCTGATGTTGCCACAGCTGTCATTCCAAGCATCTTTAGAAAATCTCGTCTTCTCATTGGTATTTATCTGTTTTTTTGGCTTTTGTTATATTGTCCGAAAACGTGTAAATGCCCTCTTTTTTTAATTCAGTCCGAAATTCGACCGTGAAGTAACCATTTTTTCTTTGTATCTCAAATTCATATTCGGCTTCATATTGATAATTGTAGGATTAGTCAACTCCCACAATGGAACTGCGGCGTTCTAGCACAATTACATCCCGCCAAACGCCGTCCATGTTGCCCATACGTTCCCGGGTACCAATGATCCTGAAGCCGTGTTTTTGATGCAAGCGGAGGCTACCCAGGTTTTCCGGAAAGATACCCGATTGCAGTGTCCAGATACCTGCAGCCTCAGATTCTTGAATTAGTGCTGCAAGCAACCTGTCTCCCACTCCTTTGCCACGAAATGGTTCATCCACATAGATGCTGACTTCAGCCACGCCCGAGTACACACAACGCCCTGAAACAGGTGACAAAGCAGCCCAACCGGCAACTTGTCCATCAATCAGGGCCACCAACCGGCAATCTTTCCTATGGCTTGAATCCCAGGATTTCCAGTCTGGAGCCGACTTTTCAAACGTAGCATGACCGGTTGCTATGCCAGATTCATAAATTCGGACAATATCCGGCCAAAAATCTGTCGTTATGGGTTGAATAAGCATTTTTTTCATCCTAAAAGAATATGTAACTTGCTCGATAATTGTTGTTGAATAAGTTGTAAAGTTACAAGTAAATAGAAAAACCATGAAACGTTTTTTAATACTCATTTTGACTGCAGGTTTGTTGACGTCGTGTGAGGCATTGACAGCCATACTTGGTAGTCTTGCCACAGAGGCGGCCACCACTCAAACCGCTTCGATCAACAATGCGGCCGGTTTGAAGGAAGCATTGACGGTTGGCGTAAAAAATTCGGTTTCCACATTGAACAAAGAGAATGGCTTTTTCTCGGATGCAGCATTGAAAATTCTGTTGCCGGATGAGGCGCAGACACTGGTTAAAAACATCAATCTGATTCCGGGAGGTCAGAAGCTTGTTGATCAAGCTGTGTTGAGACTGAACCGGGCTGCTGAAGATGCGGCGGTTGAAGCCACACCAATCATTACATCCGCTATTGTATCCATGACATTCAATGATGCCAAGGCCATCCTGTTTTCTACCGACAACGCTGCCACTGACTACCTAAGGACCAAAACCTATTCTCAACTGGTCGATGCGTTCAAACCTAAAATTGAAGCGTCGTTGAACAAGAACTTGGTTGGAGGCATTTCAGCAACAACATCCTGGACAGAGCTCACTACAGCCTATAATAAGGTGGCAAGCACGGCTGTCGGTCAACTTTCCGGACTAAAACGCATCGATACCGATATCAGTGCCTATGTGACAAGGAAAGCATTGGATGGCCTGTTTGTCCGGATAGCTCAGGAAGAAAAATCGATACGGCAAGACCCTGCTGCTCGAGTAACGAATTTACTGAAGCAAGTCTTCGGGCAGTTGGATTGATCATATCCGGAATAGTTGCTCGGATTCTTTCTATTGTCGGTTTTTAGTCAAATAAGATGACAGGGCGGAATGAAGCGCTTCCGTCACTTCGTTGGAAACCAAGCGAGTTGGTTTGAATACCAAGGGAGCATGGGCATAGTTGACTTCCATGTCCGGGTGTTGGATGATGGTGTAGCAATCGTCTGAGGCACCAAGTCCGTAATGCGAGGTCTTTTCGCACACCATGGCCGGTTGCCCCACCACAATGCCGAACAATAGCAAATCACCGCAAGGCACTTCCACCACATCGCCCACCTGATGGTGAATGGCTGAAGCAGGACGTCCAATAAACGGACCATCGTCAGGTACCAGGCAATCGTTGATCAGCTCTCCGGATGGTGTATAGACTCGCGTGGCAAGTTGATACCTGTAGGGAGAATCCAAAGCAAACGTTTCCATAATCAGGCAGTAAATACGCTCACCTTGAGATGATTCGTCATATAAAAAAGCGTATAACTCGTTGAATTTCTTGATTACTGACTCTGCACGCCATTTTTCGGAGAAAAATAGTGGTTTACCCGATTTGATTACAGCCTGCGTACCTGATGCCACGGAAAGTGAGTACACCACGTACAGTTCTTTTTCGTTTTTCATGGTTTTCACTACATTGGTTTGTTGAATAAAGTACGGATGTACAACCAGTGAATGAAAGCCTTTAAAGTAAATAGATATTCATTAAATGAAAATAAGATTCTTTAAACGTATAATTGCTTGTTTGTGTGAGCTGTGACTTTCTTTAAAGGAAAGAGCATGGTGTTCAATTGAAAAATTGAGGTACGAAAAAAGGCATCTCCAGAAAGTGTCTTTGGAGATGCCTTTTGTTGAGCCGGAGAAAAATGGGAAATGAAATCAGGATTTTTGTTCATCCAGAATTTTCATGGCCATTTCGAGTATCAAAGTATCGTCTAAAATGACAATCCCCCCGTCAGGACCTGGTTCAAGGTGTACACCTGCACTTTTGGCGTCGCTGTAATTGCATCCTCCAAAATAATTCCGGACAGTCTCAACTTTTATGCCTAGGGCGTCTGCGATGCGTTGAGAACTGCCGGATGGTAACCTGTCTTTGATGCTGCGGAGTTCGTTAAAGGAAATTGTTTTAATCATGGCCGTATTCGATTTAGTAGTTGATACAAATTGATGACAAAACTGCTCTAAATGTACTCAATTAATTATAGAATTAAAAAAATACGCCATTGATTTTTTGTGGCAAATGCTACAAATTAACGAATATTACCAAGCTAACTCAAGGGAGGCAATAACAGCGGTGGTAAGTAAAAAGGTAAGCGAACCGATCAGGAGATAGATGTCTGAGGTGTTGAATTCACCCGAAGTTTTTCTGTCGTTACGCATGCTGCGGCTTCTTCGTCCAACGTGTCGTTGTCGTTCAAAGAGGGCTGCATACAGACTGTATATACCCCATGCGCAAACCAGTCCCAGACTTGCACCGCATATAACATCAAGGGGATAGTGTACTCCGAGGTACAGGCGTGAAAATGAGACCAGGCTGGCCCAAAGAAGAATGAACAAGGTGTAGGGAGTGTTCTTAAACATCAGCAGGCTGAAACCGGCAAATGCAAACGCGTTGGCGGCGTGGCTGGACAGAAATCCAAAACGGCCACCCTTGTACCCGTTGACGATGGTTACCCATTCGCCCAGTTCGGGGTCGTGGGTAGGCCTGAAACGTTCAACCAAGGGTTTGATGATGGACGAGGATATCTGGTCGGTCAGTGCCATCAACAGTCCGATGGCCAGGATAATAAGAAAGGCCTTGCTTCCCTTATTTTTGAAAAGAATGACCAAAAACACCAATAATACAGGCAACCAAAGTACCGTTTGTGATAACAGCCACATGAGTCTGTCCAACCAAGGGAGATGATAACTGTTGAGGGTAAGCAGTGTTTGTTTGTCCCATAGGATGAGTTGATCAAAAAATGACATGGTTACCGCGATTAAATGATCTCCATGCTGGCAGCGGGGGCCCAACCAACGTTGCCGTCCTGGAGTTCTATTTCATTCCAGCTTCCGATTTCATTGGTAATGGTCACCTTAGTTCCTTCGTGTAAGGGAAATAGGTCAGTCCCGCTTGGGTCCGGCGAACTTTTAACCGTTACGGTCGCGTCCATGATGATGGCTTGATCAGGATAAACCACATCTTGGTAGGTATCGAAAGCGTAAATCAGCGACAAGATACAGAGAATCAATGAAACAACCCCTACATAAAAACCGGTTTTTTTCAGCCACATGAAACGGGAGAAAAAATAGGCGAATAAAGAGGCGATAAATAGTATAAACAGAATCAGGCTGGTAATGGCCCAACCATTTGAATTCATTGTGTTTTCCAACGACCGATACCAACGGGTGACCAGAAAAACACCAACTGCGTCGATATTGTCCACTGTCTTGGTTTGGCACATCTCCAGGTTGAAGCGTGTATCTCTGTCGTTTGGCTTGATGCGAAGGGCTCTTTCGTAGTTCAGGATGGCTTTGGCAATGTTGTTGCTTTTGTAGTAGGCAGCCCCCAGGTTGTAAAACACCACAAAATCAGGACCGTGGGTGGCCAGTAAGGCTTCATACATGTTGGCGGCTTCGGTGAACCGGTTCTGTTTGTACAGGTGTTCAGCAGCGACCAGTTTCTTTTCATTGGTCAACGAGCTTGTGTCGACAGACAGGCTGTCGACTGTGGTTTGGCCCGACATACACAGGGTGGACACAAACAAACCGATTGTTAACAGCAAGCGATACATCATCCGTTTATTTTTTTATCGTATTTTCCATTTTATTGATCACCTCCATGGTCTTCTTATAGATGTCATCCATTGCCTGGTTGTCGGAAGCCGGTGCGTAGCGTGCGTACTCGCAGGTTTCCAGAATGGTGGTGTATTGACTTCGGATATCCTCTCCCACTTTGAAGGTGGCCAGTTCACTGTCTATGGTTTCCTTGTTCAGCTTGGACAGAGGAATGTTGAGCTTGTCGCTGGTATAGCCCCACAGCGCCTTGAGTACTTCTTCGTAGAAGGACTCCTTGTTATTTTCTGAAAGGTATTTATAGGCCAGTTTCAAGCGTTTAACGGCTACCCGGTTGGCTTTCCGGTTCCGTACACGACTGATATCGGCGTTGGCCTTGGCTTGTTTGCGGTTGACAAACAGGAAAATACCGAAGAAGGCAATTAGACCTGCATAGAGCAGCCAGAACCAGCTTTGGCCCATAATGAGGGGTTTATTCTTTTGCAGTTCGGCTTTTGTAATGATGTAGCGGATGTCCGATCCCAACAGACGCAGTTGTTCCTTATCGGTGTAGTTGCCTCCCACAACAGAGTTTCCTCCCTCCCCTTTGGCTACTTTCAGGGTAATGGGGTTGGAAGACAGGCTTTTAAAGCTTCTGGATGCCAGGTCGAAATAGCTCAGCGTGGCTGCCGGAATATCAAAGGTGCCTGCGTATCGGGGAATGACGAGGTATTCAATGGTTTTGGTACCGCTCACCCCACCGGCTGTTATGGAGAACTTGTTTGCTACCTTGGGGTCGTATACCTCAAAGTCTTGGGGAAAAGTCAGTTCGGGAGTGGGTATCATTTTCAGGTTTCCACTACCTGAAATGGTCAGCTTGATGGTTACGGCATCGTTTGCTTTTACCTGGGTCGAGCTGACACTTGAACTCATACGCAGCTGACCGGCAACTCCGCTGAAATCGGATGGTTTACCTTTAGGAAGTGATTTGACCTGGATGGTTACAGGGTTGGAATAGATGGTTTTCTTAACTTCCTGGTAGTTGTCAAAGAAATCGTCGAAAATGCTTCCTCGACGCGGACTGGGAACCTTCAACTGCAAAATCACATCAAAACTTCCTTTTCCTATGGTCAGGGCGCCCGTTTCACGGGGAAACAAAACGGTTTGCTTCAACACAGCGGTCCGGTAATTACTCCCATTGTAGTTTTCCAAATCCCATTGTTGGTTATCGGGCATTTCTACTTCCTGGGCCATAAAGCCTTTGAATTCAGGAAATTTGGGGTTTTCGAAGCCTACAATGTCAACGCGTGTGTATAGTTTATAGGTCACGGTCAATGCTTCTTGTTCGTAAACGGACGATTGGGTGGGTATAGCCCGGATAAATACCTGGTCTGCAGATACTGAAGTGGATGCGCTTGCCGTTTGCTGGCGACTTTGAGTGGTGGATGCGCTTTGATTGCCGGCACTGCTTGACGCAGAGGGATTATCGGCCGGCAACACTTTTATGGTTACGCTGTTTGATTTCCTGGTTTCTTTGTTGATGGTGGCGGAGGCTGCCCCTATGGTGAAGGTTCCTGTTTTTTTGGGATAGAGAACGTAGGTAAACCGGTATGTGGTAGAGCTGGAAACTTTGCCGTTGACAATGCTGGTGGAACTCATGGTCGAGGTTGACGGGCCCATGAGGATTTCAAAATCGGTTATTTCGGGTATCCTGAGGTCTTTAACTTCGTTGTTCGAGGTATACACCAAATAGAATTGTTGCCCCATGATCACAGTCTTGGGTGCTTCGGCTGTGAACGATACCGCTTCATCGGCCAGGGCTCCTTGGATGGCAAACAAAAAGCCTGTCAAAAAGAATAATCGCTTAATGGTTCTCAGACGCATATGTTGAGTCGTTTGATGATTGTTGGTTAACGTGCAAAGGTACTTTATTTACCAGTCTTTTTCCGGATTTTTACTGCGACTCTGCTGTAATTGCAGTTTCCTGACCTTGTCTTGTGTGTCTTTTTCGTCCTGCATCAAGGCATCGAGCAGTTGTTGCGCTTTTTCCTTGGAAACCTGCTCTTGTTGATCCTGTTGTTGCTGCTGTTGTTGCTGCTGCTTCTTTTTCTGATCGTCTTGTTGCTGCTGCTGTTGTTGTTGCTGGTCTTCCTGATCCTTGTTCTTATCCTTGTTGTCGTCTTTATCTTTGTCCTTTTTGTTTTGTTGTTGCTGTTGTTGTTTTCTCAGCAATGCCTGGGCTACGGCCAGGTTGTATCGGGTTTCATCATCCGAGGGGTTCAGTCGGAGCGATTCCCTGTACAAGCCTACTGCATTGGAATAATCGTTGAGTTCCATGTAGGCATTGGCTGCATTGTGGGTGATGGCCGCCTTCTTTTTTGGGTTTTTTTCTTGACTGAAGGCCAATTGGTATTTCTCCAGAGCCTGCTGCGCTTTCTTTTGTTTGAACAGGGTATTGCCCAAGTTGTAATTGGCAACTTGTGATTTCGGGTTTACTTCCAGGGCTTTCAGGTAGGCAATTTCTGCTTCGGTGTATTGTTCTTTTTTATATACCTTGTTGCCCTTCCGAATGCTTTTCCGCTCGGCTTTTTGAGCATTGACGGAAACTGCGGGAGTCATCAGCAGGGTGGCTGACAACAGTGTAATGAGTATGTGGTGGCTTCGAATCATGGTTTAAAAAAGTTTGATGTGTCGAAACAACGTGCTTTTTCGGTTGACAATGAGGATGTCAATGACCAGGATGACGAGGAGCATCCATGCCAGGGCTTGGAATTGTTCATCGTATTGGCTGTAAACGGAGCCTTCTATGTCGGCTTTGGTCATGGAATCAAATTCTTTTGACAAGACACGCAAAGCTGCGTTGGCGTTGTCGGAACGGACGTAGATGCCTTTTCCGGCAGCTGAAATGTCACGGCAGGTGGCTTCGTCCAATCTGGTTACGACCACGTTGCCTGTCTTGTCTTTTCTGAAATCGGAGCCGTTTCCGGTTGGTATGGGGGATCCTTCCATACTACCCATTCCGACTACATGGACAGCAATTCCTTCGTCAGCAGCCAATTTGGCACTTTCCACCGCATTGTCCTCGAAGTTCTCTCCATCGGTGATGACAATGATGGCCCGTTCCGCTTTAGTTTTTGGTCCGAAGGAGCGAACGCATTGGTCGATGGCTTCTCCTATGGCTGTTCCTTGGTTCTTGATCATGTCGGGAGAAATGGAATTCAGGAAGATTTTGGCTGAAACATAATCGCTGGTGATGGGTAATTGGGTAAATGCGTCACCCGCGAAGATGACCATACCGATTTTATCGTTGCTCATCTTGTCTACAAGCTTTGATATCAGCTGCTTGGATTTTCCGAGACGGTTGGGTGTGATGTCTTCGGCCATCATGGAGTTCGACACGTCCAAGGCAATCATGAATTCGGCTCCCTGGCGGGTGGTCTTTTCTTTTTTGGAACCAAATTGGGGACCGGCAATCATGAAGATACAGACTCCTATGGCGGTGAGCTGAAGGATGGCTTTTACAATGGGGCGCCTTTTGGATAGGTCGGGCATAAGCTGGTACAGCAGTTCCGGGTTGCCAAACTCACGCAGGCGTCCTCGCTGCTGTTTACGGATAAGCAGCAGCAACACCACCATTAAGGGAATGATGGCTAAGAAATACAGGTATTCTGGGTTCGAGAAGCGAAACATGGTTGCATACTTTAGGGTAAACGCCTTAAAACGGTGGTTCGTAACAGGACTTCAGCAATGAGCAAGATAAGGGCTAACAGGGCAAACAACCGGTATTCCTCATTTTTTTTGCTGTATTCCTGCACGTTGAACTTTGTTTTTTCCAGTTTGTCAATCTGGGTATAGATGTTTTTCAGACTGCTGTTGGAAGTGGCTCGGTAGTATTCTCCACCGGTGATGGAGGCAATTTGTCGTAGGGGTTCCTCGTCAATGACTACATCAATGTTCTGATATTGTACGCCGTAAGCCGTCTGAAACGGATAGGGAGCCTTCCCTTTTGTACCAATACCTATGGTATACACCCTGACACCGAATGTTTTGGCAATTTCGGCGGCTGTAATGGGGTCAATGTCTCCCCTGTTGTTCGTACCGTCGGTCAACAGGATGATGACCTTTGATTTGGCTTCCGAGTCTTTGATGCGGTTGATGGCGTTGGCCAAACCCAGACCAATGGCGGTTCCATCTTCAATGATGCCGCTTTTGATGCCGTTGAATAAGTTCATCAAGACGGCATGGTCTGTTGTCAGGGGACACTGGGTGAAGCTTTCGGCTGAAAAAACGACCAGACCGATGTTGTCGTTCGGTCGGCCTGCAATAAAGGTGGATGCCACTTTCTTGGCTGCTTCCAGGCGGTTGGGTTTCAGGTCTTCAGCCAACATACTGCTGGAAACGTCGAGTGTCATCATGATGTTGATGCCCTCTGTGGTCACATTTTCCCAACTGTTGGTGGATTGGGGTCGTGCAAGTACCACTACGACAAGGGCATATACCAACATGCGCAGGATAAACGGCAGGTGTTGCAGTTTGGTTTTCCAGGTTTTCTTTGCGCTTGAAATGGCAAAGGTATTGGATACCTGTATGGTGACGTGTTGCTTTTTGCGTTTGATGACATACCATGCCGTCATGGGTATGATCAGGAGCAACAAAAACAAGTATGATGGATTGGCCAGTATCATTTTGGTTGGTACTTTTTCACGTATTCGTCCGGTTGATCCATTTGTAGGTCTGGTTCAAGGTCCGGTTTATTTGTTTCCTGTTCATTATCAGTCTGTTCCTCCGTGGGTTTGACTTCTTCTATCTTTGTCTGATTGACAAATAGGTACGCATTCATCAAACTCAATTCGTTTTCATTTTCAATGGGTATCATCTTGGCAAATTTTACCAGGTCAGACAACGATAGGATTTGTTTGAGGTTTTGGTATACCGACAGGGTCTCCTTATCGCGGTAAAAGAGTTCCAGAATTTCGCTGGTGGTCATTTCCGGAGCATCGATTAAGAAGCGACGTTGTATGTACTTGCGTATTACTTCCGATAAGCGGGTGTAGTATTCCTTGTTCCGGCCGGTTACCCAGGGTTTTTCCGATTTCAGCTTGTCCAACTCCATGATGGCAGCCACGTGGGGTGGCAACAAGGTGAACGGATCGACTTCCTCAACCTTGTTGTGGCGCAATTTGCGGCGACGGTTGATCCACCAGGCCAGGTATATGAGTCCTATCAGTAAAAACAGAAGCTGGAAAGGCAGCAAGTAATCATACAATACAAAAGGGGCTTTCTGTATTGGTTTAATATCGAACAGTTGATAATTGGCCGTGTCCACATCGAACGTGACTACTTTTAATGCCAGTTCGTTGCTGTAGGTCGTATCGGAATTTGAAGGTACCGGAATAGGTGGTATGTAGTATAAACCTTCATCAAAGGAGGTGATGACATAATCAGCCTTATACCGTACGTATCCGTTATCGATTTTAGCCGTGTCCACCCGTTCGCGTTTGATGACCTCAATGCCCCTTACAACGGTGTCTCCAATAAACGATGGCAGTTTGTACGTTTGTGAGGACGGGCCTGTCAAGGTAATGTGCAATAGGCATTGTTGGCCAATGGATAAGGTGGACGAATCGATGGAAGCCTGTACCGTGACAGACTGTGAGAAAGCTAAATAAGGCATCCCAATCACAATCATCAAGAAAAGGCGTTGTACGATTTTACGCATAAATACCATAGCTAAGTAGTTGTCAATTAATACGTTTAACTTCTAAGATTAAACAAATTGATTAATGCCTTCACGTAGTCATCATCGGTCGAAATGGAGATGGAGTCTACCTTGCTTTTACGGAACGTATCCTGTAAACGGATTTGTCGGTCAGACCACCATTTCTGATAGGCCTGCCGTACGTATTTGGAAGAGGTGTCCACTTGCCACTCGCTGCCGTTTTCTGCATCCTTGACCGTCATCAGGCCTACTGGCGGCAATTGGGTTTCCCGTTTGTCGTACAGTTGGATGGCTACCAGGTCGTGTTTGCGGTTGGCTATGGTCAAGTCTGTCTGAAAGTCTTTGGCATCGATGAAGTCTGAAATCATGAAGGCAGTACAGCGTTTTTTAATGACACTGGTCAGGTACTTGAGGGCTTCAGCCAGGTTGGTTCCTGTTTGTTGTGGGTGGAATTCAATCAGCTCACGGATGATGTAGAGGATGTGTTTCCTGCCTTTTTGGGGCGGAATGAATTTTTCCAATTTGTCGGAGAAGAAAATCACACCAATCTTGTCGTTGTTTTGAATGGCTGAATACGCCAACGTGGCTGCAATTTCAGCCATGATGTGCTGCTTGAGTTGCAGGCTGGTACCGAATGCCCGGCTTCCGGAGACATCGACCAGGAGCATGACCGTCATTTCCCGTTCTTCCTCATAGACTTTCACGTAGGGATGGTTGAAGCGGGCTGTCACGTTCCAGTCAAGGTTGCGGATGTCGTCGCCGTACTGGTATTCCCTTACTTCGGAAAAGGCCATACCCCTACCCTTGAACGCGGTGTGGTACTGTCCGGCAAAGATATTGCTGGACAGACCGCGCGTTTTGATTTCGATTTTCCGTACCCGTTTTAAGAGTTCGCTGGTTTCCATAAAGCCTCAATTAAGGTACCTCAACGGCGTTGAGGATCTCACTGATGATTTCTTCGCTGGTTAAATTATTGGCCTCAGCTTCGTAGCTCAAACCGATGCGGTGGCGCAACACATCGTGGCAGATGGCGCGTACGTCTTCGGGAATGACATACCCTCTGCGTTTGATAAATGCGTACGAGCGGGCAGCCAGGGCCAGGTTGATGGAAGCACGGGGTGATCCGCCAAACGAAATCATTTCGTTGAGGTTTTTCAAGCCATATTCGTCCGGGTAACGGGTGGCGAACACAATGTCTACAATGTAGCGTTCGATTTTCTCATCCATATACACCTGTTTAACTACCTTGCGGGCTTCCAGAATGTCAATCGGCTTGAGAATGGGTGAAATGGCGGGTTTTTCTTCCCCAATGTTCTGGCGGATGATTTTGATTTCTTCGTCTTTTTTGGGATATCCGATGATGACTTTCATCATGAAACGGTCAACCTGGGCCTCAGGCAAGGGGTAGGTCCCCTCCTGCTCGATGGGATTCTGGGTGGCCATGACCAAAAAGGGTGCATCCAATTCATAGGTTTGGTTGCTGATGGTGACTTGACGTTCCTGCATGGCTTCCAGCAAGGCACTTTGTACCTTGGCCGGGGCGCGGTTGATTTCATCGGCCAGGATGAAGTTGGCGAAGATGGGGCCTTTCTTGACGGAGAAGGCTTCGTCTTTCTGGCTATAGATCATGGTGCCCACAACGTCGGCCGGCAGTAAGTCGGGAGTAAACTGGATACGGCTGAACTTGGCATCGATCAATGATGACAAACTCTTGATGGCTAATGTTTTGGCAAGACCGGGAACGCCTTCGAGCAGGATATGCCCATCTGACAGCAAACCAATCAGGAGGGATTCCAGCAAGTGCTTCTGCCCTACGATTATTTGATCCATCCCCCTGTTGATGGTTTCAACGAACGCGCTTTTACGTTCGATCAATTCATTCAGTTCCCGAATGTCTACGGTTTGGCTCATGACATAGGTATTTTAAGTGTGTATAGGTTTTAATTAATCGACTGCAAAAATAGCGTACAAAGCGGTATTTGCCACCCCTTTGTCGTTAAAAAAAATTAAGCACTTTCCCTAATAAGGGAATGTCGGATTTCATTTACTTTCTACAGTCAGCATTCCCTCTGATTGAGGTCAAAAAATACCGAATGTCATTAGTTAGAACGCGATGACTGCAATTGGTTGATGATGCGGTCTTGCAATTCTTCGGCCTTTTTGATGGATTGCGCATTGTTGGGATCCATCACGGTTGGATGCTTGTCCGGCAGGCGAATGGAGGTACCAACCGGTACGTCGTTGGGATTGCTGATAGCATCCTTATTCTCCATATAGATGTATACCCAAAAGATTTTATGCCCATAGTATTTTTGAGCGATCAATGTCAAACGGTCCCCTGCGCCAACCACCACGCTCGTTGGAATGCTTCGCTTTGGTGCCGGTTTTTCCGTAGTCGGAGTGGCTGCAGGTTCCTTAACTTTTGTTGCCTGGTTCACCGGTGCAGTCACTGTTTCGATTGTATCATCAACAGCTGGGTTTTCAATCAGGACAGGTTCTTCAGATATACCTGTCGTATCTTCCAGGTTGTAGGCTTCGACCAGTTTCAGATTCTCGGAAAAGTCTTTTTGGGCTGATTGGTTGGAAACGATGGACCATATGGTGAGACCGGCAATTATTAGGATGCCTGAAACAATGAGCAGAATGGTGCGTACAGGTCGATGTGGCTTTTCTTGTTTCATGGGTTGTTCTTTTGTTATCAGTTGATCCAGCATTTCCTGGATGCCTGGTTGTTTTGTTGGTTCAGACGCAATGCTTGACTTTCGCTCCTGAACGGTTGGTTCTTCAACGGTTGGTTCTTCAACGGTTGGTTTTTCAACGTGGTGCGTACCAGGGCTTATTGGCGTTTTTTCAGCTGTGGCTTCAACGGGTTCAAAATCAGCAAAGGGTTTGTTGATGGCATCTTTGAAGGTGGTGTCGGGAATAAAGGACAACTTGAGGTGTTCCGGTATCAATACAGCTTCGCCGGTATTGACATTGACGCTGTTTCGCGCTTCCACTTCAATCAGCTTGAAAGTACCAATTCCGTTGACCTTGACAATCTTGTCGTTGAGCAGGGCGTTTTGAATCGTGTCGAAATAGAGCCTGATAAAGTCTTCGGCCTCTTTTTTCTTCATTCCCTGGTCTGCAGCCAGTCCATCTATCAAGTCTTGAAGCAATCGTTTCTTATCCATGTCGGGGTGTTGATGAATTAAGGCATCAACTGTTTAATTTTATCTTTCAGGGTTGGTCCCGGTTTGAAAGCGGGCACCCATTTTGGGGGTATCAGCCAGGTTTTACCTGTTCCGGGGTTGACAGACAAGCGTTCCTTGCGTTTGTTGACTTCAAACGATCCAAAACCCTGAACGGATACCGTATCTCCCTCCATCAAATAGCGGGTGATCAATTGGGCAATCAAATCGGTCCGTTTGCTTGTTTCCTGGGTTGAAATGCCCGTTTGTCTGGCCAATTCGTCGATGAATGTTTTGTTGTTCACGTACGAAGGTTTAATGGGTATATTTATTGTGCGATATTAGTTAAATTACTCGTAGCAAGCAAGTGTTTCCGGCAAAAAGTCTGCTGTAAAACGACATCGGGGCTGTCTCTTTCAAAACAGCCCCGATGGAAAACGTTTCCTTCGCGTAACGCCAATCTGCTTAACGCAGAGCAGCCTGTGCAGCGGCAATGCGGGCTATGGGTACACGGAAGGGTGAACAGCTCACGTAGTTCAAACCTGTACGGTGGCAGAATTCAACGGATGAGGGTTCGCCTCCGTGTTCACCGCAAATACCGCATTTCAGATCGGGACGTACGGAACGGCCTTTCTCAACAGCCATTTGGACGAGTTGTCCCACACCCTTTTGGTCGAGTACCTGGAAGGGATCCGTTTTCAGGATCTTCTTTTCCAGATAAACCGGGAGGAAGGAAGCGATGTCGTCGCGGCTGTAACCGAAGGTCATCTGGGTCAAGTCGTTGGTTCCGAAGGAGAAGAACTCGGCGGCAGTGGCGATGCGGTTGGCAGTCAACGCGGCCCGTGGAATCTCAATCATGGTACCTACTTTGTAGTCGATGCGGCGTCCGGTTTCGGCAAATAAAGTTTCGGCCGTTACGCGGATCACTTTTTCCTGTTCGAGGAATTCGTACAGGATACCGGTGAGCGGAACCATGATTTCCGGGATGGCGACAATGCCTTCTGCCTGTAATTCCAAGGCTGCACCCAGGATGGCGCGTGTCTGCATTTCCGTGATTTCCGGATAGGTGTTGCCCAAACGGCAGCCACGGTGTCCTAACATGGGGTTGGCTTCGTGCAGTGCGTTGACACGTTGTTGGATGGTCTTCAGGGAGATGCCCATGGTTTCGGCCAGGATGGCTTGTTCTTTTTCTTCGTGGGGTACAAATTCGTGCAAGGGGGGATCCAGCAGGCGGACAGTAACGGGCAGCCCCTGCATGGCTACAAAAATGCCCTTGAAGTCAGCTTTCTGGTATGGAAGGATCTTGGCCAGGGCCTTGCGGCGACCATCTGCGTTATCAGCCAAAATCATTTCGCGCATGGCCTTGATCTTTTCGCCTTCGAAGAACATGTGTTCGGTACGGCACAGACCAATTCCCTTGGCACCAAACTTACGGGCAACCTCGGCATCATGCGGGGTGTCTGCATTGGTACGTACGTGCATGCGGGTATATTTGTCGGCCAGGGCCATCAATTCAGCGAAGTCGTTGTCTACTTCAGCTTCCTTCGTGGCAACAGCTCCCAGATAAATGTCACCGGTAGAACCGTTCAAGGAAATGGAATCTCCTTCTTTCAAGGTTATATCGCCCACTTCGATGGTTTTGGTGGCATAGTCAATTTTCAAGCTGCCGGCACCGGAAACACAGCATTTACCCATACCACGGGCAACGACGGCTGCGTGTGAGGTCATACCTCCACGGGCGGTCAGGATACCCTGAGCGGCGGCCATACCGGCCAAGTCTTCGGGTGAAGTTTCAATGCGGACCATGATGACTTTTTCACCTTTTTTTGCCCAGTCGGCTGCGTCATCGGCGTTGAAGACAATCTTGCCGGATGCGGCACCAGGAGATGCAGCCAAACCTTTGGCGATGACCTTGGCGTTCTTGATGGCTGTCTTGTCGAATACAGGGTGCAACAATTCGTCGAGCTTGTTCGGGTCGATGCGCAAAACGGCTGCTTTTTCGTCAATCATGCCTTGGTGCAACATGTCGATGGCAATTTTAACCATGGCGGCACCGGTACGTTTGCCGTTACGGGTTTGGAGGAACCATAGCTTGCCTTCCTGGACGGTGAATTCCATGTCTTGCATATCCTTGTAGTGGTTCTCCAGTTTTTCCTGAAGGGCGTTGAGTTCATTGTAGATGGCCGGCATGGCTTCTTCCATGGAAGGATAGTTGGCCACACGGTCAGCTTCGCTTACACCGGCCAGCTTGGCCCAGCGTTGCGAACCCTCTTTCGTGATTTGTTGCGGGGTGCGGATACCGGCAACAACGTCTTCACCTTGAGCATTGATCAGGTATTCACCAATGAAAATGTCTTCACCGGTAGCGGCATCGCGTGAGAAGCAAACGCCGGTAGCTGATGTTTCACCCATATTTCCGAATACCATGGCCTGTACGTTGACGGCGGTTCCCCATTCGGCAGGAATGCCTTCCATCTTCCTGTACAAGATAGCACGGTCGTTCATCCAACTGTCGAATACTGAACAGATGGCTCCCCACAACTGATCGTAGGAGTTTTCCGGGAAATCGTGTCCTGTTTGTTTTTTAACGGCAGCCTTGAAACGTTTGACCAGTTCTTTCAGGTCTTCCACGCCCAGTTCAGTATCGAGATGAACGCCTTTGGCTTCTTTTATTTCTTCAATGATGATTTCAAAGGGGTCGATGTCGTTTTTGTTGACGGGTTTCATGCCCAAAACGACGTCACCGTACATTTGAACGAAACGACGATATGAGTCCCAGGCAAAACGAGGGTTGCCGGTCTTGCGGGCCAAACCTTCCACGACAGCATCGTTCAAACCCAGGTTCAGGATGGTGTCCATCATACCGGGCATGGATGCCCTGGCGCCGGAACGGACAGATACCAGCAGGGGGTTTTCCACATCACCAAAGGTGGATTTCATCAATTTTTCCACTCCTTTGATGGCCTCCTTGACGTCACCTTCCAACAAGGAAACTACTTTTTCCTTTCCCAGTTCAAAGTATTCGGTGCACACGTCGGTAGTAATGGTGAAACCCGGAGGAACGGGTACACCGATCAGGTTCATTTCAGCCAGATTGGCTCCTTTTCCACCTAGCAGGTTTTTCATGGTTGCCTTACCTTCGGCTTTACCGTTGCCAAAAGTATAAACTCTCTTAGTCGTCATCCTGTGAATGTATTAAATTACGAGTAAATGATTGATTTTGCTATATACGATGCGCAAATGTAACGATAATTGTTTAAAATTGAAAACTGTATTTTCCTTTTTTTGGGCTGTGTCACCCATGAATAGATTAACGGGATTATTCGTACTTTTGTGCCTTGGTTTGTAACAGAATGTTATAAGCTTGAACGTTATTTAATCGTTTTTATTTTGAACAGAAAGAAAAAACAGCTTCCTCTGTTGGAAGCGGTCACCATCACGGATGTGGCGGCAGAAGGAAAAGCCCTGGCTCGTGTGGACGAAAGGGTTGTTTTTGTCCCTTTTGTGGCACCCGGTGATGTGGTTGACATTCAACTCACCAAAAAGAAACAGCAGTATGCCGAAGGGTATGCCACCCGGATCATTCAGTTGTCGACCGATAGGGCCGTTCCGTTTTGCGAGCATTTTGGCGTGTGTGGCGGATGCAAATGGCAACACCTCCCCTATGCCTCACAACTTAAATACAAGCACAAACAGGTTCTTGATGCGTTGGAACGGATTGGTAAACTGGAGTTGCCTCCTCAGACCCATCTCAACGTGTTTGAAAAACCGGTGACGGAAGATACCACATTTTACATAATTGGATCGGCATACGACCGTCATTACCGTAACAAACTGGAATACACCTTTTCCAACGCACGTTGGATGAGCTACGAAGAAATGGCTACCGGTGAAACCATAGTCAACCGGAATGCCCTGGGTTTCCACATTCCCGGTATGTTCGACAAGGTGTTGGACATCAAGAAATGTTGGTTGCAAGTAGATATCTCCAACCAGATTCGGTTGGCCGTCAAGGCTTTCTGTGAGGAACACGGGTATCCGTTCTTCAATCTGAGGTCGCAGGAAGGCTTGATGAGGAACCTTATCGTACGCACCACCAGTACGGGTGAACTCATGGTTCTTGTCGTTTTCTTTAAGAATGAGAAAGAGGAAATTGAGGCACTGCTGACTCACCTGGCGGCCCAATTCCCCAACATCACCTCTCTCCTGTATGTGGTGAATGAAAAATGCAACGATACCCTGTACGACCAGGAGGTCTGTTTATTCAGTGGCCGTGATTACTTGTTGGAAACCATGGAAGACCTGCGGTTCAAGATCGGTCCCAAATCATTTTACCAAACCAATTCGGAGCAAGCCTACGTGCTGTACCAAGTGGTACGCTCCTTTGCTGATTTGAAGGGAGACGAGCTGGTGTACGACCTGTATACGGGTACGGGTACCATTGCCCAATTTCTGGCCAAATCGTGCAAACAGGTCATTGGCATTGAATATGTGCCGGAAGCCATTGAAGATGCGCGTGTCAACGCTTCATTCAACCAACTGGAAAATACCTTGTTCCTGGCCGGTGACATGAAGGATGTGTTGACGGAAGCGTTCATCGCGGAACATGGCCGTCCCGATATGATTGTGACCGACCCTCCCCGGGCTGGCATGCATGCCGATGTGGTCAAAACCATCATGCAGGCTGCTCCCAAACGGATTGTCTACGTGAGTTGCAACCCCGCTACACAAGCCAGGGACTTGGCATTGTTGAATGAGGCCTACCGGTTGGCGAAGGTTCAACCCGTGGATATGTTTCCTCACACCCAACACGTGGAAAACGTGGTGTTGTTGGAAGCACGTTAAGTGTTCACCTAAGCTTTGACGGCTATCGCTTCCACTTCAATCAGGGCTTGTTTGGGCAATTCTTTTGCCGCAAAAGCAGCTCTGGCCGGAAAGTTTTCGTTGAACTGGGTGGCATAGATTTCGTTCATGGCCCCAAACAGGCTCATATCGGCCAACAACACCGTTGTTTTTACGATGTCGTTCATGGAAAAGCCGGCTGCTTCCACGATGGCTTTCAGATTGGCGAAGACTTGTTTTGCCTGACCTTGAATATCAGAGGCTTCTATGGCTCCCGTTGCCGGATTGATGGGAATCTGTCCGGATACGAATAACTGGTTGCCAACGCAAACAGCCTGGCTGTACGGGCCGATGGCTGCCGGTGCGTTTGGAGTGGAAACGATGTGTTTCATTGTTGTTGGTTGTTAGAATCCGGCAAGCAGACCAATTCCGCCTGCCGCTATGCCGATAAGTACATTGATCAGTTTTACGGTGAGGAATCCACGTTTGGATTCGGCCAACAAAGGTAACGAGGCATGTCCATCCTGCGTGATGGCGTTGGCTAACAGGATACTCAAGGGAATGTTTCCACTCAAAAACAGGGTGACAAAAATCAAATGAGGCCCTGATTCGGGTATCACCCCGACCAGAACTGCCAATATCAACATCCAGAAGGAATTGTCGCGTATCCATTCCTGCAAATCTACCGATTGCATGAAGAGATGGATCAGGGTAAGGGCAATGAAGGTCCAGATGGCTATTTTGGGAACGTGTTGCCGGACAACGTGTTTCCAGAGGTGCTCATCCAGAAAATGGTCGTCTACGATAAAAAAGGTAAACAACACGACGACACCCAGTATGGCAAACAGGTTGTTGAACCAGGCTTCGTTGATGGGCATGACAGTGGCTGCGGTTTCGGAATGGTCGTGTTCAAAGAAACCGAACATCAGTGCAAGGAGAATGAACGACAGGCCTGAGATGAGGAGTACACGGGTAAAAGAAACAGGCTTGAAGTTGTCTTTCCAGGTTCTCAGGCTGGCTTTCAGATGGATGGTATCGTGTTCGTGAACAATCAGGTGCCCTTCCATGCGCGGCAGCTTGACCGTGAGTTTCAGTTTGTCAATGAGTATACCGGCACCTACGGCAATCACCAACAAGATGCCCATCAACCAGATGGTCTGTTCAGGCATCCTTACCAACATGACAAAGGCTTCATCGCCGATTCCGGCAATCAATGCTGCCACCAATGCACCAAAACTGATGGTTCCGTGGGTCCACAGGCTGACCACGGCAAATCCGCCAAAACAACCGGGTATCAATCCCAATAAGGTCGCAATCAGGACCTGAAGGGGTTTCATGTGTTCCAGCCAATGGCTCCAAGCCCCTTGGGTAAACACATGCAGCAATTCGATGAACAGCATGATGATCACGACAAAGCCGGTAATCATCAGGGTGTTTTTGCCAACATCCGTCAGGAGTTCAAGCATGTCAACGGTGTTTTAGTGCCTCGTACATAAGAATGCCGGCTGCTACCGATACATTCAGCGAGGCAATGTTGCCGAGCATAGGGATTTTTACCAGCTCATCGCAGAGCTTCAGATGTTCAGGAGCCACACCGGTATCCTCCGACCCCATGACGATGGCGATGGGGCCTGAATAGTCGGCAATTGTATACTCAATCTCAGCCTTTTCACTGGCGGCAATGACGCGTACCCCGGAATGTTTCAGGAGCATGATGGCTTCACGCAAGGTTTTTTCCCTGCATACGGTGAGTGTATTCAACGCTCCGGCTGAGGTCTTGACGGCATCTGCATTGATGGCGGCCGTATGCGTGGCGGGCACCACCAAGGCTTGCACACCGGCTGCATCGCAGGTGCGGGCTATGGCCCCCATGTTTCTTACATCGGTCACACCGTCCAGCAATACAAAAAAGGGGGTTGCCCCTTCTTCATAGATGGTTGGAATGATATCTTCCAGGTGTTGGAACGTGATGGGTGATAAAAAAGCAATCACACCCTGATGGTTTTTCATCGTGATGCGGTTGAGCTTTTCCACCGGCACACGTTGAACGGGAATGAGGCTTCCTTTGAGGCATCCCAACAATTCGGTCGAAAGATCGGATTCCAGGTTCTTGCGGATGAGAATCTTGTCGATATCCTTTCCTGCATGGATGGCCTCGATGACAGCCCGGGTTCCGAAAATGAAATCCTGGTTGGGTTTGCTTTGTGGAGTGTATTTGTGGTTGTACATAGTTGTTTCGATTAGTGATGGCTTTCCGCCAACAGATTTTTAGCGTTCAGGATGGCGGCCTCCGTTACATTGGCACCGCTGAGCATATGGGCGATTTCCATCAACCGGTCTTCCTCTAGTAGGTAGGAAACCTGGGTTTGTGTGGACGATGAGGTATCAATTTTCGACACTTTTACATGCCTTTTCCCTTTTACGGCAATTTGAGGCAGGTGGGTGATGCAGATGACCTGTCGGTTAAAGGCTATCTCCTGCATGATTTCACCCATGCGGTGAGCAATTTCACCGGATATGCCGGTATCTATCTCATCGAACACCAGGGTGGACAAGCTCATGCTTTCTGCCATGATGGATTTGATGCAGAGCATGATGCGCGAGGTTTCACCGCCTGAGGCAATTTCCTCGATGGGATGCAAGGTGCTTTGTTTGTTGGCTGAGAACAGGAAACTGACAGCGTCCATTCCCGTTGCGTCCATGAGTTTCTCCGACATGTTTACGTCCAGCTTGGCATTGGGTATGCCCAATTGGGTCAACAACGTGGTCAGACGTTCTCCGAGTTGGGTTGTAACGGCTTTTCTTGCTTGCGACAAGGAACCGGCCAGTTCCAATGCTATTTCATGAGCTGCATCCACTTCGCTTTGAAGGAGGTTCAATGCATCGTCTGATTGTTCAATGGCAGCCAATTGCTCACTAATACGGTCACGCAGGTCAATCAAATCATCCAACGTTGCAACATGATGTTTTTGCTGTAGGCTGAATATCAGATTGATGCGTTCATTTACCTGTTCCAGCCGGACCGGATTAACGTCCACATCATGAAGCATGACGCCCACTTCAGCGGTAAGATCTTTCAAGTCTATGTAAGCGCTGCGCATCCTTTCTTCGTGTTCGGATAGCGGCTCATAATGACGCTTCAGGTTACCGGCTACTGTGAGCGATTGGTACAAGTTCGTCAGAACACCGGATTGTTCGTCTTCAAGCAGTGTATGGAGCTTTCCTAGTCCGGTTTTGATTTCCTCCGCGTGGGTTAGTAAGGATGATTCGGTATTCAGGTCTTCCAGCTCACCTGGTTTTAAAGCAGCTTGTTGTAGTTGGTCGAGTTGGAATCGAAGGTAATCTTCTTCCGATTTGCTGCGTTCCAAGTTATCTTTCAAGGTTTTAAGTTCAGTCTGAAGGGCCTTGTAGTGATGATAGGCAGACTGGAACGACCCTAGCAAAACCGGTTGACCTACCACAGCGTCTACCACGTCAAGTTGAAAGCCGTCTTTTCCAATAAGCAGGTTCTGATGTTGAGAATGTATGTCGATCAACTGGAGTGCTACCTCTTTGAGTATGGAAAGGGAAACCGGTGAGTCGTTGATGAAGGCACGGCTTTTGCCATTGGCATGCACTTCCCTCCTTAAAAGGCAGTATGCTTCGTTGTACTCGAGTTCGTTTTCTTCAAAATAGGTTTCCAGATCACAGGCACTCAGACCGAATTCGGCTTCCACCACACAGCGTGAGGCTCCTTCACGAATCACTTTAGGATCGGTGCGTTGGCCAAGTATCAGCGACAAGGCTCCCAGCAAAATGGATTTACCCGCTCCTGTTTCGCCCGTGATCACGGTAAGGCCTTGATCAAACTCCAGTGACAGGTGTTCAATCAACGCATAGTGTTCTACGGTCAAGCGTTGTAACATGTTTATTTGTTGGTTTTTATGCCTTGAAGACGGTTGCTGGATGCAGGATACACCTCATTCAGCAGGTTGTAAACCTGTTGTTTTTCTTGCATCTCCGCTTTTGAATAGAGGTTGATCAGTTCATCCACCTTGGTTTCAATGAAATTGGCCAATAAGGGTGAACCGGATTTTACCTGACGTACGGTTTTCAACTGATTCATGGCTTGCGTGATGGCAGCGCGGCCCAAATCAGGGTTTTGATACATCATATCCAATCCTCTTCTGTGATAGTTATACGATAACAACCGCATGGGTTGTTGGTTATCACTGGTGAGCGCATTGATCCAACCCCAGTGATTCTTATCTTCCTGTGGCTTCCACAATTCACCGAACGTACCTTGGGCCAAACCGGATATGTCTTGTGCTTTTTGAAAAAAGGGCGTTCCTCCCAACTTGGAAAAACTGTCAAAATCAAGCCCCAGCATAACGTATGACCAAAATGAAAGCGTTGCAACGAGGTTTCCGTCCAGGCTTGTGGGATTGAACGTCAGCGTTTGATTTTCCTGGTATTCGAACGTAATATCTTCCTTCATGTTGAGCAGGGTGGTCATCAGCGTTGAACCGTAAACAGGGCGTTGCAACTGAATTTGCAAGTCGCAGGTGAACGTATTGTCGTTTCTTGTTTTAAAAATAAACAACAGGGAGCAGTCAAGCCGTTCGTTAGTGGAAAGTTGCAGGTTTGACCAGGATTGTGTGTTCATGAAAGACTCCACCGTAGACCTGAACCGTTCATAAATGGTTTTGTCGGTACCTGGAATTTGTTGCGTGTTGACCTGTACCCTGCAATTCAATTCCTGAGCGTGCAACGAATGTACGAGGCCGCCCAGCAATAGAATCATCAGAAATAACCGTTTCCCAATCATGGTTTCAACCGCATCGTGAATGTGTAAATGTGCTTCATCATGGAAGCAGTGCATCATTAATCGTGTCGAGGATGTCTTCGGCTACGGCTGCTTTTGATTTCAGCGAATGATCAAACCGATGGCCATTTCTGCTGAAGATGGTCACCTGGTTGGTATCGTGTCCAAACCCGGCTCCGGGATTGCGCAGAGAATTCAAGACAATGAAATCCAAGTTCTTGCGCTTCATTTTATCCAATGCATTGACTTCTTCGTTGTCGGTTTCCAAGGCAAATCCCACCAACAGCTGGTTGGGCTTTTTTTTCTGTCCCAACGCTGCGGCAATATCCTGTGTGGGTTTCAATACTACCTGTAAATCGGCTTCCTTGCGTTTTGTTTTTGTATCAGCCTTTTTTTCCGGCGTAAAATCGGCAACGGCAGCACAAAGGATTCCCAGGTCAGCTTCGGGGAAAAACTGCATACAGGCATCGTACATCTCGCCGGCCGATTCAACATCGATGCGTTGTATGGCATTCGAGACTGTTTTCAGTGATACCGGACCTGCAATCAAGATGACCTTCGCTCCTCGTTCTGCACAGGCTTCAGCCAATGCAAAACCCATTTTTCCCGTGGAATGGTTGCCGATGAAGCGTACCGGATCAATGCGTTCGTAGGTAGGGCCGGCTGTAATCAGGATGGTCTTTCCCTGCCAGGGAGAAGGCGTTTCCATCCAACGGCTGATGAGGTTGAAAATGGCCTGAGGTTCTTCCATCCTGCCCTTTCCGGTGGTACCACAAGCGAGTTCGCCTTCCACGGGTTCAATGAGCCTGACTCCTGTGTCTTTCAGGCGTTGGAGGTTTCCTTGGACGGCAGCATTGCAGTACATACGGTCGTTCATGGCCGGAGCGATGAAAATGGGTTTGTCAAAAGCCAGGAATGTGGTTGACAGGGCATCGTCGGCAATGCCGTTGGCAAATTTGCCGATGCAGTTGGCCGTTGCCGGTGCAATCAATAAGAAATCGGCCCAATCGGCCAATGCCACGTGTTCAGTGCTGTATTCACCTACGGCATCGAATACGTCCTTGTAAATGCTGTTTTTGGAAACAGTTTCTAGCGTCAACGGGGTGACAAAGGAAAGGGCGTTGTGCGTAACCACCACACGTACCTCGGCACCTGCCTTGACAAAAAGCCGGATCAGTTCAGGGGTCTTGTAGGCAGCTATGCCTCCCGATATGCCCAGTAATACGTGTTTACCCTTCCACATGGTTATTTGTTCATTGAGCGTAAGCGAATCCGCGTCAGCATATTTTTGGTGTTGAGCGAAAAGTCTCCGTTCATCATCCAACCGTAATACCCCATATCTTTTTTCAACACATCTTCAACGGGGACGTCCTTGTACTTGCCGAAGTTGAACACTTCGACACCGGCCTCGTTGTAGACCATCTTGCCCGCAAAATCGACGTTGCGGTTGTGCATGGAAAATTCAGACAGATAAGCAATGTCGTTTTTTAACTCCGGGTAGCGGTCAAGTTGCGCTTTGAGAACCTCGTAGGTGGCTTTGGCGTCGGCCTCTGCCCCGTGTGCGCCTTCCAGATCCTTGTCACAATAGAACTTGTAGGCGGCACTTAGGGTGCGCTGTTCCATCTTATGGAAAATAACCTGCACGTCAACCAGCTTGCGGTGGCTTAAATCGATGTCCACATCGTAACGGAGGAATTCTTCCACCAACAGGGGAATGTCAAAACGGTTTGAGTTGAAACCGGCGAGGTCGCAGCCCACGATGTCGTTGGCGATCAACTGTCCTATTTCCTTGAACGACGGGCTGTTGGCCACATCTTCATCTGTGATGTGGTGTACATCCGAGGCTTCTTTAGGTATGGGAATGCCGGGATTGACCCGATACGTTTTGCTTTCTTCCTTTCCGTTCGGGTGCACCTTGATATATGAAATTTCTACTATCCTGTCGGTATTCGGATTCGTTCCTGTGGTTTCCAGGTCGAAAAACACCAGGCAGTTCTTAAGGTTCAATTGCATGATTTGTCCGGTATCGGTTAGTCGTTGATGAGCATGGGCATGAGCAACATGAGCAAGTCTTCATCGGTTTCATTGGTCAATGGCAGGAAGAGTCCGGCTCTGGAAGGGTCGGCCAGTTCCAGAACGATTTCCTGGTTTTCCAGGTTGGAAACGATGTCGATGAAAAATTGGGATTTGAACCCGATGTTGATGGGGTCACCCTCATACTGGCAGGCAATGGTTTCTTCCGCTGAAGTGGAAAAATCAATGTCCTGGGTGGTCAGTTCCATCTTGTTGGCAGATATGGATACCTTCACCAAGCTGGTGGACTGGTTGGCAAAAATGGCTACACGTTTCAGGGTGTTGAGGAAAGAAACCCTGTCAACAATGATTTTATAGGGATTGTTTTTGGGAATGACGGCGTTGTAATTCGGGAAACGGCCTTCTACCAGCCTGCACACCATTTGGTAGTTGGATAGGGTGAACGAAACGTTGTTGTCGTCAAATTGCACCAATACGTTTCCGGTTTCCTTGGGAAGGATGGCTCTCAGCAAGTTGGCCGGTTTCTTGGGAATAATGAGGGTGGCTGCATCCGATCCTTTGATGGCGGTATTGCGCAACCGTACCAGTTTGTGGGCATCGGAAGCTACGAATGTCAAGCTGTCGGTGGCAATATCCATCACCACGCCGTTCATGACCGGGCGAAGTTCATCATCGGCTGAAGCAAACAAGGTCGTATTGATACCCCTAAGCAAGGTAGCTGCGGGCAATTCCAGCTTGTTTGTGTTTTCACCGAGAGCCTTCGGTCTGGGAAATTCGTCTCCATTCTGCGCCACAAATTTGTACTTTCCGTTTTGGTAAAGCACGGTCACCTCCAAACTGGCTTCGTTGATATCGAATGACAGTGGCTGTTCGGACAATTCGCGCAAGGCATCCAGCAAGGTTTTGGAAGAAATGGCCAGCGTTCCGTCTCCCGATGATTCAATCAGGTCGAGCGTGGTGACCAACGTGGTTTCCGTATCCGAAGCGGTTGCTATGAGTTTCAGACCCTCGATACGCAGATGGAAACATTCCAAAACGGGTAACGTGTTTTTTGAATTGATGACACGGCTGATGGCTTGCAGGTGGCTTTGCAAGGCGGAACTGGAGACTATGAATTTCATCTGTTAGAACGATTTAAAAGTTAAGACTGCTTACAAAAATACGAAAAAAATGATGATACTTTCTATCCTTCTGTTTTTTTCGAATAGGGATTTTTTCCCGTCAGATAGTTAGCACAAGGCCATCCCAGGAGAGGTTGACACCTTCGGGAAGTATGACATCCACCTCGGCATGAAACCCCATATCGTGGCTCATATGAATCAACCAGGACGAGGCCGGTTTGACGGCTTCAATGATGGCCAATGCCTGTGGAAGCGAGTTGTGGGAGATGTGTTCATCTTCCCGCAGCGCATCGATGATTAAGACCTTGACACCTGCCAGTTTGGCCAATTCTTCCTTTTCTATGTGGTTGAAATCGGTCAGGTATGCCAGGTCACCTATGCGTAAACCCAATACAGGTAACGTATGGTGCAGTAATCGGATGGGTATCACCTCCAGGCCGCTTACCGTAAAAGGCTTATCCTGTACGGCGAAGACGTTGTAGAGTGGAACTCCTGGATACGGGTTGGTTGAAAAACTGTATGGCATAGCTGCCTTTAATTGATTGATAACCCGCTGATAGGCATATACAGGCATTTCGGCATGGGTGCAATAAGGCCGAAGGTCGTCCAATCCGCCAACATGGTCATAGTGTTCGTGGGTCAGGATAACACTGTCAAGGCGGGGTATACCGGCCCGCAGCGCTTGCTGTCTGAAATCGGGTCCGCAATCAATCAGCACGATCCCGGTTTCGCTCTCAATCAAGATGGATGATCGAAGCCGTTTGTCTTTTACATCCTTGGACAGGCATACAGGGCAATTGCACAATAGTTGTGGATTGCCTGTCGATGTTCCGGTTCCAAGGAAAGTTACTTTCATGCTTGTTATCATTAAACGTACAATACTTCTGGTTTAAGGGTCAGGCCAAATCGTGCCAGCACATCTGCCTGGATGTGTTCAGCCAGCTGTTTGATATCGGATGCCGTAGCAGAACCCTTATTGATTAGTACCAGGGGTTGGTTGGGGTGCACTCCTGCCCCGCCCCATTCACGGCCTTTCCAACCTGTTTGCTCAATACACCAGGCAGCCGGTACTTTTACCCGACCGTCACCCAGTTCCCAACCCGGAATGGTGGGAAAATCTTGTTTCAGTTTTACAAATGCTTCAACGGGAATGATGGGGTTCATGAAAAAACTGCCCGCATTCCCAAGTACAGCCGGATCGGGTAATTTTATATCTCTGATTGATAATACGTTATCACGTATTGCCTTTAGTGTCACTTCGCCGTTTTCACGCACACGTTTTTCCAAATCGCCGTAACCCAGATGGGGAATGGGCGTCTTAGACAAGCGGTACACAACATGACAAACAATAAACCGGTCTTTAAAGGCGTGTTTAAACACACTGTCTCTGTAGGAGAACAGACAATCCTCCCGATGCAACACGTTTATTTGATGGGTTTTCCTATCCATAACTTCCACTTCCAGCATCACATCCTTGACCTCAGCTCCATAAGCGCCGATGTTCTGTACCGGACTGGCTCCTACGCAGCCGGGAATGCCGGATAGGTTCTCGATACCCCACAGGTTGTGTTCCACGGCCCAGGCAACCAAATCATCCCACACCACACCGGCACCGACACGGACATCCACCGTTTCATCGTCTTCACGGACACGGTCAATGCCTTGAATGGCAACGTGTAGCATCAAACCCTCGAAGTCAGAGGTAAATAGTAAATTGCTACCTGCACCGATGAGGAAAACGGGTAAAGCGGAAAAGCGGTCATCTTTCAGGGTGGAAACGATGTCTTTTTCATCAGCCGCCTCTGCCCAGTACCGGCAGGTGACGTCCAGATGGAAGGTGTGTTTGTCTTTCAGGGAACAATGCTCGACCAATCGCATGAAACGGTGTATTTGTAGACAAAAGTACGGGTTATTTGTCAGCTTGACAATGGAATTGACTGATGCAATCACTGGATTTTTTATATTTGTAAAAATATTACCTACCATGATCTCAATTTTGATTCCCGAACGAAACTACGATTGCAGGCAACTGGTCAAGGATCTTGTTGCTCAATGTACTGCAGCTCCCGTCAAGTATGAAATCATTGTCATGGACGATAATTCCAGCTTGTTCTTGGATGAAAACAGAGAAATAAACCGTTTCCCTGGATGCATCTTGGTGGAACAAAATCAGCATTTGGGGGCTGCAAAGGCCAGAAATAGATTGGCCGGGATGGCCAAATACCCCTTCCTGTTGATGCTGGACTGTGATGCTGTTGTTTCCGATGCTTCATACATCCAACGTTACCTGGACCATATAGGAAAAGCCGATGTGATTGTGGGTGGCCTGGCCTACAGCGAGACGGCTCCAGATAAGGATCACATGCTCAGGTGGTGGTACGGCCGGCATCGGGAATGCATACCCGCAGCCATTCGAAATAAAAATCCCTACCAATCGTTGCTATCGTTTCAGTTCATGATTCGGAGGGACATACTCCTGAAATATCCGTTTGAGGAAACGGTGAAGGATTATGGACATGAAGATACCATTTTGGGTCACGAATTAAGCAAACATGGCATTAGCATCCTTTACATTGACAATCCGTTGATTCACGTAGGACTGGACACCAACGCTGTCTTTTTCCAAAAAAGCCTGATGGCTGCCAGGAAATACCTGAACAACCCTGTTTTCAGAGACAAACAACTGGCTGACAGGGTACGGTTGTTCCGAATTTATGCCAAAATAAGGCAATATAAGCTGAATTTCCTGGTACGTATTCTTTTCATCCTGTTACGCCCACATATGAAGAAAAATTTAATGGGTGGCCGTCCGTATTTATTTGTGTTTGATTTTTACCGACTGGGTTATTTGTGCTTGTTGAACAACTTGGAACAGAAGGCGTGACCGTTTCCGTCATCATACCAATTTATCGGGTTTCTGCGTACATTGAACGCTGCGTTGCCTCTGTAGCCAATCAGACCTTTACTGATGTGGAATGTTTGCTGGTTGATGATGATTCCGACGATGACAGTATGGAACAGGTGGAGACATGGTTGAAAAAATATTCAGGTCCCATCCATTTCAGAACGCTGTTTCACGATAGGAATCAGGGTTTGTCGGCTGCCAGAAACACCGGTATCCTTGCATCAGAAGGTGAATACCTGTTTTTCCTGGATGGTGACGATGTGCTACCACCCGACAGTTTGGAACAGTTGGTTGGTGTGCTGAACCGTTTTTCGTCGGTTGATATCATTCAAGGTAGCACTGAAATAGTGGGTGTTGATAACACACCCCTGCGTTACCGCTTGCAGGACAGTTTGCCGGATTACTCCAAGGATATGGATTGGATAGGCAAGTCGTTGTTGGAAAGACGGTTGATACCGGTAACCAGTTGGAATAAACTCATCAGTCGTACCTGGTTGATGAGCAACAACCTCCTTTTCAAGGAAGGCATCGTGCACGAAGACGAGCACTGGACGTACATGGCGGCTGCCTTTGTACGATCTATCGCTTTTTGTAAGAAGATTACCTACTCCCATTTCGTCACAGAAGGTTCCATCATGCGTTCACAAGTGGATAAAAGCATCCGCAGCTGGATGGTCATTCTTGGAACATTTGTTTCCTACAAACATGATTCATTATACCCCACCCGCCGCAAGGTTCAGCTTGAAGTGGGATTTTGCAACCTGGTCAGGATTGTGAAAAAGGGCTCAAAAGAAAAGCGCAGGAACCATGTGTCCGAACTCAGACAGGTGATGGCACCCTTGTTTGCTGACATCCGTTCAAACGGTCCCTGGTTGCAACGTTGCCTGATGGGTTGGTTTTACCTGCCCCTGCCCTTGATGAGCTTATCTTGTGCCGATCACATCAAGGGTCTCTATTTTCGTTTGTTGGATACCTCATCTGTATGAACATGGAATCTCCACTGATATCTGTCATAGTTCCTGTGTTCAACAGAGAAACCTTGTTGCCTGCCACGCTGGATAGTTTGTGGTCGCAAACCTACAGGCCTTTTGAAGTGGTGCTGGTTGACAATGGTTCAAGCGATGGTTCGCTGGCAGTATGCGAAGCCTTCCGGCACAACCACGACAGTTCCCTGTTTTCGGTCAAGGTGCTTTCACAGCCGAAACGTGGAGCCAATGCCGCCAGAAATACGGGATTTGAGGCTTCAGGTGGCAAATACGTGTTGTTTTTTGACTCCGATGATACGTTGTATCCGGACAGTCTTGCCCGAATGGCTGCCAACCTCTTGGACAATGATGCGCCTGACATGCTGGTATTTCCGTTCGAACTGGTGTTTCCGGATGGTCATCGCTCCAGACGCCCGCACCGGTTTTCAGCCGATCCGGCCGCGCAGCTCATCGATACGGTGGCGGCCACCCACAACATGTGTTTGAAACGCTCCCTGGTGGTAAAAGCCGGATGCTGGGATGAAACAGTGTTGCGGTGGCAGGATTTGGAATTTGGGTTTCGATTGCTGTTAAAGGCCGAAACAGTGGCGTGGATTAACGGCAAACCTTTTCACGAGGTCAAGGTACATGCTTCTTCCATCAGCGGACCCGCTTATTCGGTTGATATGGAATACCTGGAAGCCGCATTGGCTCAAATAGGAACCGTTATTCAATCTGTGGAGGATAAACGTGTTCAGAATCACTTGCAACGTGCCCTGTGTTTCAAGCGAACCGTGCTGGCCGGCAATCTGTGGCAGGAAGGCCAATACGAAATGAGCAAGGTGTTGTATGTGAAGACACAACAACTGATTCCTGCCGGTTCGGGCATTCTTTATGTGTTTGCCCTAAAGGTGAACTATCTGTATATGAAGCTGAAAGGAAGAGGCTTTTGGCGCCTGGCCGATTGGCTTTCCTGATTGCCGCAATCGTCCGGCCAACTTATAGCTTATTTTCAAAGTTTTTCCCAGCTGTCCAAGGCTATTGTTGCATCGCTTTTCAACGTCCAACGTTTCGGGGCGATGACACGTTTTTTTGCGTGTTGGTTCAGGTAAGCCCCCCACCAACTGAAAGAACTGTTTGAAATGATGTTGTCGTTGCACCGAGCCATCAGGTAAATGTACCAAAAAGGGTTGATGGCTTCGTTTTCAATGAAACGGGTGTTCTTCGGCAGGTGAACGTTTTCCCGTACCCACTCCGGTTCGTCGGAAAAAACATACAGGGTATAATCGGTGCCCGAAGCCGTGACTCGCTCGATGGCCGCTTCGAAATAAGCAGCATCGCACACATCGTACGTTGATTTATAGGGCTTTGACTGGTAATCTCCCCGGCGGACGTGCAATGAAATGGCGTGGGTGGATTGAATGGTTTTCAACCACTTGCCGATGCTGTCCGGTTGTGGTTCCTTGGGTTGCAGCATTTCGCTTATGTTCCCCAATGCGGCTGCATAGTGATCTGTTTGCCAATACCCGTCAAAATACAGCAGTTTGTTGTCTGAAGGAAAATGCAGATTCTTTTCCGTGATGCGTCGGGTACTGGGATTTAGAGCAAACAACAGTTTTGAGAACCGGTACAGCACAGATTTGTATTGGTTGTAAAGCCTTCTGTCGTGGGTTTGCGGCAACTCGCTGACAATGTCCAGGTGACAGGTCCGTTCCGGATAACGGTACTTGAACGGGCTGCAATCCAGGTAAACAGGTTGGTTGTACTGTTTTTTCACATACTGGGCAAACACATACTGGAACAGTTGATTGCCGATGCCGGAGGATACTTTCACGACCAACATGATTACACGCTGTTTTTAGATGAGGAATTGATTGCTTGTCTCAACCCGCGTTTCAGGGTTCCATAGCAACTTCTAATGAGGTATTCCAGGTTTTTTTTCTTGATGTGGAACAAGGTCCATGGTCCCAGTACCCGTTCTTTTTGCAGGAATATCATGAAGGGGTCTGAAGGTTGTTCCCATTCCTGTGGTCTTCCGTACCGTGCATCCAGGCATCTGGGCTGCTTATCCAGGAAATACCGGTTCAAGTGCGATTCGTCGTTGTTGATGGCGGTGATGCCCTGTCTTTCATCCAAGTCGATGTGTGTGTCCAGGGTTCGGATCAGCTCCAGCATGGCAGGGGTCTTTCCCCCGAAGAAGCCTCCCTGGTAATAAACAGTTCCTTCCTTTTCGGGAATGTAGGCCGTTGATCGGGGGTTGCGTTCGTAGGGGAAAGTGGCCACTGCATTGTCGCCTTTATTGCAACAGGGTCTCCAAGTGAGCCCCACCAGGTCGTTTTCCCAGGCAGTGGGCAGCACATCTTCAGCCGTCATGGGTTTTAACAGGCTGGCATTGGCATTGAAGAAAAAGCAGTAATCGTGGGTGCTCAGCATGTTGTTCTGCAACAGGAAAAACCGGAAACGGTACAGGGTGTTTCCCGGCCATCCTTCGTCCAAAACGTTCGTAACCACTACGTTTTCACCGGACACAATGTGTTTGGAGTCGGTAAATACGTAGTACGTTTTTTGCATGCCGGGCAAAAAAAACTGCTCGCACGAAGCCTGAAATTGAGGCCAGAACCGTTCGTAGGTGCCGTTGGCGATGTAGAGTATGGCTACTGTATTCATGCTGTGCGGTTAATCGTGTTTCCTGATCCGGTGATTCGGGAAATCCCCGGTATTCGAAGGTTTCCCGGTGCTTGAAGGTTTCCTGGAATTCCAGGGTTTCCAGGGAGAATGAAGCAACAGCATCATCAGCCGTTGTTTCAGTGTCAGGCTGATACCTTGTTTCCTCAGTCGTTGCCATTGCTCGTTCAGCCAGCGGCTGTCGTTTGTCATAAGGCCGGTATAGAATAAATCGGGCAGTTGACGGTTCAGGTAGGGTTTTAATTCCTTGGGTGAAATGCCCAATGCTCCAGCCAATTCCAGTGTTTGCCAAAAGGCTTTGTTGGTGAAGCCTTTCTGGAGTTCGTATGTTGACTGTTCGTGGCTCATGGAGCGTTCCAATACCCTGTAAACCAGTGTATCCTCCTTCATCAGGTAGATAGGGCCTTGCATCAGCAGGCTCAACGTAATGGGCAAATCCTCACAAACCACTGTGTTTCCGGTAAACCGTTCTGGAACTGTTTCCAACAGGTTCTTGACCGCCGCTGTCCTGAAACAAGCCGTGGAAAGCACCATGTGCGGATAATCGTTACGATTCAGGTAATCGGTTACGGCCTGTTTTCCATAGCGTTGCGGTTCAAATCGATCGGCCTCCAGTTTCAGCTGATTGGGAATAATGACACCGGTTTGCTGGTTGAGCCACTGCCAGTTGCTGCCCACCATCAAAACGTCAGGATGAGCCTCCAACAATTCAACCTGACGGCGCAATTTGTCCTTACGTATCCAATAATCATCGCCCCCGCAATCGGCCAGATAGGTGCCTCTTGCGTTCAACAAAAGGTCGAAGTAATTACGTATAAGACCTTTATTATCTGCATTTAAGAATAATCGAATTTTTTCGGGGTGCTGATTGGCGTATTCACGACAGATGTCCCGGGTGGCATCGGTGGAGCAGTCTTCCCCTACCAGGATTTCATAATCGAACGGGCAGTCTTGACCGAGCAAACTGTCCAGCGTCCGGGCAATATAGGCCTCTTGGTTGTACGCGGCCACCAATATACTCACCAATGGAAGGTTGCTGCTCATCGTTTTATCCATTGCTGTATTTTTTTGATGACATCGTTGAGCGGTATGAGGGTATTCAGCTCCTTCATACAAACCACAATGACGCCCACGGAAAGGGATGATGCCAGTAACCACTTGAGCAAGCCTTCCAGGTAATAGCTGCTCAGGAAAACGCCGGCTGTCATCAGGGTTAGAAAACCCATCAACCGGATGTTTTCCGGTGTCAATTTGAAAGGACACAATGGGCGGACCACCAGGATAATCAACGGGCAATAGACGATATAGGCCAGTACATAGGCCATGCCTGCAGCCAGCAAACCGTAATGCGGCCACATAAGAGCTGTTGCGGCGTAATACACCACGTACCAGCTCACTTCAGTCAACAAGAACCGCCCTCCTTTTCCCTTGGCCAACAAAAAGAAAGCTACCGGCCAAATGGCCAGTTTTAGGAATATGCCCACCATTTGGAACTGCATCATTCCAGTGGCTGAAAGGAATGAATTCGAATAAAACAAGGTAAGGATAAGCGGTGTAAACAGTATCATCAGCACGACCATGGGTGTGGAGACCAGCATGACAAAGCGGGTTTGTTGATTGGCAAAGGACACCATGGTCTTTTCATCATTTTCCATGCTGCACAAGCGTGGGTAGTAATCGGTGGACATGGCCGACAGCAGGGCGCTGATGTACATGGCCGACAGGGACCAGACGGCCTGGAACAGTCCTACCATCTCTTCTTGTTGGGTTTCATTTAAAATAAACGTTTTGATGAGCATCATGACGCAGGTAGCGGCTAGCCCTGAAAGCATGGAGGATACCCCCAATTTGATCATGGCACTCCCCTTTTTTCCAACCTCGTTGAACGACATCTTTACCCGTTTCTTGCGAAGTTGACGGGTGAAGAACCAGGAGAAAAAAAGGCTGACCACCGATATACCCATTAGGGCCGGAACAATGCCGTTGATGCCCAACCAGGCGTACAAGGTCACGGCTACCACCAAGCCGACCAGGGTGCCGTACACGGAGGCTTTTGCCATGGCAGGCAGTTGCCGGGTTCCCTGTAGTAAGGCCATCTGGCCTGAGGAAATCAAGCCTGTGAATACACAGAATGACAGCAGGCAAATGGCCAATATGTGTTCCTGATCGTGAAATACGAATTGGCTGATGGTGCTTGAAAACACGATCATGAGCAGGGTGCCCAATAGGCCGGCCCACCACACAAGCTGCCGGGTGACGGTGATGGTTTCGGCTACCTTTTGTTCATCCTTGGATGCTGTGGATTGGGCTATGTCTTTTACGGCGCTGAAACTCAATCCCAGACCGGATAGGGACTTGGCAACGTCTATCACCGATTGGTACAGGCCAACCAAACCGACACCGGCCGGTCCCAGCAAGAGCGCAAGGACCTTGGTACGGACAATGCCGGCAGCTATGTTGATGCCTTGTGAGCCGGCAAAGATACCGGTGGACTTGGCAATTTGCTTGTATGAACCGGTTTCCTGAATGGTTGGTTGGTTGTTTTCGTTGGCTTCCTCCAGCATACCTTCGTGTCTTTCTTCAGGTAAGTTGCTTGACATACTGACAGCGTGGCAGGATGGTACAACCAATGGATTCCTTGAACGTACATAATCCTGGATTGGGTTTGCTTCCCAACATGGCTGTACCGGTGTCAAGAATCTTGTATCCTTCCTTACGGTAGTAGTCAATAATGCCCTGCGTCAAATAATTCATCGTCCTGAATGATTCATAACCCGGCAAATCGCCCCAATACACAACCAGGGGAATGTCCGGTGTTACCTGATAAACGATGGCGGAGGCAACATATTGTCCTTCAAGTTCCAGTAAAAAGCTATCCATGCTTACAACCCCTGTCGTCGCCACTAACTGTTCTTTTGTCAAGGAAAGCGCATACCCCTTGGCGGACCTGTTTGCCGCAATGATGTCGTACCCTGTTTCCAAGCTCTCCATCGAGTTGCTTTTTATCAGGTTGAAGGGATGCTTTGATGCTGTCTTCAGGTTTTTTTGCGCACTGTACGTCATGCCAAAGTGATTGGCTTCCATGGTATTTTGCAGATCCACGTAATAATTCAAATCAATATCCTGGATTAACCAGGAATGGCCATGAAGCACGTGCATCACTTTGGTCAGGAAGGCGGTGTCGTAAAATAAGGGAGGCTGGATCAGTTCTATCCGTTTGATGCCGTTTTGAATGGCATAGGCCTCCAATAAATCCACGGCTTCTTCAATGTACGCTATCTGAATCTTGGAATCGGTGGTGACAAAACCGCCGTAAGGAGCTGAAAAGGGCGCCATCAGGTTGTTTCCTCGTTGTCCGGCAACCAGCCCCATGCGTATTTTAGAATCTCCGAACAGCAGAAAATACAGTTCATCGCACAGACCTGCGTTCAATCCATTGAAAGCAGCCCGGCTGAAACAGGGAGCATTGGAAAAATGAGCATCAAAAGTCTGTGGGGATACGCGGTTGATTTCCATGATTGTTGTCATTATAAACCGGCTGCCATAGCCTGTACGCGGGCCAAATCTTCGGGGGTATCCACCGCCAGCGTTTCCACGTTGGTAATAGCTGTTTGAATCGTATATCCATGTTCCAACCAGCGCAGTTGCTCGAGCGATTCGGTCAGCTCCAGGGGTGATGGTGGCAGCATGGCTATTTCTTCCAGTGTTTCCCGTTTGTAGGCATAGATGCCTATATGCTTGAAATGTACGCCTTTTTCCAACCAGTATGCGGGTTCTACCCCACGCAGGTACGGAACCACCGAACGGCTGAAATAGAGCGCCTTGCCGGTCTCATTGAGCACCACCTTGGGTGAATTGGGGTTTTGCAGTGCCTCCAACCCATCGTTTTGCGTAAATGGTTTGACCAATGTGGCCAACCGGGTCGATGGTTTTTCGGTAAAACAAGCCTTCAATGCTTCAATTTGAGAGGCTTGGATAAACGGTTCGTCACCTTGGATGTTGATGATGACATCGAAGTTCCCTCCAATTTTTTGTGAGGCTTCCAGACAACGGTCTGTTCCGCTCTTGTGATGGGTGGATGTCATGACCACTTTTCCTCCGAAAGCTCGTACCGCTTCTTCAATGCGGCTGTCATCGGTAGCTACCCAGACGTCATCCAGGCAGGGTTTGACTTGTTCATAGACACGTTGTATCATGCTTTTCCCTCCAATGTCCACCAAGGGTTTTCCGGGGAATCGCGTTGATGCATACCTGGCGGGTATGATACCTAGAAATTTCATCATGACGCAGAATCGTTTGTTCAAAACTAATTAAAAAAAGACTGATATTTGCGATATATACAATTATTTTATTTTATATTTACACAATAATTACATATCGTGTCTGTTTTTATAGTTGTTTCAACTATGATTCTGGTTATCTTTGCCCATGATGAAACCTGTTTTGGATGATCCATTGGAACTGGCCCGCGAGTTTGTGCAACAAACGGGTGTCCATGTTTTTCTCACCGGAAAAGCCGGTACGGGAAAGACCACCTTCTTGCATTCTCTTAAAGATAGCTTGCCGAAACGCATGATTGTAACGGCGCCTACCGGTGTGGCCGCCATCAACGCGGGTGGAGTCACGATTCATTCGTTTTTTCAATTGCCCTTCGGCCCTCAGGTGCTTGAGAACAAGGCTTCTGAAGCACAGGCTACTCCTGAAAACAAGGCCATCAACAAGTTTAGCCGTGAGAAGGTGAACATCATCCGAAGCCTGGAATTGTTGGTCATCGACGAAATCAGCATGGTCAGGGCCGACCTGTTGGATGCGGTGGACAAAGTACTACGGCGATTTCGAAACAGAGGTTTGCCATTTGGAGGTGTCCAGTTGCTGATGATAGGCGATTTATGCCAGTTGGCTCCTGTGGTGAAGGATACGGATTGGGAGATTTTAAAAACGCATTACACCTCTCCTTTCTTCTTCGCCAGTAAGGCGTTGCAAAAATCCGGCTTTATCACCATTGAACTTGAACACGTGTATAGGCAAAGTGACCAGCTTTTTATCAGGCTTCTGAATAAAGTGCGCGACAATCGGCTCGACAAGGAATCCATGGATTTATTGAACAGCCGGTATGTTTCCGAAGAATCGGTGGTGGCACACGATGGCTACATTACCTTGACCACCCATAATTACCAAGCTGTCCAACTGAATAACAATGAAATGGCTCGCATTGACCATCCCGGTTTTGTTTTTCAAGCGGAAATCACCGGTGATTTTCCTTCCCATGTTTATCCAAACGAACCACAACTGTTGTTGAAGCCCGGTGCGCAAGTGATGTTTGTGAAAAACGATGCTTCCAAGGACAAACGGTATTACAATGGAAAAATTGGCACAGTGGTGGATATCGAGGATGGTTTTGTGAGCGTACTCTGTCCGGGTGACGATTCGCCCATCATCACCGGCCCCATTGAATGGCACAATTATGCCTATACGCTCGATGAGCAGACCGATGAAATTGTTGAGCAGTTGCTGGGAACCTTTATTCAAATACCCTTGAAGCCGGCCTGGGCCATTACCATTCATAAAAGTCAGGGTCTGACCTTCGAAAAGGCCATCATCGATGCGGGTTCTGCCTTTGCGCATGGACAGGTTTATGTGGCGTTAAGCCGCTGTCGTACGCTGGAAGGGATGATCCTGAAATCGCGCATCAGTCATGCGTGTCTGCGTTCGGATGCCCAAGTTCAAACGTTTTTGAACGGTGCTGCTGTTCAGAAGCCCGATTCGTTGTTGTTGCACCAGATGAAGCGGGTCTTTGAATTTCAGCTGTTGGTTGATCTGAATGATTACACTGGTTTGAAGCGGTTTCTGGATGGGGTGGAAAAGGTGCTGGTTGAGCACGAAAAGGTCTTGGTGGGTTATCGGCCTTCTTTCTTTGGACAGGTGAAAGAGCAATTCAGAAAGGATATTCTGTCTGTTTCCATTGCCTTCCAACCCCAGTTGAAGCGGTTGTTCGATGCTGGTCCTTCGCTTGAAGACAACCTTGACTTGCAAGATAGGTTGGTAAAAGGTTGTCGCTATTTTTTCCGTAGCCTTAACGAGCTCAATGACTTGTTTGTAACGTCCATGTCGTTTGAAACGGATAACCGGGCCATCAGAAAACAAGTGAACGATGCGGTGGATCGTGTCGAACGTGAAATAGCCCGCAAGTTGGCCTGTATCGATGCGGCCAAAGAGGGTTTCTCCGTAGGCAATTACTTGTCGGTGCGATCCAGGTCGTCCATTGAAAAGCAGACCTCCTCAAAAACTGTTGATCCTTCATTTTCTCGTGAGGTTATGCCTGCGGATATGGATGCGGTTTCTTCTTCCATCTATTCGGCTCTGAAAATCTGGCGTGACCAGACTGCCAAACGGTTGATGGTAAAGCATTTTCACATTATCTCAACACGTACGTTGACGGATATTGCCGTACTTCGCCCCACCAATCTAACTCAACTCAAGGGCATTAAGGGTATTGGTGATAAAAAGGTGGCTCAGTTTGGACGTGAGTTGGTTTCTATTGTGTTGAACCAGACATCCTGATTTTTTATTCTGTGTTCAAACGCCCATCAATACGGGATTTGGTTGCATTAAGGTCTTTTGGAGTGATTGTATATTAATATAATGGTTGTTTATATGTAATTTATGGTTATCTTTGCACTATTTCAATCATACTGCCATGAAGAACAAGAAAATTATTACCAGACGTATTGCATTGACCGTGAGCATGATTGGTATCGTATTGTTGATGGTTCTCCAGTATGTTTGGTTGCGTAATGCATACGAAATCTCCGAACAAAACTTGAAGGATAAGTGCATGGAGTGCTTTGAAGATGCGATTTCTGATGCATATTTTAAAAGAACTAAAATGGTATCAAATTACAATTATGAATATATGACACAGAAAGTTAATAGTGATAAACTCTTAACTGTCACATTAATTGATGTATATACATATTGTCATGGTCCTTTTAATGCAGAGTGGATAGATTCTTCGTTTTCGAAATTGTCAAAAAAGGAATTTGGTAATACTCTAAAGTATGAAATCTATCTGACAAACAGGAAATCAATCACACGATCCAACTATCAATATAAAAAAGATGATAACCTTTCTGAAATAACCATAACCGAGAAAGAGTTAAAAAAAATAATTGATTCCACCTTTATTTCTGTAAAAAGACTTAACAAGAATAATGCCAACAGAATAACACTAACGAAGCAGTTTAACTCTTGTCAAGATATTAATCTAGAGATCATCAATCCTACAGCTTTAATATTAAAACAAGCCAGGTATGTGCTTAACATATCAATTTTCATATTCATATTAATCGCATCCATCCTTGTTTATCTTTTAAACAGCGCTTTGCGGGAAAACCGATTTGTCCGGTTTATCAAGGAATACACCCATGCCCTCACCCACGACTTGCGATCACCCCTGAACAGCATCCATTTGGCATCAAGTGTGTTGTACCAGGAAGGAGAATCACTGGAATCAAAAAAAGCCAAGGATTACCTGCGTATATGCAAGGACCAAAGCAAAAATATGTTGGATAGCATTGACCGCATATTGACCGTAGCAAAAACAGAACAAACAGAACTGGTTGTGAACAAGAAACCACTACCGATAAAACCCTATTTACAAGAGATAACCCGAAAATTTGTGGATGACAACATCCATGTCAAACCCATTGTGGTTGAAGTGGAATGTGAACAAGATGATTTAGTGGCTTCAATAGATGACGTACTGATGGGGAGCGTGTTAAACAACCTGATGGACAATGCGGTGAAATATTCCTACGACTCGGTTGCCATTACCGTAAAAGCCTATAAGCAGGGCAATACCATTCATGTACGCATTAAGGATGATGGCATGGGTATTCCCGCCAATGACCTGGAGGCTATCTTCGAACATTTTAACCAAGGGACCTTACTCGAACGTAAGCGTATGTTTGGTTATGGTATAGGGTTAAGCTTTATCAAACAGGTTGTTCAGTCGCACGGAGGCCACATAGAAGTGACCAGCAAGGTCATGGAGGGCAGTGAATTCATTATCGTACTTCCTGAATAATTCAATGTAGCTGCCTGTTTATAAGGCGCTTGACTGGCATGACGATGCGCTTCAGCAACCGGATATCCTCGGTGACAACATCAACGTACCCGCTAAGCGTACCGGATACCGGAATGGAAAACCCATATGTTGTTTTCAATCCGTTGGGGAACTGAATCTCTGCCACATAAGTACCATCCGACAAAGGTACATCGGAGAGACTTCCCACCACTCCTTTAATAAAACCGTATTCCTTGTCGGGGAAATTGCTGAGATGGACATGAACAATTTGTCCAGGAAGCACTTTGCCGGAGCCTTCAGCCGGCACCATGGCTTTACCCATGGGTTCTGTCAGACCACTTGGGAGCACCGTGAACACAATATCGCCATTGGTCACATTTTGATTCAGACTCCAATTACCCATCAGGTTGACGGTTCCGGATATGGGGCTCGATAAGACAAACTCTTGTTTCCAAGCCTCCAGTTGCGATGTCAGATTTAAGAAAGACGATTTCATGGCTACAACAAATTGACTGTGTTCATCCCGCTGTTTTTGTTCCAGGTCCAACATGGTTTCACGAATCAGCGTTGATTCGATTTCCGCTTCCTTAATGGTTCCGTTAAGCGCACTAACGGATTGTCTGATTTTTAACAGGTTATTTTTAGATGCTTCAACCGTTTCTTCTGCATTCACCCCTTTTTTTAACAAGATGGAATCCCTTTTATAGACGGCTTCTGCATTCTTCTGTTGAGCATACAGCAGTGAGCGTTGTTGAAGCAGGTCGCTGTAATAGGATGTTCTGGAACGCAATTGTTCTGATTTGAGATTGATCTTTTGTTGATAGTACATGACCTTGATAAACCGATCATACTCTTCCAAGGTTGAGACGAATCCGGCAAAGGCATCTTGCAGGTTTCCCAACATGAGTAATGTATCGCCAAGCAGTGTCAACCCTTCATCGGGTGTATCAACATCCGGGTTCCAAGTGTGCAAACAGGAGTCCAGCCAAAGCACATCCGTGTGCGATGCTGCGTTTTCAATGATAGCCAAAGGAGTGCCCTGTTCAACCTGTTCTTGGTTCTTTACCTTCAATGCAATGATTTTTCCGGTCGATCTGGACTTGATAATGGCCGGAGATTGCTCCATGTTGATGGTAACGGGCGCGGTAATGATATCGGGAAATTTGAAGAACCAGGATAAGACCAACAAGACAACCAACAGGCTGAAAATGACGGTGGTACCCCAACGCAACAATCGACCGGGAATGTCACCCAACATATCCTGTACCTGATCTGAATGCAGGTTGTTGTATTTCTTGTTGCTCATGTTCAATTTCCAAGTTCCAACTGGTTTTTGACCAATTCATAATATAAACCCTTACGAGCCGTCAGTTCACTATGAGTGCCACTTTCAGCTACCCTACCCTTTTCCAAAACAATGATGTTGTCTGCATTTCTGACCGTACTCAAACGGTGAGCCACAATGACAATTGTTTTCTCCTGAAAAAACTCCGACAATCGATCCATGATAATCCGTTCGTTGCTGGCATCCAATGAATTGGTGGCTTCGTCGAAAAATACATACTCCGGATTCTTGTATACAGCCCTGGCAATCAGGATGCGTTGCTTTTGACCTTGACTCAGTCCGTGACCTTCCATGCCAATCTTGGTCAAATAGCCCATGGGTAAGGCATCAATCACGTCCTGCAGATTCGCCACATGCACAGCATAGTGCAAACGGTTTGAATCGATTTCATCGTCACCCAACGCAATGTTCGCGGCTATGGTATCGGAAAAGAGGAAACCATCCTGCAAAACCGACCCGGTTTTATCACGCCAGACATGTGAATTGATGGTATCCAAACTGCTTTTTCCAATCCGGATGCTTCCTTTGTTGGGCTTGTAGAAACCCATCATCAGTTTGATCAGGGTTGTCTTTCCACTACCACTGGCACCCACAATGGCGGTAACCTTTCCCTCAGGAATGGTCAACTGTACCTGTTCCAGCACGTAATCCCGATCGGCTCCTGAATAACTGAATGAAACGTCGTTTACCGTCACTTCTTTTTGTAGGGGTAATTCGGAAAGTTGATGGTCTGAGACTTGTTCCTCATCTTTTCTACCATGAACCTCGTTGAGCCGTTCCATACTGATGGATGCATCCTGGTATGATTGGGCAAATCCGAGAAATTGATCGATGGGCGCACTCAACTGACCAATGATGTAGGTGACTGACATCATCATACCGATGGTGATATCTCCGTTAACGACCGATTGAGCGGCCAGGAATGTAATGAGAATATTGGTAAGTTGACTGAAGAAGATGGAGCCGGTTTGTTGGATTTGTCCAACCGTCAGCCCTTTCATGCCAATATGGAACAATTTGATTTGAATTTGTTCCCATTGCCACCGTTTCTGTTTCTCGCAGTTAGCCAACTTGATGTCGGGCATTCCGCTAATCAACTGGATCAGATTGCTTTGTTCTGCTGCCAATTGGGCAAATCGTTTGTGATCGAGTTGGCGCCTGTATTTCATAAACATGAGTACATAACCCACGTAAAGGGCATTACCCGCCACAAACAGCAACAGCAAACTCCATTGGTAGTAAGCCAGCACCAAGGCAAAAACAAAAAAGTTTACAAACGAGAACATCAGATTAACGGAATTACCGGTAAGGAACGTCTCTATCCGTTTGTGATCGCCAATACGTTGCAATATATCACCCACCGATTTGGTATCAAAGAACCGCAAGGGCAATTTCATGATTTTGGTCAGGAAGTCGGAAATCAAGGAGATATTGACACGGGTGTTCATGTGGAGTAAAATCCAACCCCGTATAAACTCTACAGACAAGCGGGAAATAAACAAGACAACTTGGGCTGCCAGGACCAACTTGATAAAACCCACATTTCCTTTTTCAATACCAATATCGACCAAGGCTTGGGTAAGAAAGGGAAAGATGAGTTGCAGCAAGCTGACCGCCAACATGCCGATAAAAACCTGTACCACATGTTTCCGGTAGGGTTTGAAGTAGCGTGCCAACGAAAACAACCCACCCTTCTTGACCGAGGGCTCATCTTCCGTGTTGTCAAAGTCGGGACCCGGTTTCAACAATAAAGCAATGCCTTTTTCTGATGCCTGTTCGGAGGTGGAAATCCAGGCTGATTCGAGCTCTTGCTCGGTGTATGTTACCAATCCGGCTGCAGGATCGGCGATGTGGATTCGATAGCCGTTCCTTTTTTTATTAACAGCATAACAGACCACAAAATGCCGCTGTCTCCAATGGAGGATACACGGAAGCGGTGCTTGCTTAAGCAGTTGCTCCAGGGTTATCTTAACGCCGGTGGAATGGAAACCTATACTTTCGGCGGCCTCACTCAATCCCAACAAGCTACTGCCTGTCCGAACAAGGGAGGAACGAGATCGAAGCGTTTGCAGGCTATAACTTTTTCCATAGTACCTGGCAATCATGCGAAGACAAGTTGGACCACAATCCATGGAGTCTAATTGCCTGTACACTGGAAACTGTTTCATTAACCAATTTGTTATTCCCGGTGGGACACACCGCATCATTCAACGTAATCAACGTCAAATATAAGAAAAAGGTGAGAAATGATGCGACTGCTCTCAATGAGCAGGGTCATATTTACACTTCAACGGTTTTGAATACGGATTGTCTGCCTCTCGCGTATAGGCTCTGCAGTCTTGACACACGTAGCGTAGTTCACATTCAGAACACGTCTCAATATCGTCTTTTGTGATATTCCAGAACTTCTTGAACCCGTCCTGATGAACAACACTCGTCAGTGTTGTATCAGAGACGTGTCCAAAATGTTCTTTCATCGAAGGGCAATTTTTGATATACCCTTCCTTGTCGATAGCTATCTTTTTATAAAGACAATTATTATAATGCTTTGACTCCCAAAACAATTTGTTTTCTGCAATGCAATACAAGTCACCGGTAACACCACACATGCTTTCGCTGCGAATGAGTTCCGTCGAAAAAATGACGACCAAACCATCGCGTTTGTAAATCACGTTTTCATGGGTATTGCTTACCGTAATTTTTGAAAGCTTAGGAAAAGACGTTTTTAAATCCAACAGCGCATCCAACTTATAATCAACACTCTTTTCAACACACACTTCGATTTGTTGGATGGTTGATGCAGACGCTATCTCCAGCGTCCGCAAAAAAAAAGGTAACGCAGGTTGGTAATAAAAACGCATTTCCAATGCTTTACAACCCAAAACACTAAGCTCGCCAATGATGGTTTCCAGTGCATGTGTCGATGTAGCAGAAAAATCAATGATGGCATTGCTGATCAGTCCATCATCCTCAACCACTGTTGAATCGATCAGCGATTCGTCAATGGGTTTTTGTGTAAAGTAGCCAAACTCACTATGATAAAGGAAAGAAATATAAACTTCTATGGCGTTCCTTTCTTGCAGAGACATTCCGCTAGTAAGGGCGCCATATGTTCCTGTTCTGGCTTGTTCCAGAAATTCATACAGGATTATTGGAATAGGTTGAATGATATTTCGTTGTAAATCGCATAAAACCGCCCTCTTGCAGCCCTTCACAGGGTGGCAGTAGGAATACAGGTTAAAAATACGATCCATATTCAACCAATCACAATTGAACTACCTTGTAGGTCCTTGACCCGTTGATCAATCGTGAAATATTTTTATAAAAGAGGGATTCGTCCTGTTCAGTTGGCTGTGACCCGTATAGAGTCAAAAAGTTTGAAATTGGTTGGCTAAATGCATTGCCAAACAACATCTCCGCATTTAAATAGCGGTTAATATCGCTGTTTGCTAGTCCCATGGTTAATTGGTTAGTATATTACTTTATGGTCTTGTTGGTCTAATAATAACTTTAAATTCGCCAGTTTCTGGATCAAATACAATAACCGCCTCACCTCCTCCAGATACTAATTTCATATCTTCACTACTCATTGTGTCAAAACCAAAATTTTCAAAATTTTCTTGGAGTGCTAATTTTGTTTTCATTGTTGTGATGTTTGTGTGTTGTTGATATTGCAAATATAGATTGAGTCCCAATTATATTTAGCATAATAAAACTTAGATAATCTGAGCAGAATCTTAGATAATCTAAGAACGATTATACAGATTGATATTTATCGATTGTTTTTTGAGCATCATCAATGAGATAATCATCTAAAAATCTATAATTATCATAAAGGCATAAATATTTATAACCTGCTTACATACGAGAAGGAGATAAATTCATTTATCTTTGTTTGTATTCATATATATATATCATGATATCTGCAAAAACCATACGCTATATTTCTTTTTTTGGCATAATCCTATTGCTGATATTACAATATTCATGGCTAAAGAACTCATATGTTTTAATGGAATTGGATATTATGAATAAATGTAGGAGTGCCTTGCAAATGAGCAATGGGATTCACATTTATGATCGTATAGATGAAGTGAAGACACAATCAAGTATTCTTATGAGTTCTGAACCAGTTTATGAAAGAAAAATTTCTGGTGTAGCTGATGTTAATTCTCAACTTCAGGATTTATTAATTGAATTAGGTAAACCCACTTCCATCCTAGGCCTAGACACCATTTACGCTAAAACCCTAGAAAAAGAACTAGGCTTTAAACCCTCGTACAGCATGCGTATTGTCAACGACTCGGTGAGGCAGGCCCATGAAAAAAACAAATACACCATATATAATAAGATTACCGAGAATCAGTATGTAGAAGTCGTGTTGAAAGCGCCCTTGCGCTCTATTTTACGGCAGGCTCAGTTCATTGTGATTGTTTCCTTGTTCTTAATGATACTGATAGGCGTTATTTTGGTGAT
>CAYPLF010000007.1:0-67102 GCA_964411555.1 uncultured Bacteroidales bacterium | reverse complement strand
TGTGTGCCACACCTCTGGTTTGACGATGAAGCCTACGCTCAAAAAGGCACAGCCGTGAAATGCAATCCGGCCATCAAGTCTTCAACGGATAGGTCAGCCTTGCTTCAAGCCGTCAAAGACGGACTCATCGACGTTATCGCCACCGACCATGCACCTCACCTGTGGTCGGAAAAAGAAGGCGGCGCACTTACTGCCGCTTCAGGCATGCCAGGTATTCAATTCTCTCTTCCGCTCCTGTTGGAATTGTCCAACAAAGGGTGTTTTACAAAGGAAACCGTGGTGACCCGCATGTGCCACGCTCCAGCCATTCTTTACAGCATCGAAAAAAGAGGATTTATCCGGGAGGGCTATTTCGCCGACCTGGTATTGGTTGACCCATCCAAGGAACACGTCATTTCTGCAGACGAGGTGCTTTCCACCTGCGGCTGGTCGCCTTTTACCGGTGAACATGTGCACTTCGGGGTAGTACAAACCTACGTCAATGGCTCGCTTGTTTTCGATAAAGGTAAGGTTACGGGTCAGAGAAACGTTTCCGCGCTAGTGTTCAATACCGCACAGAAACACCCGGATCATGAATAGAATTCGCTTTTTACTGCTCGTTTGCTTTTGTTTCCTATCGTTTGCATCACACGCTCAGTTATGTTGGAAGGTTTCCGGAAACGGGTTGGAAAAAAGTAGTTACTTGTTTGGCACGCTCCATGTCATAGAATACAGCAGCATTCCTCATTTCAACGATATCCTGGATTTATGCGCAAAATCGGAAGCCGTAGTCGGCGAGTTGGTCATGGATGCCACATTGAACGAATCGATTTTGAAGGGTGTTTCCATGAGTGATAAAAGCCTCAGTACCTTATTGACTCCCGACGAATACCGGTTGGTTGACACGGAGATACAGCATGTCTTGGGAGCAAGCCTGGAGTTGTTGGACAGAATGAAACCCTTGTATGTGGGTTCCATTTACACGGTGATGTCCTACATCTCATCGTTGGGTTTATCTGAACAGCCTACATCCATCGACGAAATTTTCCAACAAAAAGGCAAGGATAAAGGCCTGACGCTGATAGGGCTTGAAACACCCGATGAACAGGTGAACCTTCTATACAATACCATTCCGGTAGAAAGGCAGGCACAGATGCTGGTTGAAACTGTCCGTCAAAAGGACGAGGCAGCTTTGCAAGCCGAGGAGTTGAACAAGGCCTATCTCTCCGGAAATCTGGTTGAAATTGAAAAGATAGGCAAGGGTGACCAATGGTCGGTGGAAGAAACAACCTTGTTTGTCGATGAACGGAATTTGAGGTGGATGTATGAATTGCCCAGTCTGTTTAATGCCCAATCTTGTTTTGTGGCCGTAGGTTGCCTGCACCTTGTGGGCGAAACCGGCCTGATCAACCAACTCCGTCATGCCGGCTACTCTGTAGAGCCCATGCAGTTCAATTAACCCCAACGTCGACATTTCTTTTGCTCATACCAAGGTGTAACGGCATCCCGTCGCAGGTTATTTCGTATTTTTTGCATATTTAACAAGTAAATACTTGTTTTATTGCACAAAAATAACTATCTTTGATGTAAATCATCAAATGAATACAATCATGATTTCATTCCTTACATTTATTAACACCCTAACTCTTATTATTATGTCATATACATTACCTAGCCTTCCGTATGCGTACGACGCATTGGAACCTCATATTGATGCAAAAACAATGGAAATCCACCACACCAAGCATCACCAAGCTTACGTGACTAATCTCAACAACGCGGTTGCCGCCACTGAAGCTGAAGGCAAATCCCTGGAGGAGTTGATGCGGTCGGTGAACAAGTATTCCGTTGCGGTACGTAACAACGGCGGTGGCCACTGGAATCACTCCTTTTTCTGGACACAATTGTCCGGAAAGGCCAAGGCCGCTCCGTCTGGCAAGTTATACGACGCCATCGTCGCTAAATGGGGTAGCGTGGATGCCTTTAAAGGCGTGTTCGGTCAAGCTGCTGTGGGTCGTTTCGGTTCGGGTTGGACTTGGCTGTGCGTAAACGCCAAAGGTGAACTGGATGTCTGCTCCACGGCCAATCAGGACAATCCCTTGATGCCAGAGGCCGGTTGCTCCGGAACCCCGCTTTTGGGTTTGGACGTTTGGGAACACGCTTATTACCTCTTGTATCAAAATCGCAGGGCCGATTACATCGCAGCCTTCTGGAACGTGCTTGATTGGGGTGTTGTGGAAAAAAGGTACGCAGAAGCTATCAAGTAACCCAACCGGCGGAACGGAAACAGTCTGTTAGTCAGAAAAAAATAAAGGCTGCCTTATTAACGGGCAGCCTTTTTATATTAGTAGAGCAGGGCGTTATTTCCGCTTCTGTTGCGTTTTCTTTTGTTCCTGCAACATCCGTTGCTGTTCCTTTTGCATTTGTTCAAGGCGAGCCGCAAAACCCGATTTCTTGGCAGGCTTCTTCTTATTCTCGTTCAATTGAGCCAGCAACTTTTCCTCATTGACAGTAGCACGGATGGCATACGTCTGGATGATGGAAATCAATGTAGACACAAAGAAGTAGAAGCTAAGACCGGAAGAATATTGGTTGAAGATAAACAAGAACATGACAGGCATGATATACATCATGGCCTTCATACCCGGAATCTGGTTGTTCGAAGGTTGCGTCTTCATGTTCAGATGCGTGTACACCAAGTTGGTGATGGTCATCAACAAACAGAACAAGCTTACGTGATTACCAAAATAATTGGTCACAAACGGAATATTTCCACTCCAACTCACAATGGCATCGTAGGTAGACAAATCGTGCGCCCACAAGAAACTTTCCTGCCTCAATTCGATGGAAGAAGGGAAAAACGAATACATGGCGAACAAAATAGGCATCTGTAACAACATAGGCAAACAGCCACCCATGGGGCTCACGCCGGCTTGACGGTACAACTCCATGGTAGCTTGTGACCGTTCAGTCGCTTTTTCAGTACCCGGGAAACGTTTGTTGATATCATTGATCTGAGGTTGCAATACCCGCATCTTGGCCGAAGACATGTACGACTTATACGTAAGCGGGAACAAGACCATCTTGATAACAAAGGTCATCACCAGGATGATAAGACCGTAATTGCTCATGAATCGGCCAAAGAAGTTGAACATGGGCAGGATGATGCCGGTATTGGCCCAACGAATGATCTTGCCACCCAAGGGAACGATACGGTCCAGGTCAAGCTGAGCTTCAGCAGGTACCCCTTTGTCAAAACTCTTGAGCAAGGCATGCTTGATGGGACCCATGTAAAATTGCATCTTGGTTGATTGGGCGCCCTTTAAATCAAGTGGGAGCGAACCCGTCATGGAATAATCCTTGATGTATCGGGAACCCGTAGGTTCAGGTTTCGAATGCAGTTCATTGGAGCTGAATCCCTTATCGGATATGGCGATACAGGCAAAGAACTGATCCTTGAAAGACACCCACTTGAGCTCTTCAACTACGCTTTTGGTCACATCCTTGGTTGCATTCAATTTTTCTACATCATCCACCAAGAACTTGTAATTCAATTCAGAGTAACGTTCTTCAAATTTGCGGCCCAGTTCTTGCTGACGCATTTTCATGGCCCAGTTGAAATCAACCTTGTTGGTATTCGACAACATCATGGCCTGCAGGTTGTTACCCTTCATCTCAAAACTGAAGCGGTAATCATCCTTATTCAGCGTATAGACAAAATCAAGCCAGGTCGTCGAGTTTAAAGCCAACCGATACGTCTGCTGCATGGGGTTTGAAGAGGGCAGCGGTGTGAAGTGAAGATCAGCCGTATTGATCAACCGGCTGTCTAACGAAAAGAACGAAAAGTTGAAACGAGACGCTTCTTCGTCAAACAAAATCAACGCACTGGAATCACCGGCCACAAACTGCTTAAGTTCCGCAGAAACCACACGGGCACCCAACGAGGATAACTTCAGTTTAATGACCTCATTTTCCAAGGTAATGTAAGATGTGTCTCCAGCTGTAAGTGGTGCAAACATACCGTATACTACAGCGTTGTTGGTGGTGTCCTTTTCAACGGTGGGTGCAGCCATCGAAGAATCGGCAGCCATCAGGGCAGCTTGCCTCGCTGATTCCACAAAGGCAATGGAATCTTGCATCCGTTGTTGTTCCAACGCAGCTTTTTCGGCTTCTTTGCTGGGTTTGTTCAAGTAGGAAAAGCCTACGATAATCAAAAAAATAAGGACAAATCCGGTAATCGTATTTTTATCCATGATAATATTAATGTACAGTTAATGAATCAAGCCTGCGAACAGGTCTTAATAAAGTCCACAAATAAGGGGTTAGGGTTTAAAACAGTGCTATTGTATTCGGGATGGAACTGACAACCGATGTACCATTTCAACGCGGGCATTTCCACCACTTCGACCAAATTGGTATCAGGATTGACGCCCACACACTTCATGCCGGCCGCTTCGAATTCTTTCCTGAACTTATCATTGAACTCAAAACGGTGACGATGCCGTTCTTGGATGCGTTCTTTGCCGTATGCCTGGAACGCTTTTGAATGCTTGTCCAATTTGCAGTCAAAATTCCCCAAACGCATGGTACCACCATAATCAGATACACTTTTCTGATCTTCCATGATATCAATCACATTGTAGGTGGTATTCGGATCCATTTCAGTTGAGTTGGCATCAGCATAGCCCAACACATTGCGGGCAAACTCGATGACCATGCATTGCATGCCCAGACATACCCCAAACGTTGGAATGTTGTGTTCCCTTCCGTACTTCAAGGCAATGAATTTACCCTCAATACCGCGGTTTCCAAAGCCCGGTGCTACCACCAGACCATCGATACCCGTCAATTTTTCATCCACATTGGCCTCGGTGAGCTGCTGGGAATGAATCAGTTCCAGTTTCAGTTTCCTATCGCTATATACGGCAGCATGGTTGAGCGATTCAATGATGGATTTATAGGCATCCGACAATTCAGCATATTTACCCACCAAGGCAATGCGAACGATTTTGGTAGCTTTTTTACGTTTTTCCAAAAAATCAATCCACGGCCCCATATCGGAAGGCGAATTGACAGGCAGACCGAAGTGTTTCAGGATCAACGTATCCAGTCCTTCCTTCTGAATCAACAAAGGCACTTCGTAAATGCTGCCGGCATCCCTGCATTCAACGACGGCTTGTTCAGCTACGTTGCAGAATAAGGCAACCTTACGGCGGATACCCTGGTTGATGGGGTGTTCTGTACGCAATACCAAGGCATCGGGCTGAACACCCAGTTCTTGCAATGCTTTGACGGAATGTTGGACTGGTTTGGTTTTCAATTCCTGGGTAGCGGCCAAAAAAGGAAGATAGGCCAGGTGGATGCAGAAGCATTGGCTGCTCATGTCCCAACGCAGTTGACGGACACTTTCAATGAAGGGAAGCGATTCGATGTCACCCACGGTGCCACCTATTTCCGTAATGATGAAATCGAATTTATTCTTGACAGCCAGCGATTTCATGCACCGTTTGATTTCATCGGTGATGTGTGGAATGATCTGTACGGTTTTGCCCAGGTAATCGCCGTGCCTTTCTTTTTGTATCACATTCTGGTAAATACGTCCTGTGGTGACGTTGTTCGCCTTGGTGGTGGGCACATTCAAGAAACGTTCGTAATGCCCCAGGTCAAGGTCAGCTTCGTGACCGTCACTGCACACGTAACATTCCCCGTGTTCATAGGGATTCAATGTGCCCGGGTCAATGTTGATGTACGGATCAAACTTTTGAATGGTGACTCTATATCCTCTGGATTGCAACAACTTGCCCAAAGAGGAAGAAAGGATGCCTTTTCCCAATGAGGAAACTACACCTCCAGTAACAAAAATATACTTTGTGTCAGCCACAGGTTGATAATTTAATAGGATTGATACCCGGTTACGGCTTTTTATAGCACTGGAAGCGGCAAAAGTACGAAAAAACTATCAAATAAAATATAGTACATTTGTTTTGAATCTGATTTGAACCATGCATTTATTGAACGTACTGACCGCAGCCATTGGCCTGACAGTTACCACCTCAGCAATCTCCGTTAATACTGTCAATCAGGTTGATAGCACTTTCAACCCAGGAATGTTGTTGGTAGATTATTCGACCAACAACGATCCTTTGGTACATGAAGATACCGTTTTGACAGGCCAATTTATTCAAATGAAACTGGAGGAAGATGGGCTTGGTTATTTCGAACAAACCACCGACTCATCTAAAAAAAACATAACGGTTGTTAATAATAGCAACGAGATGAGTACGCAGCTCATCCATGATCCCAACCCATTGTTGACAGCTATTCTGACGTACGACCCGATGATGTACCGTGTATGGCCTCGTGAACCATCCGTCCTTCCCGATGAAATCCCGATTGACTATCTACGGTTGAAACCCCTGTTCCTACCGTTGGTATATACACTGCATGAACCCGATTATTCACTGTATCCACATCATAAAACAACCACATCGTCCATTTTGAGTACCCCAAGGAGCGATTCATTGTTGCGTTATTTACAACGTGAACAAAGAGCGATTGATAGCGACCTGCGTTTGTTGAAGTCGTTGGAATCAAACCTGATCCGCTACGTTCAATACCGAAAAGAAGATCTGCCAGAAGCTGACCCGTTGGTGTTTATTCTAAGGCAAGAAAAGCCCATGTTTCTGGAGGGGCCCTCTTTGTCACTGACGGGTTTCCCCATCAAAAAAGAAAACAACTATCCAGGAGTAGAGTACAATCCGTGGACAAGGCGCGGGCAATTCAAATTGCACTTTTCTCAAACTTACCTGTCGTCCAATTGGTCAAAAGGTGGAGAAAGCAACATGGCAGGATTGGCGACAATATTTCTGGAAGCCAACTACAATGACAGAAAAAATGTTCAGCTGGACAACAGTTTGGAAATCAAGGTAGGGCTTAACACCGTATCAACCGACTCGTTAAGAAACCTGAATGTGAGCAGCGATCAGTTGAGGGCACTCAGCAAGTTGGGCATTAAAATGCGCAATAACTGGTATTATTCCCTATCAACGGAATTCGTAACCCAGATGATCAATAATTACAGGAAGAATACCATGAACTTGTTGTCATCCTTCATGTCCCCTGCAAAATTGTTTGTGAGTTTGGGTGTGGATTTCAAAAAGGACAATAAAAAAATGGGGTACAACCTTTCAGTGATGCTGAGTCCGATAACCTATAAGGCCAACTATTTATACGACAATGTGAATCTGAATCCCAAATCGTACGGCATCGAACCCGGGAAACACTATGGTAGCGAAATTGGTTCAAAGATTTCATCCAACATTACCTGGAAAATATCCGAGCGGTTGAACTGGAAATCAAAAATCTATTATTTTACCGATTACACGTACGTTGATACTGAATGGGAAAACACGTTTGATGTATCATTGAACCATTACTTTTCTACCCAAGTGTATCTGTATGCCAAAATGGACGACCGGTTGAAGCGGAAACCCGATGAATCCTTGATTCAGTTGCAACAATTGCTTAGCTTCGGCATGACATACCGTTTCTAAATTGTGTATATTTGCAAAAAATACATGAACGCTACTGTGCAATGAAAGACAGAATTTTAGTAACAGGGGGTACGGGATACATAGGCTCCCATACAGTGGTAGAATTGATTGAAGCCGGTTATGAGGTAGTCATTGTTGATAATCTTTCGAACTCCAATGCTGCCGTCCTCGATGGTATACAAGCCATTACGGGTGTGAGACCTCCTCTGGAAGTCTGCGATTGTTCCGATTCTTCGGCCATGAAAGCTGTCTTTAAAGCACATGCGCCCATTTCAGGCGCCATCCACTTTGCGGCGTACAAAGCAGTAGGCGAATCGGTGGAAAAACCCATGGCATATTACCGGAACAATTTACTGTCCTTAATGACCGTTATGAGCTTGCTGTCCGAAAACGGAGGCAAAGGCTTTGTTTTTTCCTCTTCTTGTACGGTATACGGACAACCGGATTTATTGCCGGTTACTGAAGATGCACCGGTGAAACCGGCCATGTCCCCCTACGGAAATACCAAGCAAATCGGTGAAGAAATCATCCGTGATGCCACCTACGCAGGATTGCCGTACCGATCTGTCATTTTGCGGTATTTCAATCCCATCGGGGCTCATCCTTCAGCACAGATTGGAGAATTACCCCTGGGAGTTCCGCAAAACCTGATTCCGTTTGTCACTCAGACAGCTGCCGGCATCCGGGAAAAGTTGCGTGTGTTCGGCAACGATTATGCTACTCCGGATGGTTCCTGCATCCGTGATTACATCCATGTGGTTGATTTGGCCAAGGCTCACGTGATTGCAGTAAAACGCTTGTTGGAGAATAAAATGGAAGCTCCGGTTGAACTATTCAATCTTGGAACGGGTAGGGGGCTTTCTGTACTTGAAATTATCAAGACATTTGAACAGGTTACGGGTGTTAAGCTGAATTACGAAATTGTTGCGCGCAGGGAAGGTGATATTGAGCAGGTTTGGGCTGATCCTGAACGGGCCAACAAGGTCCTGGGTTGGAAGGCTGAAACGTCAGTGGAAGACACCCTTCTTTCAGCCTGGAAATGGCAACAACGACTCGATAAAGGTGTTTAAACTGTCCAATAGCGCCTTGGAGCCGGGACGAACCGCCCATGCCTGAAACTGAGGCATACTCAGTGGCGAAGAACAATCCAAATTCGGGTAGTTGACTTTCAGAGACCTGGCCACCCGTTCATCCATGGCAGCAAAATCCTCCTTGCCGGAAAGAACCATTTTGACCAATTCTTCATTAGTGAAAACCCTGATCGGCTTGATAAAAATGGAATCACTGATTTCAACAGCCAGGTGATTGATACGCAGCATATGAGGAGAAAAAGCAGGCAAGGCCACCCGTTGACCGCCCAAATCCACCTGATTGCGGATGGGAGTATCCGATGATCGTTGAATCAATACTAAACGAGACGAATATAAAGGAATGGTATAATCAATACGTTTCTTCAAGGACGAAATGACAGGCAAGGGGCCCGTCAACACATCACAGACACCCGATTCCAGCCATTTCAACCTACGTTCGAAATTTCCTTCGTACAAGTACACCAATTTCAACCGATGCTTCGACGCAAAAGCTTGGATGATTTCATAGTGAAATCCGTGCTGACCGGAAGCATCGGTGTAAAAACTGAACGGATCATATTCCCCGCAAACACGCAATTCACCCCTCTGCTTGATGCCACTGAAATCGTTTTCAGCCGTAGGTTTGACCTGTTGCAACCTGACCAGATAAAAAGCTGCCCATCCAACAACAAACAGGATGATCAACCCCCACGATATGGCACGCGGCTTAATCATAAAAATTCCAGGATAAACCGGCTTTTATGATAGCCGGATTCATGGGGTAATACGGCGCAGAAAAATAGTTGGGGTCGGCAAAGAAACGGCTGACGTGCGAATACATGACAAAGAAACGCATCCGTTTCAAGTGAAAGTTCACATAAGCATTCATATACGGATAATTGCCTATTTTGACGGTGTTTTGCGTATGGAACATTCCGGTAGCCGGCATATATGCAGGAGCATAATAGGTCGTGTGGTAGCGGCAATCCACACCCAAATGAGATAATAGCACCTTGCTCAACGTACCTTTCACATACAGGTTGGAATAAACCGTCAAATCGGGGAGGGGCAGTATGTCGGGTTGACTGGATACCTGATACACCAAGTCATTGTCCCAATTGAGGATACCCCACGCCAGGTGTTGTTTCCAGTTGGCAGAGACCACCTGGATGTTCCCACTGTGTTGTGTCGGTATGGCCGAGGTATTGAAATAAACCAGGTGGTTGAGGTTTTCAACCGTAGCATTGAAACGAAAACCCAGTTCCGGTATGTCAAGCGTTCCGTATATGCGGGTCTTATACTCGTTCTTCAACGGATTGTTCCAGTTGAAATGGTTGGAATAATACGTTTCCAGAAAATAATCGGGCTTCAGGTACTTCATGTATCCACCAGCCTGCAGTTGAACCGGATGTTTCCACAACAACAGATTGGTTTGCAACTTACCGCTAAGTTCGTAATTACCAATATCTTCGCCCAATATGCAGAGCTTTCCCATAACACTGTAGGTCAATACGGAACCTTGTTGCTTACTCAGCTCGACACATCCCCAGAGGAGGTTCTCATTGTGCGACTGCCAACCGCTGAACACGTTGGTACTGTCTTTTAACGGAGCGTTGGCCGCCAGCCCGGTGTATTTCCGAAAATCATGTTCAATGAAAGCTGTGAGTCCCATCTTTGCCCACGAGTGAAACCCTTCCCGCAATGACAAGCCTACTGTATTGCGAATATGGAAAAGGGCAGCTGTATCTGCGGTGAAAGCGGGGCTGATGTTCGCTATGGAATCATAATAGGACAGATTGGCCGTCTCCGACAGGTAGTTGCGTTGACTTCTGTCAATGAACAATGTATGGATGATGCTGGTCACCGGAACAAAATTTTTCTTGGTGGAATCTGTTTTTTCGGTACGCTCAAAACCAATGTGGTATTTATGGTTGAAAAACAACTGCAGATTCTTTAGCTTGCTACGTGCATCATTCAAATGGGTGGGAATGTTCATGCTTTCGTATTCACGCAAGCCACCGCTCATTTGCAGGGGGTCGGTAATGTAGCGCGTATCAATGATACCCCCATTTTCCATATTTTCCAGCGTGTTGTATGAACCGCGCCAAAAAGCCTCGTAACGAGGGCTTTGGTAATTACCGAACACATTAGCCAACTTGCCGCGGGTAGAACTTCTGTGATAAAATCCTCGTGCGTACAAGATTTCAAAACTGGCACCCAGATTCAAGTATTTGTTGGCATTGGCCGAAACATAATACTTGAAATTTTCTTCCTGCGATTGTTCATTTCCAAACGTGCTGAAATAACTGAGGTTTGTATACGGTTTGGTCGTATTCATGTATGTAAACGAAGCGGGATCCGTCAGCCATTGTTCATACGAGCGCATAAACAGGAATGGACTGTATTCCGTTTGCTGTGTGTATATCTTCGATTGGAAGGGTGATCCGAAACTGCCCGTGTGCAACCCGGCAATCGTCTTGTTGCGTTCAGGAAAAGTGTTGTTTTGAAAATCCAATGACAGGGTGTCAGGACCTGTCGATGAGTGCATGCCCAAAACTGGATCAATCGTGATGTATCGTATCCGCGCACTGTCAGCCTGGGAAGCTTGATATCCAGGCTGGATTTTCCTTTTTTCCTCTTCTTCCCGTATCAGCCGTTCCGAAATGGCAGTAGCCTCTTCAATGGTGTATTGCGACCAGACAGGAAGGCTGATGCACAAGGCTGTCACTAAAAGAAACAGGGTTGAACGCAACGACATACGTGTAGGAATACAATTTCACGCAAAGATACGTTTTACCAAGCAGACTGCACGATGTTGCACCGTCGTTTTTTTTCGTAAATTTGTTGCATCATACCTCATTCATGACGCCTGAACAAGAAATAAATCACCTGAGAACGCAGCTCCATGAGGCAAACCATGCCTACTACGTGCTCTCCAGTCCTGTCATGACCGATTTTGAATACGACGGATTGCTGAAACAACTGCAGGAGCTGGAAAACAGGCATCCCGAATACTACGACGAGACATCACCCACACAACGTGTCGGCAGTGATATCAGTATTGGTTTTGAACAGGAAGCGCACCGCTATCCCATGTTATCACTGGGAAACACCTATTCGGAAACGGAGGTCAGGGAATTTTACGAACGGGTGGGCAAGCTGCTCAACGAACCCTTTGCCTTGGTGTGTGAACTCAAATACGACGGGACTTCCATTTCGCTGACATACGAAGAGGGTAGGTTGGTCAAGGCGTTGACACGGGGTGACGGCACGCGCGGCGACAATGTGACTGAAAACGTGAAGACCATCCGGAGCATTCCATTGAAACTGAACGGTAACGGTTATCCGGACAACTTTGAAATAAGGGGTGAGGTGCTGATGCCCTGGGCCGTGTTCGATGCCCTCAACAAAGAACGCGAACAGGCTGAGGAACCCTTGTTCGCCAACCCCAGGAATGCGGCCTCCGGCACGTTGAAGATTCAACAATCGTCTACCGTTGCCTCCAGGAAACTGGATGCCTATCTGTATTACCTTCTGGGAGAAAACCTGCCTTCAACCAGCCATTTTGACAACCTGAATCACGCCAAATCATGGGGGTTCAAGGTGTCAGACGCCATACGCCGTTGCGATACACTGGAAGAAGTCTTTGTCTTTATCCACCACTGGGACGAGGCCAGAAAGCAGTTGCCCGTGGCCACCGATGGCATTGTGATCAAGGTTGACGACATCACCCAACAGGAAGCACTCGGTTATACTGCCAAATCGCCCCGATGGGCCATTGCCTATAAATTCCAGGCCGAACAAGCTGTGACACGCCTGAATTCAATCTCCTTCCAGGTGGGACGTACAGGAGCCGTCACACCAGTAGCCAATTTGGACCCCGTACTGCTTTCAGGCACCACCGTCAAACGAGCTTCCCTGCACAACAACGACATCATTCAATCACTCGACTTATACATAGGTGACCAGGTTTTTGTAGAAAAAGGAGGGGAGATCATTCCCAAAATTGTCGGTGTAGACAAAGAATCGCGTTTTCTGGTGGGTGACAAGGTCCACTTCATCACCCAATGCCCTGAATGTGGCACCCCATTGGTACGATACGAGGGTGAGGCAGCTCATTACTGCCCCAACCAAACCGGTTGTCCACCGCAAATCAAGGCCAGGCTGGAACATTTTATCAGCCGTAAAGCCATGAACATTGAAGGGCTGGGAGCGGAAACCGTGGACGCCCTGTACGAAGCCGGTTTTTTGACCGATCCCTATTCCTTTTATCAATTGGACGCGCACACCTTGGTCAACATGGAACGACTGGGCGAGAAATCCGCCCGAAACATCCTGCAAGGCATAAGAGCCTCCAAATCAGTACCGTTTGAACGGGTATTGTTCGCATTGGGCATCCGCTTCGTGGGAGAGACCGTAGCCAAGAAACTGGCCAGGCACTTCAGGAGCCTGGAAGCCCTTCAGGCTGCAACCCTGGAAGAACTCACCGCAGTGGACGAAGTAGGCACCAAAATAGCGGAAAGCGTGCTGGCTTATTTTGCCTCACCGGTCAATCGTTCCTTGGTGGAAAATCTTGGAAAAGCCGGGCTTTGCCTGTCACTTCCTGAAGCTGAAGCGATGCAGACTTCAACCGTTCTTGAAGGAAATATAATTGTTATAAGTGGCACATTTACTGAACATTCAAGAGATGAATATAAAGTAATGATTGAACAGAATGGTGGTAAGAATGCCAGCAGCGTAAGTCGAAATACCAGCTTCATCCTAGCCGGAGAAAATATGGGACCGGCCAAACTGGAAAAGGCTTCTGTGCTGAACATTCCCCTCGTATCTGAATCAGCGTTCCTGGCACTGTTGCCAACAACATCCAAAACCGTTGACGAGTATGAATAAAATCGCATTGAGAGCGGCCATACGCCGTTTGAAACGAAATTTTGTGCGTTCCAAATGTTTTGTTGACTACCAGGACATCAAACGGGTGCTTTTGTTTTTCAACCGTGAACATTTGGAAGCGGTGATGCCCCTTATTAAAGGCCTTGAAACAGATGGGAAAAGGGTATTTGCCCTGTGTCTGGAAGACAGTAAGATCAAACAGGAAGAAACATCCCTTTCTATGCCACAATACATCCACTTGTGGAAAAAAAACGACCTGAATATCTTTTCCTTGCCCAAGAAAGACAAAATCAATGATGTCAACTCCTTTAATGCCGATACGTTGATTGATTTGACCCTGAGACCCTCGTTGGTACACGACCTCCTGTATTACCACACTCAAGCTTCCTATCGGATTGGCTTCAACCGACAGGATTCATCCCAGTTCGACTTGTTGTTGGCTGTTGACGGTGAGCATGATGCCCCGTTTTTTTTCAGCCAACTGCTTTTTTACCTGAAAAGTTTACGGACTCGCCAGTAATTTTGTACTTTTGTCCACCGTTTTTGCCCCTCAGAAAGCTTGTATGCTATGAGGAGTACAAACTTTTTTTTACCCGACCAACAGCCGGCACAGCATGATAAATTCGAAACTGACAGGTATGGGAGTGGCGCTGATCACTCCTTTCAAGGAAGATGAAAGCGTTGATTATCCCGCTCTGGGACGCCTGATTGAATACCAAATTCGACATGGGATTGATTACCTGGTTGTTTTGGGAACAACGGCGGAAACCGCCACATTGACGGAAGTAGAACGACATGACGTCAGTGCCTTTGTCATTGAAAAAGTCAACGGTAGGGTGCCCATCGTGTTGGGTGTGGGAGGCAATTGCACGCGTGCCGTGGTTGAAGAATTGCGGACCCGTGATTTTACAAGTGTGGATGCCATCCTGTCTGTAACGCCCTATTACAACAAGCCCTCCCAGGAAGGTTTGTACCAACATTACCGGGCCATAGCGACCAACACCCAATTGCCTGTCATCTTGTACAATGTACCCGGCCGTACCGGCATCAACATGACAGCTGAAACTACCTTGAGACTGGCCAGGGAGTTTTCCAACATTGTGGCCATCAAGGAAGCGTCCGGCAACATCACGCAAATGGATGAAATCATCAAGAACAAACCGGCCAATTTCATGGTCATTTCAGGCGACGACGGCATTACGTTCCCGTTGATCACCCTGGGAGCCGTGGGTGTCATCTCGGTCATTGGAAACGCCTTTCCCCGCGAATTCAGCCGTATGGTCAGACTGGCTTTGTCCGGTGATTATGCCAACGCCCTTGAAATCCACCACCGGTTCACCGAATTGTTCAACCTGCTGTTCGTGGATGGCAATCCGGCAGGAGTCAAGTGTATGTTGAACGCCATGGGCATGATTGAAAATAAACTGAGGTTGCCGCTGGTTCCCACCCGTATCACCACGTACGAGAAAATCAGCACCGTACTCAAGGAACTGAACATTAAGTATTGATCGTATGAATATTTCTTACAGTTGGTTAAAATCTTTATTGCCGTTCTCGTTGTCGCCCGACGAGACAGCCGTAGCTCTGACCTCCATCGGGTTGGAAAACGGTCCGGTAGAAGAAGTGGAAACCATTAAAGGCGGGCTGGAAGGCTTGGTCATTGGTGAAGTGCTGACCTGCGTATCACATCCTGATTCAGACCACCTTCACGTAACCACCGTGAACGTAGGGGGCGAGGAACCGCTTACGATTGTGTGCGGCGCACCCAATGTGGACGCCGGCCAAAAAGTTATCGTAGCCACCATAGGTACGAAACTGTACAGCGGTGACGAATGCTTTACCATCAAGCGCTCCAAGATACGCGGTCAGGAATCGTTCGGCATGATCTGTGCCGAAGACGAAATAGGCTTGGGAACCAGCCACGACGGCATCATCGTATTGCCCGAAACGGCTCAGGTGGGTATGAAGGCTAGCGATTACTACGGCATCCGAAAAGAATACGTGCTGGAAGTGGATATCACCCCCAACCGGGCAGATGCCGCATCCCACTTTGGCGTAGCCAGAGACCTGGCCGCCTTGTTGAAACAGTCTGACCCTTCTGTCACCTTGGTAAAACCCTCCGTTGATGCATTCAAGTTGGGTGCCATTGAAAATCCTGTTGCCGTACAGGTGGAAAACACCGACGCTTGCCTACGCTATTCCGGCGTGACTGTTTCAGGCGTACGTGTAGGCGAATCGCCCAAATGGCTGAAGGAACGCCTGCAACTGATTGGCATACGCCCCATCAACAGCGTTGTCGACGTCACCAACTACCTGTTGCACGAAATGGGTCAACCCCTGCACGCATTCGATGCCGACAAAATCAAGGGCAACCTGGTGCGTGTCCGTACCGTGGAAGCCGGCACGAAATTCACCACCCTGGATGGGGTAGAACGCAACCTGGACGCTGCCGACCTGATGATTTGCAACGCCGACGAACCCATGTGTATAGCCGGTGTGTTCGGCGGTCTGGATTCGGGCGTAACCGAAAGCACCACCCGCGTATTCATCGAATCGGCCTGTTTCAATCCCGTTTCTGTGCGTAAGACTGCCCGTCGCCACGGACTGAACACCGATTCATCCTTCCGCTTCGAACGCGGCATAGATATCAATAACACCGTTTATGTGCTGAAACGTGCCGCCCTGATGATTCAGGAACTGACCGGCGGCAACGTCAGTTCAGACGTGGTGGATATCTATCCGAACCCCAATGAAGGCTTCAAGGTTTCTTTGAGCTTGAACAAGGTCAATACCCTGATTGGCAAGTCATTGGAACGCGACACCGTTATTTCCATACTGAAAGCCTTGGAAATTTCCATCGACGCGTCAACCGGGGATGTGTTGGAACTGACCGTACCGGCATACCGGGTGGACGTACAACGCGATGTGGATGTCATCGAGGACATCCTGCGCATCTACGGTTACAACAATGTGGAATTTACATCAACCATCCGTTCCACCATTTCCAGCGCCGTCAAGCCGGACAATCACCGGTTGACCAACCTGATAGCTGAACAACTCACGGCCAACGGTTTTAATGAAATACTGAACAACTCGCTCACGGCTGCCTCTTATTATGCAGCCTTGACCGATATGCCGGAACCGAACTGTGTACACCTGCTCAACCCGTTGAGCAACGACCTGAATGTGATGCGCCAAACCCTGCTCTTTGGTGGGTTGGAAAGCATTTCGCACAACAGGAACCGCCGCCGCACCGACCTTGCTTTCTATGAATTCGGCAACTGTTACCGCTACGATGCGGATGCGCGGAAAGAAGGAGAGACCTTGTCTAGGTTCAACGAATCCATGCACCTGGGCCTGTGGATGACTGGGTTCAAGCAGGAAAAGAACTGGTCCGGGCCACAGTCGAAGGTCAGCGCTTACGACCTGAAAGCCATGGTGGAAAACGTGTTTGCACGTTTGGGCATAAGCCGCAACCGCATCAGCCTGGCTGAAGGCGGCGATGAAGTATTTGCCCACTCGCTGACCTACACCTTGAAAAACGGAACCATACTGGCTCAATTGGGTCAGGTACACGATAAAATCCTGAAACCTTTTGACATCGATGTGCCCGTATTCTACGCAGACATCCACTGGAATGTTGTGCTGAAGACCCTGTCAAACCACGCCGTGCAGTTCTCCGAAATTTCCCGGTTTCCGGATGTGAAACGAGACCTCGCGCTGCTGATTGACAAATCCGTCCGTTTTGAAGACATTGAACAGGTGGCATTCAACACGGAACGCAAGTTGCTGCAATCGGTGTCATTGTTCGACGTGTATGAAGGCAAGAACCTGCCGGAAGGCAAAAAATCCTATGCGGTCAACTTTGTCTTGCAAGACATGACTCAAACCTTGACGGACAGCAAGATTGACGCCGTCATGGGTAAGTTGGTGAAACAATTTGAAGTTCAACTGGGCGCCTCACTTCGATAGGAGCCAAAAAAATGTATTATGGGAAGAGCGTTTGAATACCGCAAAGCTAGAAAAATGAAACGCTGGGGCAACATGGCCCGCACGTTCACCAAAATTGGAAAAGAAATCTCCATCTGTGTAAAAGCATCCGGACCGGATCCAGAATCCAATCCACGGTTGCGCGTGTTGATCCAGAACGCCAAAGCCGCCAATATGCCAAAAGACAACGTGGAACGGGCCATCAAGAAGGCCGTTTCCAAGGACTTTGCCGATTACAAGGACATGGTGTACGAAGGCTACGGGCCTTTTGGCATAGCTATCCTGGTTGAAACCCAGACCGACAATCCCACCCGTACGGTGGCCAATGTGCGCAGCGCGTTAAACCGCCATGGAGGTTCGTTGGGTACGTCAGGTAGTCTTTCGTTCATTTTCGACCGCAAGTCCGTATTCAAGATTGTTCCCAAAGAGGGCATCGATATTGAAGAGCTTGAACTGGAAATGATTGACTTCGGGGCCGAAGAAATGGAAATGGACGAAAACGAAATCGTGATCTACGGCCAACCGGAAGATTTTGCCCGCATCCAGAACTACCTGGAATCCAACGGATTTGAAATTGTTTCGGCCGAATTTGAGCGCTTCCCGAACGACACCAAGGAGCTGGACGCCGAACAACGCGCCACCCTTGAGAAGTTGATTGAGAAATTGGAAGATGACGAAGATGTGTCGAATGTGTACCACAACATGGCACCTTCCGAAGACGAAGAATAAATTGAAATCAGATGGCTTCGGCCACGATAAAGGTACTGCCGCCCACGAAAATCAAGTCGTTTGGGCGGCATGCTTTTTTTGCAGCCTCCAGCGCTGCTTTAACGGAAGGGTAGGTGGTTCCTTTCAAACCGTGGGCAGCGGCTATGTTGGCCAGCTCTTGCTCGGGTAACGCACGTGGAATGGCCGCCTTGGTGAAGTAATAGACTGCGTCTTTGGGAAACAGGGACAACACCGTGTTGCAATCCTTGTCGTTGACCATACCGATGACTACATGCAGGTCTTCGTGAGGTGTAACCTGAAGCTGTTGCACCACAAAGCGGATACCGTCCTCATTGTGCCCTGTGTCACAGATGATTCTCGGTTCAATACTGATGGTTTCCCATCGCCCGCGTAATCCTGTATTGTGTATGACATTCCGGAATCCATTTCGAATAGTTGCTTCCGTAATCTGCCACGAATTGGGCAATAGGCGCATTACACTGAGCACAGTTGCCACATTATCAGCCTGATACCATCCATTTAATGCGCAGGGTATATCTTTATATAATAATTGCCCCCCTTCGCGCACATTCATCAACGTTAAGTCACCAAAGGGTGTCATGGTAACACGGAACGTATCTTCTGAAATGCAAAGCGTTGATTTACAGATATCTGCCTTTTTCATGAATACGTGTCGTATGGCTTCTTCAGCCCGACCAACCACCACGGGAACACCCGGTTTGATGATGCCGGCTTTTTCCCCGGCAATGCTGACCAAATCGCTTCCCAGTAAAGCCATGTGGTCGAAACTGATGTTGGTAATCACACTGACAAGGGGCTCAATGATGTTGGTACTGTCCAGGCGTCCACCCAAGCCTACCTCAATGACGGCTATGTCTACTTGCTGTTTCGCGAACCAATCGAACGCCATCATCGTGGTCAGTTCAAAAAAGGAGGGTTTCAAGGACGTTGCATCGGAACCCAGGTAGTGTTCCACAAAATCGGTCACAGCTGTTTCCGGCATCAGGACGCCATTCACACGGATTCGTTCCCTGAAATCCTTCAGGTGGGGGGAAGTAAACAATCCCACACGCCAACCGGCTTCCTGGAGCACAGAGGCTGTCAGGTGAGAAACCGAACCTTTTCCGTTCGTTCCAGCTACATGGATGCATGGATACTGACGGTGGGGGTATCCGAACAACGCATCCAGTTGATGCATGGTATCCAGCCCTGGTTTATAGGCGGAGGCTCCTTCTTTCTGAAAAACAGGCAGTTGGTTGAATAGAAATTCGATGGTTTCCTGATAGTTCATCCTGTATGCAAAACTTTCAACAAAGGTAGAAAAACTGAACGGCTTCAACCATTGCTCACGATAGGAATTCGATGTACTTTTGCAGGAACAACGTCTACCTGTCAATAATGGAGACAGGCGGGTATTCACCACTTTAGGCAAAATGGGACACGTGTACGTAGGAGAAATAGCAGCCTTGGCCGTTTCAGTGTGTTGGTCGATCAGTTCAATCATGTTCGAGCGTTCGGGTAAAATAGCCGGTTCCTTATCGGTCAACCACATCCGCTTGATGTTTGCCTGCTTGATGCTTGGGCTCTACAGTTTGTTTGCCACCGGTTCGCTCCTGCCAACCGGTGCCTCCAACCAGCAGTGGCTTTTGCTTTCCATCTCCGGTTTCTTCGGACTGTTCCTGGGTGATTTGTGTCTGTTCAAGTCGTTGACCATAATCGGCGCACGATTGTCCATGCTGGTCATGACCTTTGCCCCGGTATTGACCGCCTTGATTGGTTGGTTGGGCCTTGGAGAATCCTTACTCTGGTACCAGTGGATTGCTATCCTGCTCACCATTTCCGGTATCCTCGTGGCCTTTGTCGGCTTTACAAAAGGACAGTTTTCGTTTAAAATGTCCTTGAAAGGATTTTTGTTTGCACTGGGAGGGTCCATCGGTCAAGCCCTGGGTTTGATTTTCGGCAAAATGGGGATGGAGTCTTATGATCCTTTTTCAGGCACCCAAATCCGCATGATAACCGGGCTTGTCTGTTTTACCTTGTTTGTGATGCTTAAAAAACGGTGGAAAGAAGTAGGTGCTGCGTTTAAAAGCCGTCTGGTTATCAGGGATGTCTTTATGGGCTCTGTTTTTGGTCCGTTCATAGGAGTGACTCTTTCCATGTATGCTATTACAAAAACAGAAACTGGTGTAGCTTCGGCTTTGATGGCAATGACACCCATCGTACTCATTATTCCCGCATTAATGAAAGGTCGCGTGATAGCAGTACGTGAATGGGTAGGAGCCGTGATTTCTGTTGCAGGTGTTGTTTTGTTATTTTTATAAGTGTTGTTTCTTTATGGAATATTACCTTAATTTGTTGATTCAAATCAGATGAACGTTATGATTAGATTCCTTATTCCACTCTGTGCTGTACTGCTCCTGTTTTCCTGCTGTAAAAGCAATGAAAAGGCATATCAAGCCGCATATGAAAAAATGAAGGAGAAAGAGGTTGAATTGGCCAAGCAGGAAGAAGCCGATTTATTGATGGATGAGTCCGAAACGTTGATCAAACGGACGATAACCACAAACATTAAAACCACTGAATCGGTAACGGTTGTAGCCGGTGATGCCAAAAACCTGTCAAAATTCAACATTGTCTTGAAGAATTTCATAAACCGCACGAATGCAAAAAGTCTGTTTGACCGGATGATAGATGAAGGGAAAAAGGCCGTTCTGGTAAAAAACGACAAAAACGAATACCGCGTGGTTGTCACATCGTGCAAATATGAAGTTGATGCCGATAGAATTGCCAATGAATACAAAACCACATGGCCGGATACCTGGATTCTGGTCAGATACTAAACTTAACCATCGATGACAATTAAAAAAATTGCGGCGATTGCATGTGTTGTTTCACTCTTTTCTTCGTGTTCCAGCCTACAGACTGGTCTGTTTGGGAGCAGGAAGGTTGTCGCAACTGAACAGAACATTTCCGTGGCTCCTGCAAGGAGAACGGCTCAACAAAGTACATCACAAAGTACGCCGGAAAGTGTTCAACAAACCACACCACCCGTTCAGAAGGAAGTGCGCACCCTGCTCATCAAATCGGATGCAAACGAAAAGAGCGTAGTCTTGGTGGCCGGTATCGCGTTGAAAGATTCCAGCACCCTGTCTGCGTATACCGTGATTGTTGGTAGCTATACACTACCCGAGAAGTCCATCGACCTCATTAACAAACTCAAAGGAAAATCGCTTTCTCCCTTTTTCGTACGCAACGAAAAGGGTATGTACCGCTTGGTGGCCGGCACGTTTAGCAACAAGGATGATGCCGATTTCCTGATGTTGAAGCTGGATGTCGACGATATCGACGCCTGGATCCTGGAGCGCCTGGTCAATCCGGGTTGATGGTATCTACAAAGTCTGACAGGTGCTCGTCCACATAAACGGCCAGCTTATTCGTACACGCTTCTTCCCATTCGAAAAACGTTTCTTCCAGCTCATCAAACGCCTCGTACTGTTCGTATAGGGCAGTAAATGTTGCTTCGTCCGTTTCTTTTTCCAGGTCTTTCCGGTGGGCATCGTAGATTTCCTTTGCCTTGTATACCAGCTTTGACAGGTCGGTCAATCCGAACATACGCAGGGCTTTGGCAAAAGGATTGTCGAAGATGTAACTGCCGTACCCGTTCTGGATCAATTGCACAAAGCCGCCTTCCATGATCTCATCCCTGAAATACAAGTACGCTAGCAGGCTGTGCTGCCAGCCGTTCAGCAAGTGCATGGTGGTGGCATCCGGAACGCCGCCGGTAACTGTTTCATAGGCTTTCCTAAAGACCTGCAGATAGGCATCGATGCCTTCTTCGGCAGCTTTTCTTAAACTGGAATCGGAGAGGATGACAGGCATGGTTTTTTTTGACAAAGAAAGGGTTTTCCCTAGTAAATACCAACAATGTGGTAGTGGTTTCATTCGGGCGTTCAACCAAAAATCAGTACCTTTGTGGTACTGTATGGATAAACTTCGATTTTTGAGCATAGGCAGTGGGAGCAGTGGCAATTGCTACTATTTTGGGGACAACACCCACGGCATCCTGATTGATGCGGGCATTGCGGCCAGAACCGTCCGCAGGGCACTTCGTTCCATCGGGACAGATTTCGACCGCATCCTTGGAGTGTTTATCTCACACGACCACGTGGACCACATCAAGTCCATAGGTACCTTGGGGGAGATGTTCAACCTGCCCGTATACGCCACCCCCAAGACCCACTGCGGGATTGACCGAAGCTGGAGCGTGACCCACAAATTGAGCAGCAGTCGGAGGAATCTGGTGATTGGTTGCGAAACAAAGGTGGGGGAGTTCGGTGTAACTCCGTACGAGGTATCGCACGATGCGTCTGAAAGTGTTTGTTTCCAGATTGAGTACCGTTCCCACAAAATCCTGGTGGCGACCGACCTAGGTTGTTCCAACGACGATGTGTGCCGGTTGATCCGTCAATCCGATATCGTGATTCTGGAAGCCAATTACGACAACGAGATGTTAAAAAACGGCCCGTACCCGTATTACTTGAAGCAACGCATCATCAGCGAGTCGGGACACCTGTGCAACGAAGAAACGGCACGCCTGTTGGCTGAAAACTGGCACGAAGGGCTTTCACACATTTATCTCTGTCACCTGAGCAAGGACAACAACTTGCCGCATACGGCCATGGATACGGTGGAATCGCACTTAAAAGAATCGGGAATCGACATAGGCCAAGGGGTCCGCATTGAACCGCTGAACCGGTCGCTGCATGAATTGATTGTTTTTGAATCATGAAAGGAGGGGAGTGATGACACAATTAGTGCAATACATTTTGGTTATTTTGGTCTTATTGGGTGCCATTGGTTTGTTCATGGCTGTTTCGCTTAACAAATCGAAGCGGAATCAGAAAAAGGAAGGCTGCGATGAAGATGTATCGGGCTGTTCCACCTGCTTGGAAGATTGCGGCTTGAAGCGGGAAATCCTCGAAAAAAGTAAATCCAAGCACTTGCGGCAGTCAAAATAATAGCTATCTTTGCAGCCGCTAACACGGCATGGTACCTTGGCCGAGTGGTTAGGCACCGGTCTGCAAAACCGTGCACGGCGGTTCGAATCCGCCAGGTACCTCCAAACTAAAACCCGACAGTTCTGCTGCCGGGTTTTTTAGTTGTTGACCGCTTAAAAAAGGACTCTTTAACAGATTTTCAGAAAAAGTTGCTGGAGTACCAAAATAATTGATAATTTTGGGGCAATGAATAGGTATGTTATCGTGCAGAAATGCACGTATAATGCGTAATCACATTTCCAGTAATAACCAAAATTAACTGTATTATGAAAAACAAGCTTTTAGTCGCTTTTCTCGCGGCTACGGCAATGGGTTCTGTCAGTATGGCTCAGGGGCCTCAAGGTCCTGCTCTGGTAGCCGGAACGACTCCTCCTATTGAAGATTTTGTTCCTTCCGTGTACAACCAACCGGGACAACAATACCCGATGGTCAACTCGCAAGGTTATGCCCGCTTTAGAATCACAGCTCCCGATGCTCAATCCATCTCGGTCAACCTAGGTTTGGGTGGTGCCAGAGGCGGAACTCCGCTGGTAAAGGGTGAAGGTGGTGTTTGGACAGGAACGACTGCCGGTCCGCTGGACGAAGGTTTCCACTACTATCACATGAACCTCGACGGTGCCACCGTCAACGACCCGGGTACGTTGAACTTCTACGGTTCAACCCGTTGGGAAAGTGGTATTGAAATTCCTGCCAAAGACCAGGATTTCTACCAGTTGAAGGATGTACCTCATGGTTTTGTTCAACAGATTTTGTTCCCCTCCAAGAGCACGAACACGTCCCGCAGGGCTTTCGTATATACTCCTCCGGGATACCAAAACAGCAACAACACTACCCGTTACCCGGTATTGTACCTGCAACACGGTTGGGGTGAAGACGAAACAGCCTGGAGCAACCAAGGTAAGGCCAACTTGATCATGGACAACCTGATTGCTGCCGGTAAATGCAAACCGTTCATCATCGTGATGACCTACGGTATGACCAACGAAGGCATGCGTCCTGGTGGTGCACGTCCTGCTCGTCCCGCTGGTGCTGGTGCTGCTGCTCCTGCCGGTGCTGCTCCTGCTCGTCCGGCCGGTGCTCCTGCTGGTGGTGCAGCTCCCGCGCGTCCTGCCGGTGGTATGGGTGGCATGATGGGTGGCAACGCTGGTTTCGAAGTCGTCCTCGTTGACGAATTGATTCCCTACGTGGATGCCAACTTCCGCACCATTGCCAATCAAGACAACCGTGCCATGGGTGGTTTGTCCATGGGTGGAATGGAAACACACTCCATCACCTTGAACCGTCCCGGTGTATTCTCCCGCTACGCTTTGTTGAGCGGTGGTACGTACAACGCTGATGAAATCAAGGAAAAAGACAAAGTGAAACTGATTTTCATGAGTGCAGGTAGCCGCGAAAACCCCGATGGTGTGAACAACGCTGCCGCAGCATTGAAAGCTGCCGGTTTCAACGCCGTTTCCTACGTTTCTCCGAACACAGGCCACGAATTCCAAACCTGGCGTCGTAGCTTGTACCAACTCGCTCCAATCTTGTTCAAATAATTACTGAGCATTCTATAACAAAATGCCCCGGAAGTTTGACTTTCGGGGCATTTTCATTCATTTACACCTGTAATTCGTTTACTCGCAATTAGTTTAGTAAATACGTTTTCAAACGTACCACATCGTCGTCTTTTAATCGGCTGGTTTTGGATCTCAGCTGTAATTTCAAACGGCTTACATCAACTTTCAACCGTTTTCTCATGTTGCGGAACATGCTTCCGGTGGCCAGCTTGTACGTAGTAAACAACACTACCTTCTTTGCCTCAATGGCCGGTAATTGCTTGGCAAAATCCACCCACGCTTTTTCCGGATGCTGATTGATGATGAACAGTCCATGTGTCCAGCATCCGAGAAACAAATAGTCCACCGATGCCAGGTCTTCCATGTTGAACGATTCAATGGGGATAACCTTCGATTCAATGGATAAAGCCGCACAGGTTCTGGCAATGTCTTCTCCCAATTTCCGGGTGGTTCCTGTTTTGCTATGGTAGATAATCAACGCTTTGCTCATAGTAAAAGAATCTCTTGTTTTACATTGTCAATAAGATGCATCCGTAAACTATCCTATTTACCTTGGAAGCCTTCCAAAAATCTTCTTTATACCGTGATGAAATTTGTGTATGCCTTCGGGTTGTGAAAACATAAAAATGCACAAATGATGAACCAGGTTAATACCATTTTTCTGCGCCAACTCCAATGCTTCCGGCGTATCAGATTGCTGTTGAATCCACACGTTGCAAATGCCTTTTTCAATAACTTGCTGTATGACCGATTCGGTTTGGGTTTGGTTGGTAAGGACCAACACATGGTTGACCTCCTCAGGAAGCTGAGCGATTGATTGAAGGCGTTTGTTGGCCGATTCGTTGGCTTCAAATCCAGGATTGACATACCACAAGTCATACCCCAACTTGGTCAAATGCTTGGCCACCTGGGCGCTAAAACTTGATTCGTGTCGTGAGGCCCCTGCAATAGCCAGGGTTTTGCAACTGAGAAAGTGATCTACTTGTTGTTTGCTGATAAGTTCCATAGGGGTTGTTTTATAATTTCATGTGAATATAATAATTGCATCTATTTCGTCCTGAATTCAGAAATAAAAAATGTATTGAACAAGGTGCTATTCTGCAAATGCTCATTTAAGAACAAACAGTACAGTATGATGTTTTCACCCACCTTGACTTCCTCTTTCAATGGTGGTATCAGACCATCCTGAATGGGCATCCACACGTCTTTGTCGTCTATCTTAACTAACACCTCTTTACTAACCAAACCATCCAACTGAACGGAATTACCAAGCGTTAATTTACATACACGCTTCATAGAGTCAAAAACATCATTGTTGATTGGTCTAAATTGACCTGTATAATTTGCATTCAGTTTATAACCATCTTTTCTTACATAATTATGTTCTTCAATTCCCAACTTTTCGATGCTGTCAGCATAGGTTTTCTCCATCTTAATAATCTTGGAATATTCAACGGCTGGATACCTGGCATCCCATGTCTCCCACGTGCCTTGAGCAAAAACACAATTCCAAATTGGAATCAACAAAAGCAGAGTAAAAAGCAATTTTTTCATATGTACTATTCTTTGTATATCTTGTTATTATTTAACCGATTAATCACATTATCGCTCGTATTATCAACAAGTTTCCGTTCCGCCGGGAGGGTGTTTTTAAACTCCATCGAATTCGATGGAATTATTTTCTTTAAGGGTAAGCTTCCCATTCTGCTGAGTCCATAATATAGGTCTTCGACATCATATTTTTTCTACAAGCCATTTGATTGCATCATTCTTAGTTAAAAACCAACGTTCATTTTCAAAAGTTATACCTTCAATTTCAGTATTTAGAATGGCGGTATAAATCACACAATCAAAACATGTTGGGTTGAAAATTGTACGTGCTATTTTTGATAGCGCATCATGCGTTTCTCTGCTTTCCCAAATAGTATTACTTAAATCAAATAAGATCCTCAAACATGTTCTATTAACAGATAATTCTAGAAGTTTATCTTTTATCTTATCCATGTTTGACAACCCTTTCTCAATGGAAATAATACCTGTATAATCAAAATAATAAATGTCATATTCCTCCAGATAGTTGAAATCTACATTTCCTTGTTGGATGTCATTTATCATATATTTCTACATTACCTGATCAACTTATCTACCCTGTTTCCCGTGAATCTGTATGATTGACAATTTCAAAACTTCCATCTTCGAATAATAGCCCTCAGACTTAATTGCTTTATCCTTAACAATATCAGTATCTGACTCAAGGTGATTTAAAAGAATATCCATACCAACTCGCTTCTCTTCAAGCGATTGAAGTATCTCCATCTTCCCCCAAAAAACAACGGTCTTATAATAATGTCCACATTCATGTTGAATGTAACCACCATCCTCGATGATTGTCGCACAAACAATGGGATTTGACTTTATAAAATCAAGTTTCAAACCTTGAGGAGAGCAATGAAAATACAGTGCATTACTTTCACTATCATACCCATAACTCAACGTCACAATATAGGGTTCATCTCCTTTGCACATTGAAATCACAGCAAACTTTCCATTTTTCAAAATTTGCCGGATTTCTTCCGAATCCACTATCTCGCGATTCGGTCTATTGACAACGTGGTAGTTATTCATTGAACAGTACATTCAAACGGTTACGCATCTTGTTCTACAGCATCCATTACATATGTCTTTAACAACACGCGTTTGCCAATCTTCGAAAAGGCCCAGGGGTAATAAATCCCTGCAGTAACCAACGTTAGCAACAGTTGTCCCAACATAAACAGGAAATCACCTTTCGCATCCAGGTCATAACCAAAACGCAAGGACTTACCATCACCCTCGGCAACGGTCCGTTCAGCAAAATAGCGGTACAACCTCAAACATCCCAACGGCATATAAATACCAAGTGTCACCACCATCAGCACCATCTGACCTAAAATCATCATACATGCCGGTCCGAATTTGGTTTTCCAGGTAATATGGTATGCTTTATAACGGATGTCAACCAACCACTGATAAAAAAGATACATATACGGAATCAACACAATCATGGTTACATACCCATAAATTAACTGTCGGATGAAAGTATAACAAACGGCTGTGGAACTGAAGAAATCGAGCATCATTACTAACTGCAACAAGCCAATAGGAAATATGTATGAAAAAATAAAAATCAACAAAAGCCAACTTCCATTCCCCAGAAACTCAAACTTGGAATCATCCAAGGAACTCTTATTCACAAAGAAACAAGCCATATTCTTAATGAACCAGGGCGAATAAATACCCAAGGTAATGATAGTCAAAAAAGTACCCAGCACCACTTTTCCCAGGTAAGTACCAAACCTACCCTCAAACCGAACCCCACGACCCGAGTAACTGACCCCTTCAATGGTAAGCTTGATGATAAAAAAAGAAATCAGCATAGCCACAATCGCCACACCCATATACACCATAAAATTCTTAGGAAAAACCGAAGAAATTGAATTCACATCTGTCAAAGCCGCATCGGTCAACATCTTGACACTATATGCATACGGTACAATAACCAACACGATTAACACCAACCAAACAGGAAACAACTTCTTCCCCGTCAACGTAAAATCCAAATAGTTCTTCATATTATTCATTCTTAGTATTATTCAATTCACTCAATGTCAAGTACTTTCTTTTTCCAAAACTGATATAGTAAAAAAGCAACAAGACAATAGGCACAACAAAATAAATCACATATTCAATGTCAGTAAACATAGAAAGCAATACATGCAATAAAACAATCCCAAGACCAATAGGAATCAAAACACGAGAGTACTTAATCCCACCAACCGTCAACTCCACAGCCTGCCCCTCATCCACATCAACAATAACCTCCGGACTACTACACCAATCAATCTTAGCAACAACAACATGCCGCCCATCCGAAACAGAAAACTCCTTACACTCCCCATTCCGAATAGAACCAACCAAAATTCCATCAATTAAAACTTCATACACTCTAATAGCATTGATATACTCACTCGACCTCTTAATTCTTATTGATGTCATCTTATTCAATTGTTTATTTGTTTGAACGTCACTCTGCCTGTCGCAAAACCCGTAGCACTCGTTTTTCATTCACTTTTCATAGTGATAATGTCCAATTATTTTGAAGTGAAACAAACAGTCTTCCATGACTTGTCCACCACCAATGTTATGTACGATTAAATGTCTTTGTCCGTCTGCGGATTTTATATTCACTACTATTCCAATATGTGTCACTGAACCACCAAGTTTCCAACAAACAATGTCGCCTGGCAGATAGTCCTTTGAGTTGGTCGTAATTGGTTTGGTTGCCCCATGTCTGGCAAAAAAAGTCATTAAGTTAGGAACTCGTCTATGGTCAATATTTTTGTCGGGTTTAGTTAGTCCCCAATTTTTGGGGTATTTTGAGAAGTTTGATTTCATATCTTCATGAACTTCTTTTTGTAAATCAATTCCCATTTTTCTATAAGCTCTGATGACAACGTCAGTGCACACACCTTTGTCTTTTGGAACATCTCCATTTGGATAATCTAGTTGAAAGTATGCTGGGTCGTAACGAACGATTTGTTTTGTCAACGTCAAAGTTGAGTCAGCAAGTCTGTGGTAAAGAGTTGATTGACCGACTGCTATTGAAAATGTCGAAATAAAAACTAATATGTTCAGTAGTGTCTTTTACATTATATGAATGCTAAACCTATAAACGAATTAGTACTGATATTTTTCGTTTATTCACTATAAGGATTAACAGAAAAATCATTTATAGGTTAAAAAGCGTTGAAGTTACAGTTGATTTGAGAATTTTCCTATCTTTTGATAAAGAATTGTTTGGTTTAGGTTCACGGGGTTGATCGGAGGGGGTTGCAGTGGAGCCGGTAGGGTAGTCTGTGGCGTAGTTGCGCTGAGGCGCGTGAAGAAAACCGAGTGCTGGAGGCGTAAAAAAACGTCATCTTCCGAGGAAGGAACGCAGTGACTGACGCTTTGACGTTTTAGCTGGAAGCGCGAAGTGTTTTTAGCGACTCAAGTCGGAGCCACAGACTATCCTGCCGGCAGAACGGAGACTTTCTCTTAGCTTGGAAGGCGCTTTTCTTGCTTTAAATTCAGCCATTTAAAACCAAAAGGGAGAGTCTCTTAAGCGTGGTGCTTAGTGAGACCCTCCTTAGGGCGGAAGAAGGGGGATTCGAACCCCCGGTACGGTTACCCGTACGACAGTTTAGCAAACTGTTGGTTTCAGCCACTCACCCATCCTTCCGGGTACGCGCTAAACGCTTTTCGAGGTGCAAAGATAGAAAAGACTTTTAACCCACCAAAAAATGCCCCTGTATTTATTCTAAAAAAAAAGGCTATTTTTGGGACAGAAAACAACCCAAACATGAAATTTTTAAAAAATAAAAAACCAAGAATAATCGCCCTAGGAGTAGCATTATTGCTGGTTTTAGTAGCCGCACTGACCTTCAGTCACACATCCCTCAACAACGAAGACCCGGTAAGCTTCTACGTCTATCCCGACGACACCAAAGCAACCATCCTCAAACACCTGAAAGAAGCAGGGAAAATAGAAAAAACAGGCCGTATAGCCTTTATGATGGACCGACTTGGCTACAAACCCCCGTTTAAATCAGGCCATTACAAACTTGAACCCGGTCTGTCCGACTTCAAACTAGTCAGACGCCTGAAATCAGGCATTCAAACTCCGGTACGGTTGACCTTCAACAACGTACGCACCGTAGAACAACTGGCAGCCCGGCTCTCCAACCAGTTGCTGGTAGATTCCGTCAGCCTGCTGAACTGCCTGAAAGACACAGCCTGGATGCACAAAGAAGGATTCAACGAATACACCTACATCTGCGCCTTTTTACCCAATACCTACGAAGCCTGGTGGAACGCCAGACCCGAAGCCATCCGCGACTTATTGATCAGAGAATACCACAACTTCTGGCACGAATCGCGCGTAGATGCCGCCAAACGACACCACCTGACACCGGTAGAAGCCCAAACCCTGGCTTCCATCGTGGAAGAAGAAACCAACAAAGGCGACGAAATGTCGAAAGTAGCCGGATTGTACTTGAACCGCCTGAGCATAGACATGCCCTTGCAAGCCGACCCCACGCTGAAATACGCAGCCGGCGATTTGACGCTTCGACGCATTTACCACAAACTCATCAGCATCAAATCACCGTACAACACCTATTTAAACACAGGATTGCCCCCCGGACCCATCCGCATCACCTCCATCCGGGCCATCGAAGCCGTGCTGAACGCCCAACGCCATTCCTACCTGTACATGTGCGCCAAAGCCGATTTCTCCGGCTACCACGCCTTTGCAACCACCCTGAACCAACACGCCAGAAACGCAGCCGCCTACCACAAGGCCCTGAACGAACGCGGCATCACCGAATAAAATGAGTACCTTCACGAACAATAATTAGTTGACTACATGAACAGTTCACTTTTGCTGGGTGACGAAGCCATAGCCCAAGCGGCCTTGGATGCGGGTATCTCCGGCGTATACGCCTATCCCGGCACCCCCTCCACCGAAATCACCGAATACATCCAAGCCTCACCAAAGTCTGCAGCGGAACACATCCATTCACACTGGTGCGTCAATGAAAAAACAGCCATGGAAGCCGCACTGGGACTATCCTTTGCCGGCAAACGCGCCCTGGTCTGCATGAAGCACGTAGGTGTCAACGTAGCCGCCGATGCCTTCATGAACGCAGCTGTAACGGGCGTGGTGGGCGGATTGGTCTTTGTGGGCGCCGACGACCCCTCCATGCACTCCTCGCAAAACGAACAAGACTCACGTTTCTACGGACAATTCGCCCTGATACCCATTTTCGAGCCCTCCAACCAACAGGAAGCGTACGATATGGTGTTTGACGCCTTTGACCTGTCAGAATCCCTGGGCACACCCGTCATGCTGCGCATTACGACACGCTTGGCCCATTCACGTTCCGGCGTAACCAGCCGCGAGGTCCGTCCACAAAACACGATGCATTTTTCCACGAACCCTAGGCAATTCGTACTGTTGCCCGTCAACGCCCGCGTAAATTACCAGGCCTTGCTCGACAAACAACCCGCTTTCCTACAGCAATCCACGCAGTCGTCTTACAACCAACTCATACCCGGTAAGGACAGTAGCCGCGGATTCATCGCCTCCGGCATTGCTTTCAACTACCTGATGGAAAACTACCCCGACGGATGCCCGTATCCCGTGTTGAAAATTGGGCAGTACCCGCTTCCCGTGGAATTGATCCAGCAATTGAACGACAACTGCGACGAATTGGTCGTGATTGAAGAAGGATATCCGCTCATCGAGGAAGCCATTGCCGGCCTGTTGAAGCTTGGACCGATAGTAAAAGGAAGGACAAACGGATTCCTGCCACGCACCGGTGAATTGAATCCGGACATTGTGGGCAAAGCATTGGGATTTGATACACAGACAGAAGTGCCGGTTTCCGAACTGGTCAAGGTACGTCCGCCCTCGTTGTGCGTAGGCTGTGGACACCGCGATGTGTTTGAAGCCCTGCAGGTGGTGTACCACGAACACGAAGAAACCTGCCGCATCTTCGGCGACATTGGTTGCTACACGTTGGGGTATCTGCCCCCGTTCCGTGCCATGCACACCTGCGTAGACATGGGTGCTTCCATCACCATGGCCAAAGGCGCTGCCGATGCAGGCCTGGAGCATGCTGTGGCCGTGATTGGCGACTCCACCTTCACCCATTCGGGCATGACCTCGCTGCTGGACGCCATCAACGAACAATCGCCCATCACCGTCATCATTTCCGACAACGAAACCACCGGCATGACTGGCGGACAGGATTCAGCCGGAACCGGGAAGCTGGAAGCCATCTGTCTGGGTCTGGGCGTTGAACCCGAACACCTGCACGTCATGGTGCCCTTGAAAAAGAACTACGACGAAATGGTGCAGCTGTTACGCGACGAAATGGCCTACCGGGGCGTTTCCGTGATTATTCCCCGCCGCGAGTGCATCCAAACCCTGTCCAGAAAAAAACGTAAGTAAATGAAAGCAGACATCATACTATCCGGCGTGGGTGGACAAGGCATCCTGTCCATAGCTGCCGTCATCGGTGAAGCCGCCGTCCGGCAAGGCTTATACCTGAAGCAGGCCGAAGTACACGGCATGAGCCAACGCGGCGGCGACGTCCAGTCGAACCTGCGTGTTTCCTCCACACCCATCTATTCCGACCTTATCAGCCGAGGAAAGGCCGATTTGATCATAGCCCTGGAACCCATGGAAGGCCTGCGCTACGCCGAATGGCTATCGCCCGAAGGCTGGTTGGTCACCAACAAGACTCCGCTTATCAACATCCCAAATTACCCGGATGAAGCCGAGTTGCTGAACACGCTACAAGCACGCCCCCGCACCATCATTCTCGATGTGGACGCCATCGCCAAGGAACTGGGCTCGGTCCGCGTGGCCAACATGGTCATGCTGGGAGCGGCCACACCCTTTATGGATATGCCGTACAGCGCAATAGAAGCCGGCATCGCCCATCTTTTCGGTCGTAAAGGCGAAGAAATTGTTGCCATGAACCTGAAAGCACTTGCAGCCGGGAGACAGCTGGCAGACAACCGATAATACACTGAGGAGTTTATACCTTATAGCCAATAACCATGAAGAAGACCATCATCGATTTGTTCAACGACTGTGTGCGGCAATACAGCGGCAATCCATTCCTGTGGGAACGGAACGAACAAGGTTTCCAGCCAACCACCTATGCAGAAGTTCAAGAACGCGTAATGGAACTGGGAGGTGGCCTTATGGACATGGGCGTACAGAAAGGCGACCGTGTGGCGCTGTTGTCGGAAGGCTGCAACGCCTGGATTATCGGTGAACTGGCCATATTGCACGCAGGCGGTGTCAACGTGCCCTTGTCCATCAAACTGAACGAACCGAACGACTTGATTTTCAGAATGAACCATTCCGACGCCCGTTTCGTCATGACTTCATTAACCCAACTGCCGAAAATCAGGGCCATACGTGAATCGCTGAAAACCGTGGAAGGCATCATCGTTTTCGGCGCTTCGGAAAAAGATCTGCAAGCTGGTGAAAGCACCCTTGACAGCCTGTACGAAAAAGGAGTGGCCTGGAATGCAGCCCATCCCGGGGAGTTGAATGCCGTAGCAGCCGCAGTACAAAACGACGATTACGCCAACATTTCCTATACATCCGGCACTACCGCCGACCCGAAAGGCATCCTGCTTACGCACCGCAATTACACGGCCAATGTGGAGCAATCCCTGTCGTTGATGAGCATCCCTACCACGTATAAGACCCTGCTTATCTTGCCCTTGGACCATTGCTTCGCCCATGTAGCCGGATTCTACAGTTTTATGGCTTCAGGCGCCAGTTTGGCTACGGTGCCTGTGGGCAAAACGCCCATGGAATCGTTGAAGAACATTCCACTGTCCATCAAGGAAATACAACCCAACCTCTTACTGAGCGTGCCCGCATTGGCCAAGAGCTTCAAGGGCAACATCGAAAAAGGGGTCAGGGAAAAGGGCAAGGTGGTGGAAACCCTGTTCAACTGGGGGCTGAAAGTAGCCATTGCCTACAACAAGGAGGGCTACAACAAGGGATCAAAAGGCACTTGGTTGCTCAGGCCTTTGGTAGACATATTTGATAAAGTAGTCTTCTCAAAACTGCGCGATGCCATGGGCGGGAAGCTGGACTTCTTCGTAGGAGGAGGCGCCTTGCTCGACATCGATATGCAAAAATTCTGGTACGCCATTGGCATTCCCATGTTCCAGGGATACGGTCTATCCGAAGCCACGCCGGTCATTTCTTCCAATGGACAGGAACACCACAAACTCGGTTCATCGGGTTATTTGGTCAGCAACATGGAAATGACCATCCGCGACGAAAAAGGAAACATTCTGCCCGTAGGGGAACGCGGAGAAATCGTCATTAAGGGCGAAAACGTGATGGCCGGTTATTGGAAGAATCCTCAGGCAACGGCCGACACCATCAAGGATGGCTGGTTGTACACCGGCGATTTGGGAGCTATGGACAAAGATGGATTCCTGTATGTGTACGGCCGCTTCAAGAGTCTGTTGATTGCCAGTGACGGTGAGAAATACAGCCCTGAAGGCATTGAAGAATCCCTGGTGACCCTATCGCCCTACATAGACCAAGTGTTGTTGTACAACAACCAAAGTCCGTACACCGTGGCGCTGGTCGTTCCCAGCAAGGAAGCCCTGAAACGAGCCGTACCAAACATCGATTCAGCCGAAGGGAAAAAGGCAGCGATCCAGTTGATTGTCGACTCCGTCAACGCGTTCAAAAAAGGAGGCGCCTACGAGGGACAGTTCCCCGAACGCTGGTTGCCGGCTGCCATTGCCGTGTTGGATGAAGCCTTTACGGAACAAAATCAGCTCATGAACAGTACCATGAAACTGGTTCGCGGAAAAATTGAGAAGAAATACGCTAAACGCCTGGACTACTTGATGACAGCCGAAGGCAAACAAGCCTTCAATGAGCAAAACCTTAACGCATTCAACTAACTGCCTAGCCGATGACACCTCAAAAAAGACGAATCGACATCAATATTCTACGGAAAAAGAAGGTTCATTTCGAAGAACACCACAACGAAACGCTGATCGACCTGTTTGAGCACGCTGTTTCCCGGTATGGCGACAAACCGTTCTTGTGGGAACGTGATTCCAGGTACCGTTCGATAACCTACAACAAGGGTAGGGAGTTGATGCTAGCCATGGGGGGCGGATTTATGGGGCTTGGTATCAAAAAAGGCAACCGTCTGGCTTTGCTTTCGGAAGGCTGCAACGCCTGGATTCTGGGTGAACTGGCCATGATGTATGCGGGTGGTGTAAACGTGCCTTTGTCGGTGAAATTGACCCAATCCAGCGATTTGCAGTTCAGGTTGAACCATTCTGAAGCCCGCATCTTGCTGGTCTCGCAGTCACAGGTAGCGAAAATAAGGGCCATCCGGAATGACCTCCCGTTTTTGGAAAAAGTAATTGTCATCGGACTGGGTGCCAACGACCTGCTTTCCGGCGAAATGAACCTGGACCAGCTTATTGAGCTGGGCGAACAGTGGAACGAGGAGCATCCCGATGCCTTGATGGCTGTGGCCCGTTCCATCCAGGGAAGCGACCTGGCCAACATTACCTATACCTCCGGCACCACAGCAGACCCCAAGGGTGTCATGCTGACACACCGCAACTTTACGGCCAATGTGGAACATTCGTTGTCGGCCGTCAATGTGCCCGAATACTTCAGAACACTGTTGATACTTCCTTTGGACCACTGCTTTGCGCATGTAACCGGGTTCTATACTTTTATCCATAGGGGTGGGGGCATTGCCACCGTTCCTACCGGAAAGACGTTGTTTGAATACATCAAAAACATTCCCATCGCCTTGCAGGAATTCCAACCCGATGTGGTGATGACGGTACCGGCCTTAGCCAAGACCTTCCGCAAGAACGTGGAAACCTCCATCCGGAACATGGGACCCTTGGTGGAAAAATTGTTCAATGCTGCGGTGAACATCAATATGGCTTACTATAAGGAAGGGTACAACAAGGGAAGGCATTTTTCCTGGCTGCTCCGACCACTGGTGCTCCTGTTCGACAAACTGTTGTTTTCCAGCCTACGCAAAGGGCTGGGCGGCAAGCTGCAGTTCTTTGTCGACGGAGGCGCTTACCTGGACATCGACATGCAGAAGTTCTGGTATGCCACCGGCATTCCCATGTTCCAGGGATACGGTTTGTCTGAAGCCACGCCTGTCATTTCCTCCAATTCCTTTGCCAAGCACAAGCTGGGTACCTCGGGAATGCCTGCCAAGGGCGTGGAAGTGACCATCCGGGATGAAGCAGGAAATGTGCTGCCTCCCAACCATAAAGGCGAAATCGTCATACGCGGAGAGAATGTCATGGCCGGCTACTGGAAAAACCCGCAGGCCACCGCAGCCACCATCAAGGACGGCTGGTTGTACACCGGTGACCTGGGTTTGCTGGACAAAGATGGCTTCCTCAACGTCTATGGCCGTTCCAAAAGTTTATTGATAGGCAGTGATGGCGAGAAATACAGTCCGGAAGGCATTGAAGAGTCACTGGTCACACTCAGTCCGTACATTGAACAGGTGATGCTGTACAACAACCAGAGTCCCTACACGGTAGCTTTGATTGTGCCGAACATCGATGCCTTCAAACGTGCCGGTTGTGCATTGGATACTGAAGCCGGAAGAAACAAGGCCATTGCATTGGTACAGGATGCCATCAACGAGTACAAGAAAACCGGAAAACACGCCGACGTATTTCCGGAGCGCTGGTTGCCTTCGGCTTTTGCCCTGTTGGAGGAAGATTTCAACGAACAAAACCAGCAGATGAACAGTACCATGAAGATGGTCCGCGGGAAAATTGAACAGCGGTATGCCGACCTGTTGGAGTTTCTGATGACGCCGGAAGGGAAAAATCCCTACAACAAATACAATTATCACTCACTCAAGTAAGCGTAGTTACGATGCAATCATTTTTGGAACAATTGTCCGAAGCCGTGGAATTCGGCAAAGTTGATAAAAAATCACCCTATCCACCCCAATTGCGGGACAAGGACGGGGCCCTTGAACTGACCCTCAAAGCGTTGGAAGCAGGTGTTTCTCCTTCTTCGATTTTAGAAGATGCCCTGATTCCGGCCATGTCGAAGGTAGGGGTCAAGTTTTCAGAAAACAAGATTTTTGTACCGCAGATGTTGATGTCAGCCAAGGCTATGGGGGCTTCCATGAGCGGTTTGAAACCCTATTTCATATCGGGCGACATCCAGGCAAAGGGAACGTTCATTATCGGCACTGTGAAAGGTGACCTGCATGACATTGGTAAGAACCTGGTTTCCATGATGATAGAAGGAAGTGGCTGGACCATTGTCGATTTAGGTGTGGACGTTTCCACGGAAAAATTCCTGGAGGCACTCGAACGCAATCCGGACGCTGTTGTCGGTCTTTCAGCCTTGCTTACCACCACCATGGCACACATGGAGGAGTCCGTCATGCGCATCAAATCGACCCACCCGAATACCACTGTATTGGTGGGTGGGGCTCCGGTAAACGACGACTTTTGCCGTTCCATCGGTGCTGATTTTTATGCACCCAATCCGCAGGGAGCTGTAGAATATTTGAGCCAATTATCTTGCTGATATTAAAAAAACGTATATTTGTGAAGATTTACACGTCAGAGCCGATGCATACGTCGGAGCATATTTTAAATCAAACCATGGTTCGCATGTTTGGATGCAAACGTTCCATGAATGCGCACATTGAACGGAAGAAATCCAAATGCGACTACGATTTGCAGGAAGCTCCCACCAACGAACAGGTGGTTCAATTGATGCAAACCGTCAATGAGGTGATTCAACAGAACCTGCCTGTTACGGAAGAGTGGGTAGATAAACAGACAGCTGCGCGATTGGCAGATTTGAGTAAATTGCCGGAAGGAACCGGTTCCTCCATCCGGATCATCCATGTGGGTGATTACGACACCTGCGCCTGTTCAGGCCCGCACGTTTCAAACACGGCTGAAATCGGCGTCTTCACCATCATCAGCCACGATTACGCCGACGGGCGTTGGAGGGTTCGCTGGAAACTAGACTGAAACACAAATACCTATAACAACCTATAACATGAAACGAATTCTTTTTTTACCTCTGATTCTGGTCATTATTGCTTGTTTGAATGTTTCCTGCGGGGAAGATGAAGTCACCTACCCGTGTGTGGATAAAATGGGAAACTCCTACAAAACCGTTGTCATCGGTGATCAGGTATGGATGGCTGAGAACCTGGCCAATAAGAGGCTGTCTGACATTGAAGTGCTTCAAAACACCTATGACACTCGGCAGTACAACAACAGGGACATTCCTCAGTACAGTTACTTCAACGACAATTCATCCTATTACGAATACGGGTTCCTGTACAATCACAGGGCTGCCAAGGACGTACGGTTGATTCCGGATGGATGGCGCCTTCCGACAAAGGCAGACTGGGAAAAACTGGAAACATACATCAAGGAGCATCCATCGTATGATTCCATCAATTGGGTGGGTAAAACACTGGCAGCCAAAGACAACTGGCAACAGAGTTCCTTGTTGGGTGCGATTGGGAATCAGCGTACTACCAACGATAAGTATGGGTTTACCATCATACCTGCCGGTTATAGGACTGAACTAGGTGCTTTTTATTATGAGGGTAAAAGGACGTGTTTCTGGACCAGCACGAAAGATACCATTACCACCAATTTTCAGTTGGCAATGTTTGAATACAGTGAAGTCGGCATCCAATGGATTACACTTGACTCGGTGAAAAGTGGCGCTTACATCCGCTGCGTTAGAGACCTTTAGACCAATAGCACTATCAACATCATGAAAAGGACAACGTTTTGTTTAGTTACACTGCTTGTTGTATCCGGTTTCTTTTATTCATGCGATGAAGAAGAACAACGGATTTACAGATGCGTTGATTACGACGGGAACAGCTACGAGACAGTCGTAATAGGTGACCAGGTATGGATGGCCGAGAATCTGAAAGCCATTCATTCAACGAACGGGGCTACGAATTATCTTACTTCCGAACTGACCAATTGGGTCTTCAAAGATGTTGGAAAGAGGTTTTTCCTTGACAATGATAGCCTCTACCGTGATATTTACGGGTATATGTACAATTACCGCGCCATTGAAACCGGGAAACTGGCTCCACGAAACTGGCGGATTCCCTCTATGGAGGATTGGGAAACGTTGTTTTCCTTCGTAAAGTCTCAAAAATACGGGTACGAACCATCTGCCACCTCCGATTGGATTGGAAAAGCCTTGGCTTCCAAAACAATCTGGAGTCAAAGTACCATTGAAGGCAGTGTAGGGTATAACCTGTCGATAAACAACATCACTGGATTCAACGCCTTACCGGGAGGATACCGCACGTCCGATGAACTGTATAAAGGGGAAAAAAGGCGCGCCTGCTTTTGGACAAGTACCATGGACAGCACCACAAACAGACCCGTGGTGGTGTACATCACCCAGAACAGCATCGAATTTCAGGTTGACACGTTCATGACCAATGATGAAGCCTGTTACGTACGTTGCGTGAGGGATGTGCAATAAGTGTCAGAACGAAGAACGCAGCGTGGCAAAACCGATCAGCTGGTCGTATTTGCTGCCCATGGGTTTGTAATAGACATAAATCTGGTATTCGTTTTCCGTTTGCCAGTAAGAACCTTCCGTCAGACGGCCTGAGTAACGATCAGACACATACGTGTAATTATAAGAACCCTGTTTTAAGAACAGGGTTTTTTCATAGGCTTTCCGTTCGCTGTTGTAGACCATACGGCTGTTCTCGTCCAACTTGTTTTCGACCAGGTCACCATACAGGTACAATTTGGTATCTTGAAGCGGTACGTCCATGGGGTACGAAAAATGGACCAGGAAATAGTCCGAATGAGTTTCATCGGAAGTGTAATCGGTGTTATGGATCAGGAAACGCCCGTTTTGATCCTTGTCAAATATATATCCCTTGTCTCTTGCCTTTGATTCAAACAGTTCTGCATTGTAATAAGGAGCAAAGAACTCAATCCTGTTTATTCCTATGCCTGCATGTTTATAGGTCGTGATTTCAAATCGTCTGAATTCGTTTCCCCCCTCAAACACCAGGTCCTGATGGTGTTCATAGACCCATTTGTCAGGATCGATCCGGTCGGGGAGGATGAATTTGGCTTTACCCGGATCCATCTGATTCTGGCAAACACGGACGCTGATTTCCGATTCAGGTTGTTGTACGATTAATCCCAGCGGATTGACCGTAAATTGTACTTGCTGATGGTTTAGCTCGGTATCTATTTCTGTATTGGCCGTAATCAGACCCTCTATGGCTGTTTTTGCGTCCAACACGTTGAAGCAGGCTGTGAGTATTACTTTTTTCGAGTCATCCCTGTCAACGATTTCAATGGCATAATTGCCGGACAGTTTCAGCGAAACCTGCTCGTTGGGCAGGGTAACGGCATAGTGTGTATAATTGGTCAACGTATTTGAAGAAGTCCCGTATGCCTCAATGTCATTTTCCTGGAAGCCTTCCAGGTATTCGAGCACGTTCAGGTTGGATTTTTTCCAGTTTTTGTCACAATGGACAATCCGGTAGGCATAGCGCTTGTAATCGTGGGACAATTCATCGAACGAAACCAACAATCGGTCCTCGCTGCCCAAATTGATGACCGGAGCTCCTTTCCAGTCGTTGATGGGGTGTATCAACAACGTTTTGATGGTTGCTTGCTTTGTTTCGGTTCGATACACCTGAGCCTGCGCACCCTCAATGGCCGTCACAATCAATCCACAGCCCAACAAAAGGGTTGCTATCATCCGATTTATTTGGAATGTCTTCATATAACTGCAAACCTACAAAAAAATGCTGAACCTTTTTACAATACGATTCTTATCTGAACGATCAAGGGACAATTACTTGTTTTTACTTATTATGCCATATCAATCATCATATTCTAACTATAACTTTGTTTTTATGTTATTTATTTTTCATATTTGTACGCAATATGTGTAAGTAATAACAAATGAATCAACATGATTACGGTTCAATCACTCACATTTTCCTACAAAAAGGGGCAAAACATACTGGATAATCTTTCCTTTCATGTTCCAAAAGGGTCCCTGTATGGTTTTCTCGGAGCAAACGGATCGGGAAAAACCACCACCATCCGTTTACTGTTGGGGCTATGTCGCCCGGACAGCGGACAGGTACAGATAAATGATACACGTATGGATGCACCAACCGCCTCCATTTACTCAAAAATCGGTTCGATGATTGAACAGCCTTCGCTGTATGGTCATTTGACAGGTGAAGAAAATCTTCGCTTACAGGCCTTATACCATGGAACGGGGTTTCATCACATCGAAAAGACGCTGTCACAGGTAGGATTGAAACAGGTTGGAAACAAACGCGTTTCTGCCTACTCGTTGGGCATGAAACAGCGGTTGGGTTTGGCCCTGAGTTTACTGCACAATCCGGAACTGATTATGCTGGATGAGCCGCTTAACGGTCTTGACCCCAGGGGTATGGCAGAAATCAGGGAACTGATGGTGCAGTTGGTCAAACAAGAAGGTAAAACGCTTTTCATGTCCAGCCATTTGTTGGCCGAAGTGGAAAGCACCTGTGATGCCATCTGTGTGATAGACAAAGGCAAGATGCTGTTCTCGGGTTCAATCGAGGAACTGAGAAGCCAGTTGGTCGGTCGTACAGCCTGGAAAATCGGATGCGATACCCCAGAAGCAGCATGGACTGTGTTGAACGACTCGTTTGCAACAGCTGTGGAAATATGCCAGGTTGAAGACGGCTTGCTGGTATACACCACGGATAAGGAAGTCATTCCTGCTATCAACAGACGGTTGGTGCAAACGGGCATCAATGTCTGCGAACTGACACCCGTAGAACGAAAATTGGAAGAATTGTACATCAAACTGACAAATGGATAAGCCATGATAAAGACAATCATCATTACAGAATGGATAAAAAACAAACACACGTTCACACCTTGGTTTCTTCTTATCGGAAGCCTGCTTGCGCCTTTTGTTTGTTTCATGATTTTTGCCAACCGGTGGTCACTGTTTGTGCCGGAGGCAGGTTCGACTGCTTGGACCGTGTTCTTTCAAACGAATGTGAGCATTTTCTCCTCCTTGTTGGTACCGGTTTGGCTAATCCTGTTGGTCGCCTTGAATATTTATCCGGAACAAAAAGGAAATACCTGGAAACGGCTTTTTGTGACTCCTGTTGGTAAAGACAGGCTTTTTGAGGGAAAATTGATTTATCTCTGTCTGCAGGTTGTACTGACAGTGACGGGCTTTTTGGTTGCCACTGCTGTGGCGGGGGTGTTGTTACAGACGTTGCATCCGGCTTTGGTTTTACCGCTTTCAGGACTTCCTGTTATCTCCATGTTGGCAACACTGGCAGGTCTGGTTGTTTGCCTGATACCGATATTGACCCTGCAATATGTGCTCAGCCTGTTGACCAACAATGTTTTGATTCCTACAGCCATTGGCCTTTTCCTTGTTATCATTTCCATGATCCTGGCTCAGGGATGGTCATATGCGGTATACGACCCATACGCATTTCCGTTGTTGTTTTCCTGGAACGGTAGTGGCAAAACCTCGTTGCCTCAATGGATCGGATTGCCCTCCATTGTATGGTTGAGCCTGATTTTCAGTGTGGCAGTGGCTTTTCTGGGAAGGCGGGCATTCAAACAGATTTCCATCAAATAAGCCAAATGGCTTTTATTCAGGATGTTACTGCCAATTGCTTCAGTGCATTCCGATCAATTTTTCCGCTGATGGTATGGGGCAACTGATGCACGACCAACACGCGTTTGGGTAGCTGCCAGGCGGGCAGGACCGAGCGCAGGATATCCAAATCCACGGGTGCTTCGGCAATCAATACGATGCATTCACCGAATTTGGTATCTGGAGCCGAAGTAATGGCGTATGCAGACGTCATGACCTGGGAAATTTTCGATTCAAGTTCTTCCGCCTGTACTTTCATTCCTCCGGTCAAAATCAGGTTGTCTTTCCGGCCTAGCACGCGGAAACGTCCATCGGGCAGCAATTCAACCCGGTCACCGGTGGTAATCGTGGCATCAGTCACCAGGGGGGCATCGATGATAAGACAACCATCCACCGAGAGAAAGAGGGATACGCCAGGAAAGGGGGTATAATAGGCTGACGCGTCTGTGCCATTGACCCTTCTCAGGGCAATGTGGGAGAGGGTTTCGGCCATGCCGTAGGACGCAAAGATGGAAACAGGGCAATCGCTCAAGGCTGATTCCAGGGTGGAAGAAAGAGGACCTCCTCCAATCAGCAGGGTTTGACAATGAGACAGGGCCTCTTTTTCCCGTTCGGTTTGTAGGGTGTTGAACACCTGAAGGGGGACCAGGGGCACAAAGGCATAATCCCTGACAGGGCCCTCGAAGGGATGACCATCCGGTTCTTTCAACCAAAGATTCAGTCCACGGACCAAGGCGCGGATGACCATCATTTTGGCAGCTATGAATTCAAGCGGCAGGCACAACAGGCAGCTGTCCCCTTGTTTCAGGTTGAAATAGTCACAGGTAAACCTGGCGCTGTTCAATACCTGTGTCTTTTTCACCTTCATGCGAGTCGGCGTTCCGGTTGAACCCGAAGTCTGTATGTCCAACACGGAAGCTGGATTCATCCATTCTTGCAGGAAAACAATCAGGTCTTTCGTCATACGGCCTTCTGGTAAACGGTTTTCGGTATAGGCTTGCTGAAGTTGTTCCCAGTTATAGGTTACGCCGTTCAAGGTAAGGGTTTGGACGGTACGCAGTATAGCATCCGGCATTTCCGGTTTTTCGGGAAAAAAGCGCGGTTGAATGTCGGCCCGATTGAACCACAGGTTTTCACCGGTCACAAAAAGAGGAAAGGTGATGTTGTCGCTATACAGCGCACCTGTTCCCAGTCCCTGGTGCATGGTTATCGGCAGGGAGGCACACCATTGCGCGATGGCGTTCAGTCCCACGTTGGATTCCAACGCCGAAGTGACCCACCATCCGATGGAGCGTGCTTCCGCCAGGCGTATCCATTCTTCACAGCCACTGATGCCTCCATGCAGGGAGGGTTTCAATACCAGGTAATGCGGTTTGATGATTTCAAGCAAACGTTCTTTTTCTGACTGCTCCTGCACACCGATCAGTTCCTCGTCGAGGGCTATGGGAATGTTCGAGGTGGCCACCAGAGCGGCCATGTGTTCCCATTGGCCGGCCTTGATGGGTTGTTCGATGGAATGGATGTCGAGCGCGGCCAGTTGTTTCAGGCGTTCGGGTGCCTGTTCCGTCGTGAATGCGCCGTTGGCATCCACCCTTAAGGTGAGCTGTCCTGGTGTAAAACGGGCACGGATGCCGGTCAACAGGGCCAATTCTTCTTCAAACCGCAACGAACCGATTTTTACTTTGATGCAACGGGAACCCTGTTTTATTTTACGCTCAATTTGTTCAGCCATGGATTCCATGGATCCCATCCAAATCAAACCGTTGATGGGAATACCAGCCAATCCTTTGGAAAAGGGAGTGTCATACGGAGTCCAACCGCCTTTTCTATAGGCCAGAAAGGCTGTTTCCAGGCCAAACAGCATGGATGGATAGGAGCGGAGGACCGTTGAATCCAGTTGACCAGTCGCTTCAATGTCCGCGCAAAACTGTCTGAGCCGGGTTTCGTAGTCCGGAAGGTCGTCACAACTCAAACCGGGCAAGGGAGCGCATTCACCCCATCCTTCTTTTCTGGGTTCATCCTTGGACACAACGTGCACATACCAAACACGGTGCTCGGTCATCACTCCTCTGGAGGTTCCGGCGGGTTTGATAAAGTGTAGGGTGTAGGGAACTACATCGATGAAAAAGGGGGTGTTTGCCTGTTTGTTCACGGGAACTTGGGGAAGTCGTTGAAATTGGGTTTGCGTTTTTCCAAAAAGGCTTTCTTGCCTTCCTGAGCTTCCTGCGTGAGGTAATACAACAGCGTGGCGTTGCCCGCAAATTCCTGCAGACCAGCTTGTCCGTCCAGTGCTGCATTCAGGCCCAACTTCAGCATGCGCAAGGCCATTGGGCTGTGCTGCATCATGGTTTTAGCCCATTCCACCACTTCGTCTTCCAGTTGGTCAAAAGGAACCACCTTGTTGACAAGGCCCATCTCCAGTGCTTCCTGTGCCGAATACTGACGGCACATGAACCAGATTTCCCGGGCCTTTTTCTGTCCAACGATTTCAGCCAGGTACGAGGAGCCGAAACCGGCGTCGAAACTGCCCACTTTCGGACCGGTTTGTCCAAAAATGGCGTTTTCGGAAGCTATGCTCAGGTCGCATACCACGTGCAAGACGTGTCCGCCGCCAATGGCATAACCGTTGACCATGGCGATGACAGGCTTGGGCATGGAGCGGATTTGTTTCTGCACATCCAGGATGTTCAGGCGTGGAACGCCGTCTTTCCCTATATATCCGCCCAACCCTTTGACGTTTTGGTCACCTCCGGCGCAGAAAGCCTTGTCACCGGCTCCTGTGAGGACAACCACACCGACCGATTGCCGTTCCCGGCAGATTTTCAAGGCCTCGCTGATTTCCTGCGAGGTGGTGGGGGTAAAGGCATTCCGGTAGCGGGGACGGTTGATGGTGATGCGGGCTATGCCTTCGAATTCATCGAACAGGATGTCTTCAAATTCCCGGATGGGTTTCCACTCTCTCTTTGTATTCATTGTAATGCTTGTTTGATGTCGGATTGATGGCGTGTCATCGCCTGTTTGTTGGTTTCACTGCTAGTCAGGACTTCCAGTACCACGCCTGTGGGTAAATCGGTACGGAACAGGGTAGACAGGTGTTCGTCGAGTTCGTCTTGGGTGGTGGCTTTCAGGTAGGTTATTTGGGCGGCTTCCACCCATTTTTCCACCGAGCGTTGATGGTTTGCAGCCATATATGCTTCCAGTTCGGCCGACAGGGTCAGCCCTTCCAATTGGTGGAAAATACCTCCTCCACCGTTGTTGATGACCACCACACGCAAGTTGGCAGGAAAGTAGGGGTTCCAAAGGCCGCTTAGATCATGAAAAAAGCTGAGGTCGCCCATCAATGCAACGGTAGGTTTATTCGTTTCCAACGCCAAACCAATGGCCGTGGACAGCGAACCTTCAATGCCGTTCGTACCACGGTTGCAGACAATTTTTTCCACTATTGGGCGGGGATACAGTTGTACGTTCCTGACCGGAGAGCTGTTGGCCACAAAGAGGGTTGCATCCTTGGGCAACTGATTTAGCAGACAACCGGTGACGGACATGTCGGAAAAAGGCAATTCCCGGGAAGGCGAGGGAATCCGCACCGAACGGAGTTGCCAACGGTTCAGGTAGGTTACGTCGGGGTGTTTGTCTATGCTCGAATGGAGTTGAAACAACACTTCTGCAGGATCACCTACAAGATGTTCCCGCAGCGATTGATAGGTGTCAACCACCCTGTTTTCCGATGAAATGTGCCAGTGTTCCATAGAGGTGTTTGACCGTAGCCACTTCTTCAACTGCTTCGACACAACATGCCCACCCAACGTAATCAAGATATCGGGTACCAGCTCAGAACGCAAGTTGTCGTCACATGAACCCAAAACGGCATCAAAATTCCGGATGAACCGGTCGGAAACCAGGTTCGACAGGTGTTCACAGAGTACCACGGTTGCCGATTGCTCCACCAGCGTGTCAAGCAATTCGTTCAAGGCGTGACAAACAGGCAACTGGCCAACAACGATCAACCGTTTCTGTGCCACCTGCCACCGTGACTGCAGGGATGCGTCCAGACTTGGGTTCACCGTCGTTGACCGGTGAATCACCCTGACTTCGGGGAGAGATGGGACTGAAAAGTCAAACAAGGGTTCAGAAATGGGTATATTCAGGTGCACAGGCCCTCCGCCATCGTGTGTGCAGACTATCAGGGCTTCGTTGATCAGGCGGTTGCAGTGCCAAAGGCTTTCGGCCGTGTTGATTTCCGGAAGCGTAACCGAAGCGTGAAAGAAGTCACGGAACACGTTCGACTGGGGGATGGTTTGCCCGTCCAATTGGTCAATCCAAGCTTGTGAACGGTCTGCAGACAGTACAATAAGGGGTAGGTGTTGGTAATGTGCTTCTGCTATGGCTGGCCCATAGTTCAAAACGGCTGTACCCGACGTACAACAAAGCGCCACCGGTTTACCCAGTTGATGGATCAGGCCTATGGCCATGTAACTCGCACTTCGCTCGTCAACCACTGAGTAACAATGGAAAAAGGGGTCAACGATAAAGCTTTGGATTAAGTGTGCGTTTCTGGATCCCGGTGAAATGACAAGGTGTTTTACGCCATGCGCTTTCAGCAGGGCTACCGTTTCCAGTATGGTCTGTTTGGATGAGTACATGGGTCTATCGATTATGCCAACAAAGACAATAACGTTTGAAGTTTGCTTTCTGTTTCCTCCCATTCCGATTCACACGTCGAATCGGGCATGATTCCACCTCCTGCATACAACACCAACCCGGCAGGTGTAATGTTCATGCAGCGCAGGTTGACATACAGTTGTGTCGTTCCATTCTCCAGGAGAGAGCCCAAAAATCCACAGTAATAAGACCGGTCGTGCTGTTCATGCCGGCGGATCAGTTCCATGGCCTGTTCCTTGGGAAATCCACAGGTAGCCGGCGTAGGATGCAAAGTACCTATCAGAGTTCCCAACTGATCATGCATGGCTTTCGGCAGGTTGAATTGAAACTGGGTTTTCAAATGGACCAATTGGCCGGTACGGGTAGGATAGGGCCCTGACTTCTCTGTCTGTATGCCAAACGATCCAAGGGTATGTTCCACATAATCGGTTACGATTTGTTGTTCCAAGCGGTTTTTCTCATCCCACACCACATCGGTTGTATCGTTCAATTGTTTAGTACCAGCCACAGCCACGGTCTGCCAGTTTTCTCCATCACCCATCAACAAGGCCTCCGGTGTACTCCCAAACCAGGTTCCGGTAACCGGAGAGTGAAACAGATAGACATATGCTTCCGGATAGTTGGAACAAGCAGCCTCAAACAATCCGGCAGGCGAAAAATGAGCAGGACGTTCAATGAGGCAATTGCGTGAAAGAACTACTTTTTGACAATCACCCTCGACTACAGCAGCGTGGATTGCCTTAAATGCTTTTTTATAGTGGTTCTTCTCCAACGTTGTAGCGGAATGGCCAACCATTACGCGTTCCGGGCAGTTTTCCGCTTCTATGGCCTGTGCTGCTTGTTTTTCCAAAAACGTGGAGATGGAGGCATATCCAGTGTAACGTGTATAGTTTTCCAGTAAAACGAGGGGGTGCTCTTCGTTCGGCTCAAAAGGAGCAAAAACATAGCCCGTTTTACCATTCAAGTGTTCGGTTTGTTCGAGGTACTCAATGGAAGATGCAGGTACAACAGCCAGGTTCGGGTGAAGCGAGTGTGGTTCCCTATAGAGCAGGAACACCTGGTCCTTATTGATGAGCCCATCAAGTAAGGCACAATAGTTCATCGGTTCAATTTTCATCACTTCTTGTAGAAGAAACAAAAGTACAAAAAAGGCATGATTTTGCGAGAACACTGTATAGGTATTGTTATCTTGCGGGTATGAAATCATTTAATTACATTTGTAGCACCATAATTTCAATTTACTGTGGAAAGATACGCGCTACTTTTTAGGGAATTCTTCAACAAGCTGATGAGAAGCTCCCTTAAAAACAGGGGCATTGTCTTGTTCATTGACATGCTTATATGCGCCGTTGGATATATGTGTTCCCTGTGGGTACAAATTATCACATCCAACATCCCGGTTCGCGAGTACAATCGTTATTACTTGTTGCTGATCTACTTGGCGACCTGTCTTTTAACCTTTATAGCCCTCAAACCCTATCGCGGATTGATCCGTCACTCTTCCTTCAGGGAAATATGGCGCATCGTTGTTTCGTTGTTCTTGACCGGGATTATCCTGTATTTTACTTTACTGTTTTTCAACATACCCAAAGGACCTTCATTCCTCTTTGTCAGCAACACGTTTTTGTTTTGTTTTTTTCTTATTCTTTTTTTCAGATTGATCATAGTATACCTGTTTAACCGGGTAAAAAAGACCACCATAGGCAAACGGAAAAAAACACTGATCTATGGCATAGGTTCACACAGCCTTGCCTTAGCCAATTGGGTCAACCGCAGTTCCCACAGCCAGCATTTCATTCAAGGTTTTGTAACCAGGGATAAACACGCAAAAAGAACACGTATTCAGGATTTGCCGGTGTTCATACTGGACGAAGACAACCTGGATTGGTTATTCAGCAAGTATGAAATCACCACCATCTTGTTTCCGGGTTACCAAAGTGTCAAAAACGAACAAGCATTCATTGAAACGTGCGTTGACATGGGGCTGACCGTACTGGTTTCACCTCCACTTGAAGGTGTAGACGCTTCCGGAATGACCAAGATTCAAATGAAACCCATTCAGTTGGAAAACTTGTTGGAACGCGATGAAATCCACATCAATATGGAACGGATAGCGGAACAATCCAAAGGCAAGACCATATTGATTACCGGAGCAGCCGGATCCATAGGCAGTGAAATTGTCCGATTGCTGGCCCAAACCAATCCTGGATTGTTGCTTCTTTTCGATATGGCGGAAACTCCCTTGCACAATCTTCAATTGGAGATGCAGAAAAATTATCCGAATACCCACATCATTCCCATTATTGGAGACGTAAGAAGCAAGAATCGGTTGGATAAGCTGTTCAGCACGTTTAAACCGCAGGTGGTATTCCACGCTGCTGCCTACAAACATGTGTCACTGATGGAGGATAATCCCTGTGAAGCCGTTCTGGTCAATACGTTAGGTGCCAAAATGGTCTGTGATGCTGCTTTTAACTACGGTGTAGAATGCTTTGTTTTGGTTTCAACCGATAAAGCCGTCAATCCCGCCAACATCATGGGAGCAACCAAGCAACTGGCCGAACGGTACGTACAAGCAAAGGCGCAGACAGTGAAAGACAGCACATCCAAGTTCATGATTGTCCGATTCGGAAATGCACTGGGAACAAACGGATCAGCCATTCCCCGTTTCAGAAAACAAATTGAGGATGGAGGTCCCGTAACTGTTTCTCATCCTGACATGTACCGTTATTATGTGACGTTGGTGGAAGCAGGCCGAATGGTATTGGAAGCGGCATCATTAGGTAAGAATGGACAGATGTATGTTTTCGATATGGGAGAACCTGTCAATATTTCAACACTTGCTTCCAAATTGATTGAACTGGCCGGATATGTTCCAAACAAGGATATTCAAATAGTCTATACCGGATTGAGACCGGGAGAAAAAATGAATGAACAACCCTACAGCAATAAGAGTTACGTATTAAAAACCGAACATAAACACATTTTGGTAGATGGTTTACCGGCATGTGATGTCAAAACGGTTTCCGACCTGATTGACGAGCTGGTTGATTTATCCGAAAAAGTGGATATGCCGGCCACGTTATCACTGTTGAAATCATCGTTGACACACTTGAATCCCAAACCATGACGCTACCATACATTAAACGCACACCATGTCAAAAATCGCATTGATTACCGGCATTACTGGCCAGGATGGTGCTTATCTGGCAGAATATCTGATTAAGAAAGGATACGTGGTACACGGCATCAAACGCCGTTCTTCCATGTTCAATACCGACAGGATAGACCACCTGTACCAGGCACCCTGGGAAGAAAACCGGAACATGATTCTTCACTACGGTGATTTGACCGACAGCTTGAATCTTACCCGCATCATCGGGGAAATCAAGCCCGATGAAATCTATAATCTGGCGGCCATGAGCCATGTGAAAGTCAGTTTTGACACGCCCGAATACACGGCCAATGCTGATGGTTTGGGAACCCTTCGTATTCTCGAGGCTGTCCGTTTATTGGAACTGACCAAAAAGACCCGCATTTACCAAGCTTCCACCTCTGAATTGTACGGATTGGTCCAGGAAATTCCCCAAAAGGAAACTACGCCCTTCTATCCGCGCAGTCCGTATGCAGTAGCCAAACTCTACGCCTACTGGATTACGGTGAATTACCGCGAAGCGTATGGCATGCATGCCAGCAACGGTATTTTGTTCAACCACGAGTCGCCCTTACGCGGTGAAACGTTTGTCACCCGCAAAGTAACCCGGGCCGTTTCACGCATAGCGCTGGGAATGCAGAAAAGCGTATTCATGGGCAATTTGTCGTCAAAACGCGACTGGGGACATGCTAAAGACTACATTCGCGCCATGTACCTGATTTTGCAACAAGACCAACCCGATGATTACGTCATTGCGACGGGTGTCACCACTACCATCCGCGACTTCATCACCATGGCCTTCAATGAAGTGGGGGTTTCCATCGGATTCAAAGGAACCGGTGTGGATGAAAAAGGGTATGTGGAAGCTGTAAACAAGGAACTCTTTGTATCAACGGTTGGAGAGGAACACTACGAACCCTTCTTGTCGCGTATCGGTGAAATGGTTGTCGGGGTTGACCCGGCCTATTTCCGCCCGACGGAAGTGGAGTTACTGATTGGTGATGCCACCAAGGCCAGGACCAAACTGAACTGGACACCTCAATATGACCTGAAAGCACTGTGTAACGATATGATGCTCAGCGACATCAAGTTGATGAAAAAAGAAACCTACCTAAAAGAGGGTGGGTATCGCATATTGAATTACTTCGAATAATACCATGGAAAAAACGGCAAAAATATATGTAGCCGGTCATACTGGACTGGTCGGTTCGGCCATTCTGAAAAACCTGCAAAATAAAGGTTATTCCCACTTTGTGCTGCGCACGTTTGAAGAATTGGATTTGACCGACCAACAAGCGGTGGATGCCTTTTTTAACCTGGAAAAACCCGAATACGTATTCCTGGCCGCCGCCCACGTGGGTGGCATTGTAGCCAACTCGTTGTATCGGGCCGATTTCATCTACATCAACCTGCAGATTCAAAACAACATCATCCACTGCGCTTGGAAATACGGCGTTAAAAAACTGCTGTTCCTGGGTAGCACCTGTATCTATCCGGGCGAAGCTCCGCAGCCCATGCCGGAAGATTGCCTGCTCACGTCACCCCTGGAATACACCAATGAACCCTACGCCATAGCCAAAATAGCCGGGTTGAAACTGTGTGAAAGCTACAACCTGCAATACGGCACGAATTTCATTGCCGTCATGCCAACCAACTTATACGGTCCCAACGACAACTTCAACCTGGAAAAAAGCCATGTGCTTCCCGCTTTGATTCGGAAGGCACATCTGGGCAAATGCCTGATGGCAGGTGATGAAGCGGCGCTTAGGGCTGATTTCAACCGGTACCCGGTAGAAGGAGTAGATGGGAACGCCCCATTTTCCGCCATGGTGGACAAGTTGGCGAAGTATGGTGTACACAAGGATAAAATCAGCATTTGGGGAACCGGAACGCCCACCCGGGAATTCCTGTGGAGCGAAGAAATGGCCGACGCTTGCGTCTTTGTGATGGAACAAGTGAATTTCTCTGACTTGAAGGGGACGAATCCGGAAGTCAGGAATTGCCACATCAACATTGGTACCGGAAAAGAGATCAGCATCCGCGACTTGGCTCAACTGGTGGCTGCCACGGTAGGCTATACCGGTGAACTGTTTTTTGACGCCAACAAACCCGACGGCACGATGCGTAAACTGACAGACCCTTCAAAGTTGCACAGCCTGGGCTGGCATCACCGCATTGACATCGAAGAGGGTGTGCAGCAGATGTATGCCTGGTACTGCGCTCGCTAAAAATTTGTACATTTGTTTTCCAACAATAAAAACACACGTGAAAGGAATCATCTTAGCCGGGGGTAGTGCCACACGCCTGTTTCCCCTATCAAAAGCCATTTCCAAGCAAATCATGCCGGTGTACGACAAGCCCATGATCTATTATCCCTTGTCCACCTTGATGTTAGCCGGAATCCGGGAAGTGTTGATCATTTCCACTCCACGCGATTTACCCATGTTCAGGGATTTGCTGGGAAACGGATCGGATTTGGGCATGTCATTCAGCTATAAAATTCAGGAGCAACCCAACGGACTGGCCCAGGCCTTTGTATTGGGTGCCGAATTTTTGAACGGAGAACCGGGCTGTCTGATTCTTGGAGACAACATGTTCTACGGACAAGGGTTCTCCACCATGCTCAAACGGGCGGCCACCATCAAAAAGGGCGCCTGCATTTTTGGTTATTACGTAAAAGACCCAAGAGCCTACGGCGTGGTGGAATTTGACGCCACCGGAAAGGTGAAGTCGTTGGAAGAAAAACCCGCACAACCCAAGTCGCACTATGCCGTTCCAGGCTTGTATTTTTACGATGCCAGCGTGACGGCGAAAGCAGCAGCCCTAAAACCATCGGCGCGGGGGGAATACGAAATCACCGACTTGAACAAGGTGTATCTGGAAGAGGGCGAACTGTCTGTCGAACTGTTTGGCAGGGGTTTTGCCTGGTTGGACACGGGTAATTGCGACAGCCTGCTGGAAGCCTCGAATTTTGTGGCCACCATCCAAAACCGCCAGGGATTCTATGTTTCCTGCATCGAGGAAATAGCCTGGCGCAACAAATGGATTGACAACGACCAACTGATGGAATTGGGCAAGAAATTAGACAAAACCGCATACGGCCAGTACCTGTTATCCCTGATTGAGGGATAAGTACCGACCACGAACGAAACAGCTATGAAACGAACCTATTTAGTGACAGGAGGTGCCGGCTTTATCGGTGCCAATTACGTGAAATACTTACTTTCCAGCTACGACGATGTTCAACTCATCGTGCTGGACGCATTGACTTATGCCGGCAATTACGGTACCATAGCCGGCGATGTGGACGGACAACGCTGCATCTTCGTCAAGGGCGATATCTGCGACCAAGCCTTGGTTTCATCGCTGTTTGAAAAGTACCCCATCAGCGTGGTGGTGAACTTTGCTGCAGAGAGCCATGTGGACCGCAGCATCGTGAACCCCCGACTCTTTTTGGAAACCAATATCCTGGGCACGCAAAATTTGATGGATGTTGCCAGGGCTCATTGGACAACCGGAAAGGATGAAAACGGCTATCCCACATGGAAAGAAGGCGTCCGCTACCACCAGGTTTCCACCGATGAGGTCTATGGTTCCCTTGGAGCCACCGGCTATTTCACCGAAACCACGCCTCTGGATCCCAGAAGTCCGTATTCAGCGTCTAAAACATCGGCCGACCTGATTGTCAAAGCCTATAGCGAAACCTACAAATTCCCGGCTACCATCACCCGCTGTTCCAACAATTATGGTCCGTATCATTTCCCCGAAAAACTAATTCCGCTGATTATCAAGAATATATTGGAAGGAAAACCGTTACCTGTTTACGGCGATGGAACCAACGTGAGGGATTGGCTGTACGTGGAAGACCACTGCAAGGCCATCGAACTGGTGGTCCGCAAGGGCAGGGCCGGTGAGGCCTACAACGTAGGTGGCCACAACGAGAAACAAAACATCGAAATCGTCAAACTGACCATAGACACCATCCATCGGTTGATGGAAGAGGAACCGCAATACAGGAAGGTCTTGAAAACCGACCTTTCCACCGTTTCCTACAACCTGATTACCTATGTGCAGGATCGTTTGGGACACGACAAACGCTACGCCATCGATCCAAGCAAGATGAAAGCCGAACTGGGTTGGTACCCTGAAACGAGTTTTGAGCAAGGCATTGTTAAAACCATCCGTTGGTACCTGGAAAACCAGGAATGGGTAAATGAGGTTACCTCCGGAGAATACCAAACCTATTACGAACGAATGTATTCCAACCGTTGACCATGCGCTTTATTGAACAAGACATACCCGGTGTATGGGTAATCGAACCCAGGGTTTTTGCCGACCAACGGGGCTATTTCGTGGAATCCTACAAACAAGTCCTGTTTGAAGCCAACATTGGCAAGGTACAGTTCATCCAGGACAACGAATCCAAGTCCACCTTTGGTGTACTCAGGGGCATGCATGCCCAAGCCGGCGATGCAGCACAGGCCAAACTGGTACGCGTCATTATCGGCTCCGTGCTGGATGTCGTTGTGGATGCCCGCCAGGGTTCGCCCACGTTTGGCCGTTACGTCGCTGTTGAGTTGTCAGAGGAAAACAAACGGCAACTGTTCGTACCTCGCGGATTTTACCACGGTTTCCTGGTCACCAGTCCGGAAGCCATCTTCCAATACAAGGTGGACAATACCTATCAGCCTGCTACCGAAGTGGCGTTGAACTTTGCCGACCCGACAGTAGGCATTCAATGGCCGATTGAGAAAGAGAAGTTGATTTTGTCACCCAAGGATGAAGCAGCACCGTTCTTGAACGAAGCTTACCGTTTTTAAACGTAGCTTCCCGTTTTAGCGTCAACTGTATCAATTTATGAAAAAACGCGTTTTTGTATCCGGATGCTACGACTTGCTGCACAGCGGGCATGTTGCCTTTTTCAAGGAGGCGGCAGGCTATGGTGACTTGTACGTGGGTTTGGGTTCTGATACCACCATTTACGAATTGAAGGGCAGAAGCACTGTGAATTCAGAACAGGAACGCCTGTATATGGTGAAATCCATCCGGTATGTGACCGATGCCTGGATCAACTCAGGCTCAGGTATCCTGGATTTTAAGGATGACGTAAAACGATTCATGCCAGACCTGTTTATCGTAAACGAAGACGGCCATTCACCGGCAAAAGAAGATTTCTGTAGAGAACTGGGCATTGACTATCTGATTCTAAAACGCATTCCCGAGGCCGGATTGCCTTCGCGTTCAACCACATCCATCCGTTCGGCCAATCATTGCCAATTACCTTTCCGCTTGGATTTGGCCGGAACTTGGATAGACCAGCCGTATGTTTCCTGTCTTGCCCCCGGTTGGGCCATCACCATCTCCCTGGAGCCTACCATCGAATTTATGGAACGCTGTGGCATGTCCACTTCGACACGGAATGCTGCCCGAAAACTGTGGCCCCATCAGTTGCCCATGGAACACCCGGAAAAACTGGCTGAAATGCTGTTCCGGTATGAAAACGAACCGGGACGGTCTGAAATCTCAGGCGCCCAGGATTCCATAGGCATCTGTTTGCCGGGTTTGAACCGGCACTACTATAATGGAAAGTACTGGCCGGAACGTATCGAATCGTGCCACGATGAATCTGTTCTAACCTGGTTGGAGGAACACCTGTGCATGGTCTTGATGTGGCCACGCGAAGCAGGATGCAACGTGCTAAAAAACAGTTCCATCACACAAGATGGGGTGAAGTCATTGGCCAGTGCAGCTCAAACATGCTGGGATGCCATTTTGCAAAAAGACCTAAAAGCGTTTGCCCAATCGTATAAAGCATCTTTTGAGGCTCAGGTTTCCATGTTCCCAGCCATGATGACGCCACAGATTCAAGAGGTCATTGAACGATACAAAGACAAGGCGTTGGCCTGGAAAATGCCGGGAGCTGGAGGAGGTGGTTACCTGGCATGTGTGTGCGAAACACCGATAGAAAACTCCATTAGACTGAAAATCAGAAGAAAAGGAATCTAGACTTATCTATTTTATAAAGAAATATAGACTACTATGAAAATCGCTGTTATCGGTACAGGTTACGTTGGATTGGTTTCGGGTGCCTGCTTTGCAGAAAATGGAACAGAAGTCATCTGTATCGATGTGGATACAACCAAGATTGATAACCTGAAAAAGGGTATCATGCCCATATACGAGCCTGGTTTGGAAGAAATGGTGTTGCGCAACCAGCAAGCCGGCCGGTTACAGTTTTCCACAGACTTGGAAACCGTGCTTTCCAACCCAATAGAAGTGGTTTTTTGTGCGGTGGGTACACCTCAAGGGGAAGACGGCAGTGCTGATTTGAAATACGTGGAAGCGGTAGCCAGAAGCGTTGGAAAATTCATGAGCAAGTACCTGGTCTTTGTCACGAAAAGTACCGTACCTGTCGGTACCCATAAATTGGTTAAACGGGCTATCCAGGAAGAACTCGACAAACGCAAGTCCAAGTTGAAATTTGACGTGGCTTCCAATCCGGAATTTCTGAAAGAAGGAGCAGCCATCAAGGATTTCATGTCACCCGACCGCGTAGTGGTGGGTGTTGATTCCGAAACTGCCCAGTCACTCATGACCAAATTGTACCGTCCGTTTTTACTGAATAATTTCCGCGTCATTTTTATGGACATCCTTTCGGCAGAAATGACCAAATACGCAGCCAACGCCATGTTGGCCACCCGCATCAGTTTCATGAACGACATCGCGAATTTGTGTGAACTGGTGGGTGCCGATGTCAACATGGTCAGGAAAGGCATTGGTACCGACCCCAGAATTGGCAATAAGTTCTTGTACGCTGGTTTGGGATACGGGGGTAGTTGTTTTCCCAAGGATGTGAAGGCGTTGATCAAAACGGCCAACGGTTATAATTACGATTTGCGTATTCTCAAGGCTGTTGAGGAAGTGAACAACGATCAGAAGCAGGTCATGTTCAAGAAATTACTGAACTATTTCGATAAAGTGGTAGGCAAGAAGGGGGATGCGTCCGTCTTGGCTGGTAAAACCATCGCGTTGTGGGGCTTGGCTTTCAAGGCTGAAACCGACGACATGCGTGAAGCTCCTTCATTGGTCATTATCAAACAGTTATTGGCTGCAGGTTGCAAGGTTCGGGTGTACGATCCTGTGGCAATGAATGAGGCCAAGCACACGTTGGGTGATTCGGTCGTGTATGGCAAGGATATTTACGATGCGGTGCTGGGTGCCGATGCTTTGCTGCTGGTCACTGAGTGGAAGGAATTCCGCCTGCCATCGTGGGCTGTTGTCCGTAAGTTGATGAATCATCCTGTTTTGTTTGATGGTCGTAACATTTACGAGGAAAGTGACCTGATTGAGGCCGGTTTCACCTACGAATGCATCGGTAAGCGCGGTTTAGCCTGATCCATCATTACAATCCACTTTTAGTTCTTCCGGAATAAGAACCTGTTTCTGTTCCGCCGCCGCAACGGAAGCCTGTATCCAACAGCCCCGTACTGAGGTGGACACGAATTATTCAGCCGAAGAGTCGTTTGAGGAGATCGGGACGGTTGAGGCGTTTCAGGCGACGGATGATGGCGTCGCGGGATTCGGGCTTGTACCAAAAGAAATACTCCCGTTGAGTCAGTTTCTCATCACGGGTCTTGGCCGAAAATACCGGCTTTAAGGTGTAGGGATTCAACCCGGTGTAATACATTTCCGTGGCCAATGTCATGGGAGTAGGCGTAAAATCCTGCACTTGTTCCAGCTTGAAATGCAGGCGTTTGGTCTCAGCCGCCAATTCGGCCATGTCGAATTCCGTGCAGCCAGGGTGGGAGGAAATAAAATAAGGTATCAACTGCTGACGTCCAGTGGAAGCGTATTTCATCCGTTCGTCTTCAATCGCTTCAAATGCATCCCTAAATTGACTGAATAAGGAAAAAGTGGGTTTCCTCATGATGCTCAACACCGAATCTGAAACATGTTCCGGCGCTATCTTCAGCCTACCCGATACATGATTGGTAATCAGCTCTCTCATGTATTCGGTTGCGTGGTTGTTGGCGTTTTTGGTTGCTGGCTTATTGCCGGAAGTGCCAGATTTGGGCTGAATGAGCAAGTCATACCGGATTCCGCTGCCAATCACGCTTTTCTTGACACCCGGTAAAGCATCAACAGCCTTGTACAGATCAATCAAGGGCTTGTGGTCGGTATTCAGGTTGGTACAAATACCCGGATGGATGCAGGAAGGCCGTTTGCACCGTTGACAGATGGAAGTATCGACGCCCCCCATGCGGTACATATTGGCCGAGGGACCACCCAAATCGCTGATATAGCCCTTGAAATCGTCCATTTCCGTCATCCTGCGCACTTCCTGCAATACGGATGACAGGCTGCGGCTGACGATAAACTTACCCTGATGGGCGGAGATGGTGCAGAACGCACAACCACCGAAACAACCCCGGTGGATGTTCACCGAATGCTTGATCATTTCATAGGCCGGAATGGCCTTTTCCTTGTATTTGGGATGGGGCAGACGGGTAAACGGCAGTGCGTATACGCTATCCAATTCTTCCGTGGTCATTGTCGGGAAGGGGGGATTGACCACAACATCTTCGTTTCCAACAGCTTGTATCAAGGTATCTGCTTGCCATGTGTTTGAGGCTTCCTCGATGTGCTTGAAATTGGAGGCCTGTTTGTGTTTATCGGACAAACATTCCTCGTGCGCGTACAAACGAAATACGCCCTTTTCTTCAACAGGTTGCATTGTATCTGAACCAGGAGTGGGTTGGTTTTTCAGTTTGCTCCGTACATACGCCGTTTGCGGCACATCTTTCATTTCCTCGATGCGTTCACCCAGTTCCAGCCGTTTGCACAGTTCCAGCAAGGGTTTTTCGCCCATGCCGTACACCAAGAGGTCGGCTCCGCTTTCCACCAAGATGGACGGTTTTACAGTGTCCGACCAGTAATCGTAGTGGGTCAAGCGTCGCAAGGAGGCTTCAATACCTCCAATAACCAAGGGGACATCGGGATAGAGGCGTTTGAGGATGGTGGCATAGGTGACCGTGGCGTAATCGGGCCTGGCACCTGCTTTTCCTCCGGCCGTATAGGCATCGTCTGAACGCAGTCTTTTATTGGCGGTATAGTGGTTCACCATGGAATCCATGCAACCGGCCGAAATGGCAAAAAACAAACGAGGACGCCCCAGCTTGGTGAAATCCCGGAAATCGCCCCTCCAGTCAGGTTGGGGCACCAAGGCCACTTTCAAACCTTGCGCCTCCAGCAATCGCCCCACAACGGCCGCTCCAAATGAGGGGTGGTCCACATAGGCATCTCCGGAAAACAGGATGACATCAACCTGTTCCCATCCTCTGATTTCCAACTCCTTTTTTGTGGTCGGAAGCCAATCGGTCAGCCTGTATTCTGTTGCCATTCTTTTATGCAGTCGTTCGTACGTTGAATCGTTTCCAATTAACAATCAACTCGTTTTCTATTCCAAATCAATCACCGTAATGCCAGCACCACCGAACTGTATGTGTTCGTCGTGATAGTCTTTCACGCCATGAACCGTCCCCAAGTATTGTCGGATCAACTGCCGTAGCGCGCCTGTACCCGTTCCGTGCAGGATGCGCACGCGAGATACGCCTGTCATGATGGCATCATCGATAAAGTAGGTAACAGCCTGCAGCGCTTCATCACCCCGCATGCCCCTGACATCAATTTCCTGCTTGAACTGGAGCTTTTTCTCGTGAATGTTCTCGCTGGTTTTGCGACCCAGGGTAGTATAGGGGTTCGTATCTATTTTTAGTACAGGAGTAGCAGCCTCCAATTGGTCCAAGGAAACCGTAGTATGAATCATACCAAACACAACCTTCGCCTTTCTTCCTTTCAATTCAAGGATGGTTCCTGTGGCGTGTTGGCCTTTCATCCGTACCGTGTCGTTGACTGACAAAGGTTTCACCGGTTTGGCCGGTTTTTGTTCAGTCGAAGTGGCACGTGACGTTGCGTGCTCGTTTTTTCTATTCTCTTTCCGTTTGATTTTCTGAATCTTACGCTCTATCTGTTCATCCGTTTCTTTACCCTTGTCGTCCAAGGATTGTTTGAACGATTGCAGGTCTTTCCGAATCTCGCGGGTCTCTTCCTTCTGTGCCTGGGCTTCTTTGATTTGCCGGATGGTCTGCTCAATCTTCGCGTTGGATTCCTCCAACAAGCGGGCAGCCTCTAGTTTGGCGTTTTGCAGAATTTCCTTGCGTTGTTGCTTAAGTTCGCTTAGTTCCTGTTCCAAACGAACAGCCATTTCCTCCGTCTTTTTTTCTTGAATACGGACGGTCTGGCGTTTGCTTTCCCAATAGCGTTTGTCGCGGGTAATATCCTGCAGATATTTGTCCATATCGACGTAATCGCTGCCTACAATATCGGTAGCCTCGTTGATGACATCTTCCGGCAGACCGATTTTCCGGGCTATCTCAACGGCGAAAGAACTGCCTGGACGACCAATCTCCAAGGAGAATAGGGGGCGCATCTCGTGTCGGTCGTACAACATGGCACCGTTGACAACCCCTTCGTGGTCGTCTGCATAGTGTTTGAGGTTGCTGTAATGGGTGGTGATGACTCCATAGGCTTTTTGCCGGTTGAAACGGTCCAGGCAAGCTTCGGCAATGGCTCCGCCAATCTTTGGTTCCGTACCCGTACCAAATTCGTCAATCAACAACAGTGTTTTCCCCTGGCACTGCTTCAGGAAAAACTTCATGTTCATTAAGTGGGAACTGTATGTACTCAGGTCGTCCTCTATGGATTGTTCATCACCAATATCGATGAAGAGCCGTTCAAAGCAACCGGTCCTCGAACTGTCGTGCAGGGGAATCATCATGCCGCATTGAAGCATGTACTGCAACAGACCAACCGTTTTTAGGCACACCGATTTTCCACCCGCATTCGGTCCGGAAATAATCAGTAGCCGCTGCTTTTCGGTTAGGGAAATGGTAAGCGGTACCACCTGTTTTTGCTGTTTGCGCAAGGATAAGTTTAGCAGGGGATGAATAGCTTTCACCCATTCCAGACAGGGATTATTGTCAAATCGGGGGCGAATAGCCCCTATATCTCTGGAAAACAGCGCCTTCGCACGTAAAAAGTCCATTTCAGCCAACAGCTGATAGGATTCCTGCATCTCAACCACAAAAGGCCTGATGGCATCTGTCAACACAGTCAGGATCCGGACAATCTCGCGTCGTTCCTCGTTTTCCAATTCCCGGATGCGGTTGTTGGCTTCCACCAATTCAGCCGGTTCAATGTACACCGTTTTTCCGGTGGCCGATTCATCGTGAACAATGCCCTTGATTTTTCGTTTGAAGGCAGGCGAAATGGGAATGACCAACCGTCCGTCCCGCACGCTGGGGGCTGTATCCTTATCGACATAACCTTCCTGTTGGGCTTGCCTAAGAATGCTTTGAAGTCGTTTTGACAAGCTGTTCAGGGTTGACCGAAGTTCATGCCGGATACCACCCAACACAGGCGACGCATTGTCCAGTATTTCTCCGATGGGGGAAACGATGGCGTCGATGCGCTTGATGATGTCGGGGAATACGGGGGTAGCCTTAGCCACAGCCGAAAGGCGAGGGTAGTTGGCCTCAATCTCTTCCTTTGAGAAAAAACGGACCACCTGGACGATGGAATACAGCGAACGTCGTAGGTTGAGGGCTTCCGTTTCATCGATCCAGCTGCCTTCAATGCGGGCTTTCTTCAACGAAGGCCTGGCATCGTAAAAGTAACAGTCCGGTAGGGTTTCAGCACCCTGTTGAAGCGAAATGTATTCCTGGCTGCGGTCAAGTAATTCCTGGATGGTTTCAAACGAAGTGTTGAAACTCATGGCATCCACCCATTCCTTACCCATGGAACTTAGGCAGGCAGCCTTCAACAGCTGCCTGATTTGGTCAAAACCAATTTTTTGCTCAAAATGCGCGGGATAGATCATGGTTCATTCTACACTGCTGATGCCATCCCGCTTATGAACGTCGGTCAGGCCTTATCAAGCAAAGATAAGGATTAATAACTGAGCTGTCAAAACCCGCAAAAACATGGTGACAGGATAAACCGTTGAATAAGCAACGGCGGGTAAGTCGCTGTTGCTGGCTTGATTGGCATAGGCAAGGGCAGGGGGGTCAGTGGTGCTTCCGGCCAGGGTACCCATGATTTCAAAGTAATTCATTTTCAGCACACCTCTGGCAAAGCTTCCCACTATCAACAAGGGTATCAGGGTAATGCACAATCCCATGCCAACCCACATCAACCCGTCTGTGGTGAACACCGTTTCCACAAACTTCTCACCCGACGACAAGCCCACGCTGGCCAGGAACAAGGTGATACCCACTTCCCGCAGCATCAGGTTGGCGCTCATGGTGGTGTAGGTGTTCAGTTTGAACCGGGGGCCGAATCGGCCAATCAAAATGGAAACGACAAGCAAACCGCCGGCCAAACCCAGTTTGACAGCCTGAGGAATGCCTGGAATGGTAAAGGGAATACTACCCAAGGCAACACCCAGGGCAATGCCAATGAAAATGGGTGTCAGGTTGGGGTGATCCAGGCGTTTCAGGGAATTACCCAGCACCTGTTCCACATTCTTGATGGCCGATTCAGGACCAACCACCATTACGCGGTCACCGATTTGAAGCACCAAAGAAGGCGTTGCCAGGAAATCCACCCCGGCACGGTTGATGCGGGTGATGTTGATGCCGTACGTCTTTCTCAGTTGCAATGAACCCAAGGTTTTTCCATTTACGGCATCTTTCGTGACCAGAATGCGGCGGGAAACCAGGTTGCTCTGATCGTTGTACCAGTCCATCTCTGCTTCAATACCGAGAAAAGTGAGAACTTTTTCCTGTTCAGACTGTTCAGTGGCCACATACACCAGATCATCGGCTTCAAGAATGGTATCGGCATGGGTCAACGTAACCGTGCCGTCGCTTTTGAGTACACGGGATATGATAAAATGTTCATCCAGCAAACTGGTTACATGAGAAACGGGTTTGCCGAAGATGGCCGGATTCTTTATCTGAACCGTCAACAACACAAAATTGCTGTTTAGGGTGTTTTCCGCATCAACCCTGGCTTTTTCTTTGTCCATTTTAATACCGAACAGGTACTTGATCAGGATGGTTCCTGTAATGATGCCTACCACACCCAATGGATAGGCAGCCGCATAACCGAGTGCAATGGTGGGATCGGTTGAACCATGAATCTGATGATAGGCCTCTTGGGCAGCACCCATTCCCGGTGTATTGGTAATGGCACCGGATAGAATACCCACTATGGTTGAAATGGGGTAGTCGGTCATGAAAAAAAACACAATGGCAATGGCTACACCCAGCAACACGACGGAAGTTGCCAGACCGTTGAGTCGAAGGCCGTCTTTCTTAAACGAAGAGAAAAAACCGGGACCTACCTGTAAGCCAATGGAATAAACGAACAAGATTAAACCAAATTCCTTGATAAAATGTAGCAGTTCTGATTCAATGGTCATTCCAAAATGACTGATGATGATGCCCACAAAAAGCACCCAGGTAACACCTAGGGAGATGCCACCAATTTTAATTTTTCCCAGATACACACCGGAAGCTATGACAATACCCAGCAAAAAGATGGTATGCGCAACGGAATTCTGCCACACCAAGTCCATAAACCAATCCATGTAATACCTTATTTGTTAACCTTTTGCAAAAATAAAAGAACGCATCAACAGCCCAATCAAATCAGCCTTTGATTCAACTGCAAAAGTACATAAATATACAGTTCCCAGCAGGATTTATGGCTTTTATATATGATGTTCATTAACGTATATTAACATATACGGTTGGCTTACACCAGCAAACCAAGTCATATTATTTTGATGTAATGAAATAATAACAGATATTTGTTTAACCAAGCTGACAACACCATGAGAACTACCATATCCACGTTCCTTCTTTTGCTTGTGTGCCTTGTTTCATGCGATAGCCCAAGTGATAATGTTCGTGATAGTCTAGACCTTTCCGGAGAGTGGATGTATGCCCTCGATCCGAATAACGAAGGTTTATCAAACAACTGGTCAACGAGTGCGTTTCAAGAAACGATTGAGTTACCCGGCATACCGAAGATACAGGCATCCGGGCCGGTTTGGTTTTCTAAAAAGGTGAGCATACCCGATTTGTGGAAGGGTAAAAGCGTCTTGTTCTCAGTGGAACGGACCAATCACATGATGATATGGGTGGATGGTAAACCAGCCGGTGAATCAAATTTGATGTTTGCTCCTCGGAACCTTGACCTGACCCCTTGGTTGACACCGGGCGAACATACCTTGACCCTGCGTATTGACCGTTCGCCGTCGGGAGGGAATGACCCGGTTTTGGGTTCAGCCAACACCATCATGGGCAATATTAGACTTGAGGCTACCAGTTTTACTCACATTACCGGAATGTCCATTACACCCAATTTTGATACCAAGAACATTCGTATCAAACTTCATATTACGAATCCTCCCAAACAAGAACACCTTAACCTGAAGATTTCCCTGCAATACGTACTGGGCGACCTGAATGTGAATGCAGCCTCTTCATCCTACCGTGTTACATCCGATTCAACCATCACGGTCAATTATGCCATCAGAGGCCGAATGCCATTATGGGACGAATTCAGTCAACCCTTGATTCGAGTGAAGGCTCAGGTTTCTGACGAAAAAAATACCTGGGTTGATGCGCTTTCACGTGTGTATGGATTAAAATCGTTGGGGAATGGTGGTACCCATTTTGTAATCAATGATCAGAACAGCTTTTTGAAGGGATATGTTGAATCTGGCAATTTTCTCCAATCATCTGCTTCCTTCATGAATGTGGAAACCTGGAAAAAACGGTTCGAACACCTCAAACAAGTGGGGTTCAATTATTGCCGCTTTGTATCCTGGTGCCCTCCCGAAGCAGCTTTCAGTGCTGCCGATAAACTAGGCTTGTACATTCAAGTTGATTTGCCTGATCAAACCCCATCGGTGAACGCTGTTATATCGGCTTTTGGCCATCATCCTTCGTTTGTCTTTTTTTCCAACCCATATAGGCGTTCGTTGACAGTTCCTGTAAACACACAGCCCTTGAATCAGTACCCCTTCATTTCAGTGAAGAAGACAGCCACAACAGCTGAAAAAGACTTATCTGAAGCCACACGTAAATTCGCAACCCTGTGTTACCGGGCTGATATTGAAACCGCCTTTCGAACACCGGGTTTGTCGGGATACCTATTCATGGAATACCCGTCTTTGGTTAGTGAAGAGCCTGCAAGTTGGCAGCAATTCAACAACAGTGTGGTACCCTTATTGGTTATGGACAAGCGTTGCTGGTCTCAATCCGAGTTATTCCATGCTGCAGTAGCAGTGGCCAATTATTCCGATAAAGCGCTTACCTCTACCATTAAATGGTCGCTTAGCCTGCCTGATGGTAAAATAGTGAAATCTGGCTCTGTCATCAAATCGCTCTTGAATAGTGGAATGGTATCAAACCCTGGAAACATTGATTTCCCGCTATCCGAATTTAACAAACCGGTCAAGCTGAATCTGACCGTTCTGTTGGATAGTACCGATTTTCGGAATGAATATTCTATTTGGGTGTATCCCGCAACAACACCCTCATCTTCAAATTCAGTGATGGTTTCTTCTCTGCTCAACAAGGTGGTCATGAACCAACTCGAAGCAGGTGATAATGTGTTGCTGTTGCCGACCATCCGCAGCGTTTATTCTAACAGCCTTCCCGGTAGTTTCTTTCCCGGACAGCTTACCTCCGGCACCTCACCGGGAACATTGGGTTTGTTCATCCAATCAAAACACCCGCTTTTTTCTGATTTTCCCACCGAATCACACGCCAACTGGCAATGGATGAACATCGTTTCCATCAGTCGTGCGCTAAACCTTTCATTGCTTGATTCAACGTATAGGCCTATCGTACAGGTCATTGACCATCCAAAACGAAACCTGAAACTGGGTTTGATTTGTGAATTCAAGGTGGGAGCGGGGCGTTTGTTGGTTTGCACCTCCAAATTGTTCGAGATTATGGATAAACCAGAGGCTGTTCAACTGTACAACAGCCTGTTACGATACGCACAGTCAGATACTTTCAAACCAACGTATGCTTTGGAACCTGAAATGCTTAAGCGGTTGATTTCCTA
>CAYPLF010000006.1:0-70884 GCA_964411555.1 uncultured Bacteroidales bacterium | reverse complement strand
CCTTCGATAACGGTGTCTCCAATTTGAATCTTGCCAATGGGACCAAGCCGTGTTATGGCGGTTCCCCGGTCGCCAACCTTTATTTCCTGTCCGTCGAAGGGGTTGGTTTTGGAGTCGATGTCAGTTTTAAGAGCCATCTTGTCGAAGGTTTTTGACCGGTAAAATCCATACAGGACAACGGCAAGTGCAATAATAGAAATCCCCAGCGTCCAGGTGCCTGCTACCGGCCCCATACGGATATAGGCCATGGAAACACCACCTATCATACAGGCTACACCGGCTATGCCAGGTAAGGATATGCCGGGAATTAAAAAGATTTCGATAACCAAAAAGAAGATGCCGAGGACAATCAATCCGATAATGAATGCAAGACTCATAGATGGCTAATTTTTCGGAAAGATACACAAAATTATGCTTCGGTTGACATTTCGAACATTATTTTGTCAGCGCCTTTATTTCCAGGTTGCGCACCGTCATTTCCAGCATGGGTAAATCGGAGCGAAGTTGGCGGATGTCGTTTTCCAGCGACAGGATTTCTACCCGCAGTTTTTCCTGGGTGCTTCTGTCGGCGCTGTTGAAAAGAATGCGTTTTTCCTCAAGATCGGCCACTTTTCTCTCAAGCACCTGTTTGTTGGAAATCACGCTTTCCATTATTTTGCGGGCTTCCTGTGAGGTGAATTCATCCAGACTGTAGTAAGCCACTGAATCGTTGATGTAAATCATCATTTCAACGACGTTTTTCCTGTCAAGGGAAAGGTTGGGCTCTGGAGTGGATACATTCAGGATGGAATCAACGTTCTTCCCCTCCCAGGTATCTTTGAAGGAATGGATTTCAGCCAACGATCTCAGTTCAGCCAGTGTTTTTCCGGTAACCATGACCTTTTCCTTGTTGGGGACAAAGGTGTAGATGGTTACGTGGCCCTTGTCGTTCCTTCTGTCGGTTGCAAAGTAGCCACGGTTGATGCTTTCATCGATGACGAGAAAATACTCGTTGCCCGGTGAATTGAAGGGCATACCCAGTAAATCGGGTTGCACATAGGAGTTGGTGGCCGGGTTGAGCCGGGTTACGTAAATATCTCTACCTCCCAGTCCACCTTCCCTATCGGATGAGAAGTAGAGGGTGATGCCATCTTGCAGGAAAAAGGGATTGATCTCATCGGCAGCGGTATTGACCGTTGAAGGAAGTACTTCCGGTTCACCCCAGTCGCTCAACAAGCGGTGCCTGCTCATCAGGTCAAGTCCATTGCGGAAGGCTGTGTCAGCGTAAAAGGCCCTGTCGTTCCGTTCGGGCAGGTATACATGACCAAAATCAAAATCCATTCGGGGGAACAGGTTGTGGGCGATAAGCAGCGTACCTGATGCCTTGGACAAATGAAAGTGATTGTACATGTCAATTTTGGGTACCACGAGGCTGTCAATGATGAGCACATCTTCCACACGCCTCAAGTGTTCGATTCCCGTTTTCAAACTGTCAATACGACTATAGGCGGCGTTCTGGTTGTTTTCGGACAGGTTGGGAATGCTCAGGTATTCTTCCAGAAAAACCAAGGATTTTTCAGGGTCGCCCAGTGTTTCATACACATCGGCCAAATACCATTTGGCTTGTTGTACTTTCTTTTCGTCGGCTTTTTCCAGGTAAGGAATAGCTTCTTCTACAGTGCCAGTCTTCAGCAGGCAAACTCCAACCCAAAAGTTCAGACTGCCATCGGCCGGTTTGACTTGAATCTGTTTTTGGAACACCGGCAAGGCTTTTTCGTATTGCCCATTCAAAAACCAGGCTTTGGCTTGATTGAGCGTTTGGGCGCCCAGATAAGCTGTCGAGACCAGCAAAAGAAACACTATGGTTAAACGTTTTTGGAACATTCCGATTTAACTGTGTGATTCAATTTTACGGATGATGTAGATGACGGAACTGCTGCGTTCCGGAAAACCCAGGCTGTTCAAGTTGGAGCGCAACCCGGTGAGAAAACCGTCGAGTAGCGGATAGCGTTTTGCCGTGTATTTGGCGCTCATCAAGGAATTGTACCAGGCGTCAAAGGGCATGCCCTTGTATTGAACCACCTTGAAGCCGTAAGGTTTGATGAAGGCATCCAACACTCCCGGTTTGAAATGCCACAGGTGACGGGGAGGGTCATAGGCGGCCCAGTCGCTGCCATAGACAGAGGCATCCAGGGAGGCATGGTTGGGTATGGCAATCACCACGACACCGTCTGGTTTCAATGCCTGTTCCATCCATTTCAGGTAGGTAGGCGCATCGTACAGGTGCTCCAAAACATGCCACAGGGTAATGACATCGTAGGCGTTGGTCCGGTTTTCCTGATAGACCACCTCGGTTCCATCCACTTTTAGTCCGAATTGAGCAGCCGCATACGCACGGGCATCCGCATCCACCTCAATGCCGGCTACCCGGTATCCATGTTGGGCCATGTGGTGGAGGAAATAGCCGGTGCCGCAACCAATATCCAGCAGGTCCAATCCTTTTGTGTGTCCGGCAATCAGCCTGCGCTTGCTGCCCAGCATGAAGCTGCGGACCAGGTGGTACGCCCGGTTGATCAGCCCTTTTTTGGTATCTGAGTGGGAAATGTACGCGTCGCTCTTGTAATACCTGCCAATGTGTTCCGCATCAGGTGCGTCGGAGGTGAACTTGAATTCACAGTCCAGGCATTCGCGGAGGTGAAAGGTTTCCTGCGTGACAAAATGATCCTTGCAAGGTATGGGTTCACCCAGATGGGTGGAGCCACAGGCAGGGCAGGTTGGGTTGGAAGGTGCATTCATGAGGCGCGTTGATGGCGTTGGTTTCAATCAATAAGGTCAAATCCCGTGTACGGAACCAAGGCCTTGGGAATACGGATGCCTTCCGGCGTCTGATTGTTTTCCAGCAAGGCGGCCACGATGCGCGGAAGTGCCAGGGCACTGCCGTTCAAGGTGTGGCACAACTGGGGTTTGCCGCCTTCGGCCTTGAACCGGCATTTCAGGCGGTTGGCCTGGTAACTTTCAAAGTTGGACACCGAACTGACTTCCAACCAGCGTTGCTGGGCGGTTGAATACACCTCAAAGTCGAAAGTGAGGGCAGAGGTGAAGCTAATGTCGCCACCGCACAGACGCAGGATGCGCCAGGGTAGTTCCAGTTTGTCGACCAGCGACTGCACGTAATCCACCATTTCCTTCAGTGATTCGTAGGAATGGTCGGGGTGGTCGATGCGCACAATTTCCACCTTGTCGAACTGGTGCAGGCGGTTCAATCCGCGTACGTCCTTGCCGTAGGAACCGGCTTCGCGGCGGAAACAGGCCGAATAGGCCGTGTTCATCACGGGCAGGTCTTTTTCGTTGAGGATGACGTCGCGGTAGATATTGGTTACCGGTACTTCGGCAGTAGGAATAAGATAAAAATCATCCAAGGTGGCGTGGTACATCTGGCCTTCCTTGTCGGGTAACTGACCGGTGCCGTAACCGGAAGCGGCGTTCACCACGTAGGGAGGTTGTACTTCCAGGTAGCCGGCTTCCCTGGCATTGTCCAGGAAGAAGTTGATGAGGGCCCGTTGCAGGCGGGCACCTTTGCCTTTATATACCGGAAAACCGGCTCCGGTGATTTTTACACCCAGTTCAAAGTCGATGAGGTCGTATTTTTTGGCCAAATCCCAATGGGGTACGGCGTCTTTATGCAAGGTGGGAATGGTACCGCCCATGCGCTCCACCACGTTGTCTTCGGCGTGTTTGCCTACCGGTACGCTTTCATGCGGCATGTTGGGTAGTTGTACCAACAGGTCTTGCAGGCAATCTTCCACCGATTTTTGTGTGGCTTCCAGTGCCTTGTTGGCTTCTTTGATTTCAGCTGTCCGTTCTTTGGCCTGAGCCGCTTCTTCCTTTTTGCCGGCTTGCATCAACTGCCCGATGCTGCGGGACAATTGGTTCAATTCAGAAAGACCGGCGTCCAGCTCGGTTTGAGTCCGTTTGCGACGGGCGTCCAATTCGATGATTTCCTCAACCAGTTGGTTGGCATTCGTGAAGTGCTTCTTGGCCAAGCCGGCCAAAACAGCGTCTTTGTTTTCCGTGATGAATTTGAGCGTGAGCATACCAGTCTTTTCTAGCGTTTAGAGTAGACAAAGGTACACTCATTCTGCAGAAAACGCAACTTTTGGGCAGGCGTTTGCGCCATAAATAGTCATCTCAAGGTATGAATAGTATTACTGAAACAACATCTATTTCTAAAACTGTATTGTTCATTAGGATTGTAAGGTATTTCTTGTACGTTAGGGTATAAAACCTTACATTCGCAGAAGTTTTTAAAAAACCACCATGGAACTCACACAGGATGCATTCATATACCTGACCATGGCTGTTCTCAGCTATGTCCTCTGTTTGATTGCCTGGCTACGCCGTTTGGTCATAGGGGCGATGGAAATGAGCGTCCTCATGATGTTTATCGGCTTCTGGTCGTTTTTCCTGTTTTGTCAATCCGTAGCAACCGACTTGTCGGTGAAAATTTTGTGGTCAAACGCATCCTATCTTTTTGTGACATGTTCCCCCGTCTTGTTTTTGGTGTTTGTCTATAAATTTCTCGGGAAACAGACGTTAAGAACAATCAAGCAATCGCTGTATCTCTACGTAGTACCGGCCATTACAATTTGTTTGGTCTGGACAAACGATGATCATCAACTGATATGGACAAGTATGGATCCGTTGACGGAGCCCGGACAACTGATTCATTTTCACCGAGGATTTTGGTTCTGGATTGGTGTGGTTTTTTATAGCTACCTGATGTTAGGAGTAGCTACCTGGTCATTGGGGAAATACATCATTCGTAGGCGGCATGTGCTTAAAAAGAGAGGTTTTGTGATGTTAGCCGCCGCTTTGTTGCCCATATTGTCCAGTGTTTTATATTTATCGGGTGTTGCTTATGAACTGGTGAACACAATTTTCCCATTTTTGGTACTGGCAAGCGGTGGACTGTTTACCGCAGCATTCTACTATGCCGGTTCTTACAATTTGCTGCCGATGGCCCGCGAATTGTTGGTTGAAATATTACCGGATGGAATCATTACCCTCGATAATTTGAATCGGGTACAGGATATCAATAAAAGGGCCATGCAGATGTTGGGTTTGTCAAAAAAACAGAAAATCGGTTTGGATTTGACACGCGTGGCGCCAAACCGCATGAATTTGGCAAAGGCAATCTTATCGGAAGGTAATGTGGAGATGGTGAAAGTGGATGCAAAAGAGCCATTGGTGTTCCATATCATCAAAGAATCGCCTAAAAGCCTGCAAGGTTGTCGATTGGTAGTGATCAGGGATGTTACTGAAACCATAAACTATCAAAACAAGATTTGGGCAGAAGAACGTAAATACCGTGAAATGTATTCGTTTTTCCGTTTGTTGGCCGACAATATGCCTGATATGTTGTGGGCGAAAGACCTCGACCTGCGTTTTACGTTTGCAAACAAGGTGATGGTTGAAGATGTGCTGTTGGTAAAGAATTCCGATGAGGCAATGGGGAAAACCATACGGGATTTTTCTATCCAGTCTTACTCGGAAAAAACCAAACATAGGGCCAATCCCGATTTCTGGTCGCAAAGTGATTGGTCGGACAAGATGGTAATTAACAGCCGCCATGCATATATGTCAGATGAACATGTGTCTATCAATGGGAATATTATGGAGCTGGATGTTCGCAAGGCTCCCATTTTTGATGAACAAGGAAATATGGTCGGTATTGTAGGTAGTGCAAGAGATGTGACCCATCAACGGCTAATCGAACAAGAGCTGGTGAATGCACGAAACAAAGCAGAAGAAAGTGACCGGCTCAAGTCGGCCTTTTTAGCCAATATGAGCCATGAGATCCGCACGCCCATGAATACCATCCTGGGTTTTGTGTCTTTGCTTCAGGAATCTGAGGTGGATGAAAATGAACGAAAAGAATACCTGCAAATTGTTCGCAACAGTAGCGAGCGCCTCTTGAGCACATTGAACGACATCATCGACCTTTCAAAAGTGGAGGCAGGCTTTACGGCTCCAACATTTTCCGATTTCGACTTGCAGGATTTGTTTATGAATTTGTATCTGCTGCAAAAAAAATCGGCCGATGAAAAGAATCTGCTGTTTATTCGGCAGTGGAACCTGCCTTCGGAGTTGATTTTTATTAATTCCGATAAGGAGAAAATCTATTCCATCGCTTCCAATTTGGTGAACAATGCCATCAAATACACCCATCAGGGTTTTGTGGAATTTCGCTGTCAGGTAACCCGTGACCGGTTGGAAATTGTCGTGAAGGATACAGGTATTGGCATTCCTCAAGATAAGCAACAATCCATTTTTGAACGTTTCATTCAAGTGGATACCTCCCATCAGCGCTTATATGAAGGATCCGGTTTGGGTTTGTCCATTACCAAAGCGTATGTGGATATGTTGGGCGGGACCATCCAAGTGGAAAGCGAATTGGGCAAAGGAAGCATCTTTTCCGTAAGTCTGCCCATTACTGTTGCCGATGTTTTTTTGCATGATGCCTGATAATCAGCTATGTATAATAAAACAACAAAATACTTGTTAAAATAAAGATTGATGCTTTGTCTTTCACTATTTTTCCCTATTTTTGCAGCTGTGGGTGTACCGGTAACATCTATGAAAATTTGAAAGGAAATGAAGAAGCACATCAAAAACAATGTATATTGGGTGGGTAAGAACCACTGGGACCTCAGGGAATTTCACGGATCTGAATTCACCACCCACAAAGGGTCCTCGTACAATTCGTACTTGATTTTAGAAGACAAGGTTGGACTCATCGATACGGTATACGAGCCATTCTCGCATGAATTTGTTCAAAATCTGGCTACCGAGATTGATTTGAAGCGAATTGATTTTGTAGTGGTCAACCACGCTGAACCTGACCATAGCGGAGCCCTTTCCGAGTTGCTCGAGCGGATTCCCGGAACTCCGGTTTACTGCACCGAAAACGGATTGAAATCGCTTAAGGGCTTGTTTCACCGTGACGATTGGAACCTGATACCGGTGAAAACAGGTGATAAGATTGAGTTGGGTAACGGCAAGGAGCTGGTATTTATCCAGGCTGCCATGATTCACTGGCCGGACAGCATGTTTTGCTACCTGACCGGTGACAACATCCTATTCAGCAACGATGCCTTCGGTCAGCATTATTGTTCAGAATTGTTGTTCAATGATTTGGTCGATCAAGGTGAGTTATGGGCGGAAACCTACAAGTATTACGCCAATATCGTCACTCCGTTCAGCCATTTGGTGGCCAGAAAGCTGGATGAAATCAAGCAAATGGGACTCCCCGTCGATTACATTTGTACCAGTCACGGTATTGTGTGGAGGGACAATCCCGCTCAGATACTGGAAAAGTACGCAGCCTTTGCTGCCGGATACCAGGAAAATCAAATCACGATTATTTACGATACCATGTATCACGGCACTCAACAAATTGCCGAGAGCGTGGTGAAGGGTATCACACTGGCCGATCCGCTGGTCAATGTCAAGTTATTGAGTGCCTCATCCACCGAACTGAGCGACCTGATTACGGAAATATTCAAATCGAAAGCCATCATGGTGGGATCGCCCACCGTACACAATGGAGTTTTGTTCACCATAGCCGGTTTGATGGAATTCATTACCGGTATGAAATTCAAGAACAAGAAAGCAGCCAGCTTCGGCACGTACGGTTGGCACGATGTTTCTTCCAAAACCATTCAAAATGGACTGAAAGAAGCTGGTTTTGAAATCATTATGGAGCCCGTTACAGCCAACTGGCGGCCTGACGACAACTTATTGGAAGGCTGCGTGGAATACGGAAAGAAGTTTGCCGCATTGACGAAGTAACCCCGATTAATCGTACGGTCTGTGCCGGTTCATATCGGACGCCTTCGTACTGCGTGGTCAATTGCGCGATTCAAGCAGGTTGACCACATCGTTGATCCTGCTTTCGGGTGTAACAATCAGTTCCTTCAATTCGCCGTTTTTCAAGGTGCCTTCAACCGTTGTGTTTTGAGGGACATTCAATTTAAAGCTTACATCCTTGTCTTTTGGCCAGGCAGGAAAGAGCAGGATGCGTGAACCATCGGTTTGAAGCAGCATTTCCTGTAGGGCAATGGCTGTCGATCCGGCTCGTTCAAGGTCGGGTGTTCCATCATTGTCCTTACTCCAGAATAGTGGGAACCGGTTCGAAGAATCAATGCTTGTTTCCTCAAATACCAAACTGTCGGCTTCTTTTATCAAACCAAGCCTGGCGGCGTACACCTGGTTTAAGTACCTATCAGACCCCGGGTTTTGTCTGGAAGGGTTGTATGCCTTTTTCCATGTGTCCAGGGCTACTTGAAGGTTAGCATCTCCGATACTGAACTGACGGTACGGAAAAACAGGAGCGAGTTGAGGCGTCTCACTTCCTATGGTCCATTCAAATGATTTGGCCGGAGCGATAAGGGTGCTGCTGTCTGTCTTGGTGAGAGTCAGGGATGGAATCCGTGCTGCCAGTTTCTTCAAGTAGTCACGGTCTTCAGAGAAGAGTTGTGTACTTCCCGGTTCCAATAGGCGATCCAATATCGCTTTCAACCCACTGACTGTGCTGCTGGCATTCGTTGCCACCTTGTATGTGCTTCCTGAGCTGCCCGGATACAACACCAGCTGTCCATTTTCGTCCAATTTGTCGGTTGTCCTGCGCTCAGAAAGAAATTGATAATGCTCATCAAAGAAACGTAGGGAGCTTATAATAAACGGTAGATAATTGATGCTGTCTGCTTGAGAATAAAGAGGTGCATCAAGCATCATCAGGCAAACCGCCAACACGTTATCCCAGTGGTAGGCGCTTGCCTTGTTATATTCCACCCCGGGGTCGTAAACAGAAGGACGTTCTTTTCCGTATGCTGAAGCCACGGGAAGACCAAATACCTCCATCTGTTCAGGGAAGTAAGCTCCATTGTGATTCCAGTAGGTTTTGGTCCGGATGGTGGCGTTTTCCAGGTTTTTCAGGTAGAAATCCAGTTGGGTATTCAACAGGTCTACGTCACCGCTTTTCAGCAAGGGCCAGTACGTGAGCAACTGTTGTTGTGCGGCAAACCCGGTTTCGTCTTCGCTGCGGTAGTCCGCTGAAAGTGGATTGATTGAGTCTGAAGCGATTGGATCGAATGAAAAAAGTCCACCGCGGGCATTGAGGGGAACGCTTCCATGCGCGTTGCAGGCCATCAGATAGCGGTACAACTGGTAATCGCGTCCAACCAACCATGGCTGGGAGATGGAATCTTCATTGGCCTTTCCAATGTTTATGTAGCCTCTTTCCCAATACTGTTCCCACCATTCCTTGGTTTCTTTTTTGGCTGTTTTGGCATTTAGGGTTGCATCCTTTATGGTGGCAGCCAAACCGGAATCCCATTCGTCGAGTACTTCAGCCTGTTGGGTATGCAGTATTATTTCCAACCGATGCCGTGTAGCCGGTTTGATGCTGGTCAACCTCAATCCCATATAGTCAGTTCCCGCGTACTGTCCGCTGACTACGGTGTCGGTTTTCATGTTGGTGCCTCTAAGTAAGCCTCCGTATACCAGCTGCTTGAGTGGATTGTTCAGTTGTCCCTTTACGGAGCTTAACCCTTGTTGTCTCACCAACTTATCGAAACGGGTTTCAGTGGTTCGGTTTTGATGATAAAACAAAATGCTTGTGTTGGCAACAAAGGTCACATCGTCTTGATGCCAGTTTTCATAGTTGACGGAAACATCAAATTTGTGATTGCCCGCTATATCAATGTTAATGACAGGTCGTTTGACATCAACCCAAACCAGTATTTTCGATCGAAGGCCGAAATTCTCACCCATGATTTCCACACAGCCTTCGTTTAGGTTGAGAACTTGACTGAATTCAGTATGATTGGTAAACGGATTGGGCGACAACTGAATCCTGATCCGTCCTAATTTTGGCTGTAATCCTGTTTCGTCAATGGCGTCACTTTTAGCCATGTAGATTAAAATGTCTCCCTGCTCCACCCACACATTGAGTCCCACATCACCACCTCCGCAGGGCATACTCTGACTGGCATGTTCACTGGGTTGTTTCCATTCAAGTTCGTATGATTCCAACCAGTTGTTTGAGGCCTTCAACAGGTTGCAGGCAGGTAGCAGAAGGGAGCAAAGGACAAAAAAGAATAGCCTGGTCACCCGGTGATTACGGGTGTGGGCAGGTTTATTGTGCATAAACATAATTCGTGGAGTAGTTGGTATCCCAAAGATAATAACTGTGACGAAATATGGCGGCTTTTCGGAAAAACTCTTAGGTTTTTTTAAGGCTCAACTACTGCACCCTCCAAGCGGAACAGGTATATGTTACAAAAAAAAGCATCCGGAAGCAGTTACCTCCGGATGCCATCTTTTATGGTATTCTTTCTGTTATTCAGCAGGAACAACAGAAACAAAGGAACGGTCTTCTTTCTTGCGGCGGAAAACCACGGTTCCATTAACCAGTGCATACAACGTGTGGTCTTTGCCTATGCCCACGTTTTCACCCGGATGATGCACGGTGCCACGTTGGCGGACCAGGATGTTCCCGGCCAAAACGGCTTCACCACCAAATTTCTTTACGCCCAATCGCTTGCTTTCTGATTCGCGGCCGTTCTTTGAACTACCGACGCCTTTCTTATGTGCCATTGTTCTGAGTTTTTTCGGATTAAGCTACTACTTCGTTGATCATGATTTCAGTGAAGCACTGACGGTGACCGTTCAACTTACGGAACCCTTTTCTGCGTTTTTTCTTGAAGATGAGCACTTTGTCACCTCTGACGTGTGAAAGCACTTCGCAAACGATCTTGGCTCCTTTAACGGTGGGGGCACCCACTTTCACCTTGCCGTCGGCATCAATCAACAACACTTTTTCAAATTCAACCACTGAACCGCGTTCAGCTTCGAGACGATGGACATACAACCGCTTGCCTGCTTCGGCTTTGAATTGTTGTCCTGCGATTTCTACAATTGCGTACATGGACGTATTGTTTATCTAGTTATACTCCGGAAGGTGGGATGCATTACACAGCGCCGCTTGTTTACCTTACACGAATCGAGGTGCAAAAGTAGTGAAATTAAACCAATCTGCAACTATAAAAACTATTTTTTTACTTCTTTGCCGTATGTGGGGTTGCCGAAAGGTAGCGTTCAGCCTCGATTGCAGCCGCACAACCGCTACCGGCTGCCGTTATCGCTTGACGGTAGTGGGGATCGGCTACGTCACCGGCTGCAAACACTCCTGGGATTTTGGTCCTGGGAGTGCCGGGGGTGGTTTTTATGTAACCCACCTCGTCCACTTCAAGGTAAGGGGCAAAAATCTCCGAATTCGGTTTATGACCGATGGCCAGGAAGAACCCGTCTATGGCTATGTCCAGTTTTGTCTCATCGGGCTGACCGTGACGTTTCACCAAATGGGCGCCTTCTACGCCGTTATCACCAAAAAGACCAACCGTTTCGTGCTCGAACAACACGGTGATGTTCGGAGTGGACAAGACCCGTTCCTGCATGATTTTTGAAGCCCTCAGGAAGGGTTTGCGTACAATGAGGTAAACCTGTGAGGCCAGACCGGCCAGGTAGGTGGCCTCTTCACAGGCCGTATCTCCACCGCCCACAACGGCTACCTGTTTTTTGCGGTAAAAGAAGCCGTCGCAAGTAGCGCAGGCTGATACGCCCATGCCTTGGTACTTGGCTTCATCCGGCAGCCCCAGGTACATGGCCGTAGCACCGGTGGCGATGATCAAGGTATCGCAGGTGATGGTCTTTTCCCCGTCGATGGTGACTGAATAAGGTGATTTTGATAAATCCGAAGCTGTGGCGACTCCCCAGCGTACGTCGGTGCCGAATTTGATGGCCTGTTTGCGCAGGTCTTCCATCATGTCGTTTCCGGTCACACCCTCTGGATAACCGGGAAAGTTTTCAATCTCAGTCGTGGTGGTCAACTGACCGCCCGGCTGCATGCCTTCGTACAGGATGGGAGACAGGTTGGCGCGGCCGGTGTAAATGGCGGCCGTAAATCCGGCAGGTCCCGATCCGATGATCAGGCAGCGTGTATGTTCCGATTGGGTTGTCATGAAGTTGTTTATCTTAAATCAATAACTTGTGTGCTGGGATACTCGTTGGCCGGAAAAACAAACAGGTTATCGGCAAAGGCATTACCACCTTGGTAGGAAGTAACGTTCACCGTGGTTCCTGACTTGTCCTTGTTGGTAATCACGATGGTGACCGGCCGCAGGGAATTCTTATCGAAGGCAACCTGAATGCCCGAAACCTGGCTGTATTTATCCTTGGGGGTAAGCAGGATGTTCTGGACAGAAATACCTGCACTGGTACCTGTGCCCTTGTAGGCGCAGGTATACCCATGTTTGTATAACTGGAATACGTTGATGGGGTTGATGGTCAGCAGTTCCTCTTCGGTGGGGTTGCTTACGTTTACTTCCTTATTGCTTTTCAAATACACCCATTGATTGCTGCCATCAAACCAGGTGGTCATGTCTTCCACTTCCAGTTTGAATTTCTGACCTTTTAGGCGGATAGTCCCTTGTACCCGATCACCTTTAACCCCCTTGGATTGTACCATCTGAATGGAAAAAGTAGCTTTTACGCCCCCGGCTTTCAGGTAGGCGGCCGATGACTTGTTCAGGATATCGACGGCTTTGGCATCCTGCTGGGCGAAACCGGTCGAAAGGCTGAGCAGCAGCGAAAGGCATAAGATTATTCCTCGTTTTATCATAGCGTTTTTTCAAAAATGATACGTTTAATCATCATTGCCCAAGCCCCATCCGAGCAAAGATGTTTTCTAGTTGGATTTCATCTTCCACCAACACCTGCCTGGCTTTGCTGCCTTCGTTCGGGCCGATGACACCGGCCGATTCCAGCTGGTCGACAATCCGTCCGGCGCGGTTGTAGCCAATGGAGAACTTGCGCTGGATGAGCGAAGTGGAACCTTGCTGGTGAATCACGATGAGCCGGGCTGCTTCCTCGAACAAGGGGTCACGTTCGCCCAGGTCGATGGCGCCTCCGCCTGCGCTGCCTTCAACCGTGGGTTCAGGCAGGTAGAAAGCAGTGGGATATCCGCGTTGTTGACCGATGAAGTTGGTCACATTGATGACCTCCGGGGTGTCGATGAAGGCGCACTGCACACGGGTCAGGTCGCTGCCCTGGGAGAACAGCAGGTCGCCGCGGCCGATGAGTTGGTTGGCACCAGAGGCATCGAGGATGGTCCGCGAGTCGGTCACGGAAATGACACGGAAAGCCACGCGGGCAGGGAAGTTGGCCTTGATGGTACCGGTGATGATGTTGGTGGTAGGACGCTGGGTGGCTATGATCATGTGGATGCCTACGGCGCGGGCCTTTTGTGCGATACGGGCAATGGGCATTTCAATTTCTTTTCCGGCCGTCATGATCAGGTCGCCGAACTCGTCGATGACCACCACGATGTAGGGCAGGAATTTGTGTCCTTTTTCCGGATTCAAGTGGCGGCTGATGAACTTGGCGTTGTATTCCTTGAGGTTCCGCACGTTGGCCAACATCAGCAGGTTGTAACGGTCGTCCATCTCGCGGGTGAGCGAATTGAGCGTCTGGATGACCTTGGTAAAATCGGTCACGATGGCCTTGCTGTCATCCGGCAGTTTGGCCAGGAAATGCTTCTCGATGGTCGAGTAGATGTTGAATTCCACCATCTTGGGGTCCACCAGCACGAACTTCAATTCGGCCGGATGCTTTTTGTAAAGCAGGGACGTAATCATGGCATTCAAACCTACTGACTTTCCTTGTCCGGTCGCACCGGCCACCAGTACGTGCGGCATCTTGCTCAGGTCAACCACGAATACATCGTTGGTGATGGTCTTTCCAAGGGCCATGGGAAGTTCGTATTTTGAGTCCGAAAATTTCTTCGAACTGAGTACGCTGTGCATGGAAACAATCTGCGGGTCGCGGTTGGGGACTTCGATACCGATGGTTCCTTTGCCGGGAATGGGTGCGATGATGCGGATGCCCAGGGCGGCCAGACTCAGGGCAATGTCGTTTTCCAAGCTCTTGATGCGGGAAATACGGATGCCGGGTTCAGGAATGATTTCATACAAGGTGACCGTGGCGCCCACTGTTGCGGTAATGGAACTGATGCGGATGCTGAATTGTTCAAGTACCTCCTGGATGCGACGTTTGTTGCTCTTTTGTTCCTCCGTGTTGACAATGGTTTCCGGACTTTCGTATTGGGTAAGCAATTTGACATCCGGATACTTATAACTTGATAAATCAAGTTTCGGATCGTATTCACCCAAGTCAGAAGCATCATAGTTGTCCGATAAAGTAGTGATACGAACCGATTCCAACGATTCAGCATACAGTTCGTCGGGTTCTTCTTCGGAATTATCTTCGCCACCCACCCGGATTTCGAAATCCACTTCCTTGGCAGGTATGTTTTCAGGTGTAACCGGTGGAATCAGTGTCTCGGGTTCTTCGGTCAGGTTGATTACGGGAGGTTCCTCGTCTTCCCCTTGTTTCCCTGTCCAGCTTTCTTCAAATTCATCGGGGACGGTTCCGTCGTTCGGCAGGAACTCCTCCGTGTCAATATCGGCAGCGTTATCCGCTTTTTCTTTCCGCTTGAGGAAGAAAGGCAGTTTGGTCAACCGGGCAATCACCAGGAAAATCAGGAGGGAACTGAACAGTACAATGACAATGCCGGGCCATCCGATGCGTACCATCAACCATTGGCTCATGTTGAATCCCAGCTTTCCACCCCACATCAGGAAGGAGTTCTCGTACAACGGTTTGAAGAAAAAAGCCAACGCCAGCGAGAACCACAGCAATCCCGGCGTACACAGGAAAAAGACCTTGATAAGGGATGTTTTACCTATTCCCAGTAGCCGTAGGGCGCAAAACCAACCGAATACAAGGACGAAAAAGGAGGGAAGACCAAACCAGCCGTTTATGATGGCGTTGGCCGTCCAGGCACCGATGGCCGCTCCAATGTTCCTGATTTCACCGGGTTGGGAGCCCAGATCAAAGATGGTACGGTTGTTTACTTTGCTGAAATCCGAGCTTCCTGTGAATATAAATGACAACATGACCACACTCAGGTAGGCAACCAATCCGGTCAATACGATACCCAACACGATTCGCGTTTCTTTTTTGGAAAAAAAGCGGATGAATGCAGGTGCTTCGCGTGGTGTGTCGGTTTTTTTGTTTTTGGGCGTCGGGCTCATATTACTGGTTCGTTTCACGGATGCTTCTGCAAAGATAAGGATTTTTTTACGGTGGTTGAGTCGCTATTGCATACCCGTTGTTTTTTTCTGATGATGTGTTTTTTTTTGTACTTTTGTGGAAAGATACCCTATTCCTTTTATGGCAGAATCATCCTCACAATCACTCGTTTATTCGAAAAACACACTTGAGTTCCTGGCAGTAGCCAAGTCATACTGTGATGTGTTGGAGAATCCCGAACAATTGGAAAAGGATAAGTTGCTCGAAATTCTCCTTCGCCTGTTGCCTCTCTTGTACCTGAAGGGTTCATTGCTGCCGGAAGTTGAACCGATCGATGAAGAAGGCTTGGAAACTTGTGCCACCGAAATGCAGTACAGTCTGTTGGCAGGTTCTTTGGCTGCTTTGTTTGGAGAAGATGACGCCTATTTGGAAGTCTACCATCCGGATATTGCCCTGGCCGATGGGGCCTTTGCCGCTTCAGTTTCAGAGCGTCTGGCCGATCTGTGGCAGGAAATGTACGATTTTGTAGAAGTGTTCCGTCAGGGTTACGAAGATGTCATGTCCGACGCTCTTTACAGTTGCAGGGAGCGTTTTGCACAGGAATGGGGTCCAGGTCTGTTACATGTGTTAAGGGCTTTGCACGCCATCAAGTATAGTAGTGCCGAAGCGGAAATAACTGAAATAGATTGATCATGCAGACCTGTCTAACATCCATATCGAAAGAAGCCATCAGTGAGTTGCCATTGGAATTTTTCCCTGGCTCCATCATTGTGGTTGATACGGAGGCCTCCCTGCATAAAGCCATGTCGTATTTGAACCTGCAACACATTGTCGGCATCGATACGGAAACAAGACCGGTCTTTTCAAAGGGTAAGAAAAACAAGGTGGCACTGTTGCAGGTTTCCACCGATGATGTTTGTTTCTTGTTCCGCCTGAATATTATTGGACTGCCCGATGAAATCAATGTGTTTTTCGGCAATCCCTCCATCAAGAAAATAGGCCTCTCGTTGAAGGACGACTTTCTCATGCTGCGGGCGAGAAACAGTGAGTTATTGACCGAAGGTTTCATCGACTTACAAGACTTTGTTACGTATTTCGGCATCGAGGACAGTAGTCTGCAAAAGATTTACGCACTGTTGTTTTCCAAAAAAATTTCCAAGTCGCAACGATTGTCCAATTGGGAAGCGCACGAACTGTCCACCGGTCAGCAAAATTATGCAGCCCTTGATGCGTTTGCCTGTCTGAAAATCTACAATCGATTGTGTGCCGGAAACCTGGTTTTTGTTCCGAATGCTGTGAGTGAATTAGGTGGTAGATCAGATCAGGAAGGTTGATATTTCTGTGTTTTTAAACATATTTTTTGCCAGTTCCATACGTGATTGTTTTTTTGTATACAGAAAAAGCTATTTGTTTAACATACACAATAACAGATAGATACAAATTTATTACGTGTCAATAATAAGTGTAAAATATACACCTTTAGTTAAAACGTGTTAATAGGGTGGTTTTTTTTGGCAAAATACTTGCAAGGGTCATAAAGAATGCTGTATCTTTGTACTGTGTTTTTCATGGTATTAGATTTAAGGTTAAGGAAGATTGGTTGTCGTGAGACAACCTTCTTTTTTTATATACCTACCTCTTTTAACAACCTAACACTTCGAATGCTTTCCGCATGAAAGAATCTGCAACGCTTCCGGTCTATTTTTACGCGCCAGACATAGAGTCAACGTTATGTCTTCCCGAGGATGAATCGGTGCATTGTGTTCGTGTGCTAAGAATGAAGGAAGACGATGTCATCGGTGTGTTGGACGGCAAAGGAACCTTTTTCAAGGTCGTCATTACCGATGCGCATCCCAAGCATTGCCGGGTATCCATTCTGGAAGCCATGCCCGATACTTCCGGACCATTCCTGGCTACCATAGCCTTGTGCCCGACTAAGAATCCCGAACGGGTGGAGTGGTTCCTTGAAAAGGCCACCGAAATCGGTATTGGCGGTATTGTGTTTTTAAAATCGCAACATTCGGAACGGAAGACCATTAAGACGGAGCGGATGGACCGTATCCTGGTAGCTGCCCTTAAGCAGTCTGTCAAGGCGTTGAAGCCATCGCTGGAACCCCTGGTGCAGTTTGAGGTGTTGGTGAAGCGTCCGTTTGAGGGGCAAAAGTTTATTTGTCATTGTCATCCGGGTGAAAAGCCGTTATTGAATGTTTCCTACCGGCCTGGCACACCGGTGTTGGTGTTGATTGGCCCGGAAGGGGATTTCAGTCCTGAGGAGGTTCGGTTGGCTGAACAGAACGGGTTTGTGGCGGTTTCGTTGGGTGATACGCGCTTGCGGACGGAAACGGCGGCTTTTGTGGCTGCGCACATTGTGCAGCTTAAGAATCAAGGTTGATGACCGGAGTGTGTTTTTTAGCAGAAATTTCTTCTTTTTTTAGTTTGCTTTTTTTTGATTCATTACTTTTGTGTCGAAATCTTGGTCACGGCGGTGTAGTGTAGTGGCCTAGCACGCAACCCTCTCACGGTTGAGACCCGGGTTCGATTCCCGACTCCGCTACTTATTTCAAGGCTGTCTGTTTCAGACGGCCTTTTCATTTCGGGATAGTTACTGTTTGTGTCAGCATTAAAAAATGCTTAGAAAAGTTGTGAGTATGTGGTGCGGAGTGTAAATTTGACGAAAATCCACCAAATGATATCATGAGAAACACTGCCTTGTTTTTTGCCCTTGCAGTCGGTTTACTATTCTGTTCCTGCAATCCGAAAATTTCTACCCAGTTGACCAAACAAGCCAATCCCTTGTCTAAGTATCAGGAGGTGACAGTCATAGATCTGGACGAAGCGTTACCCTCAAACAGTGAAGTCATCGGGGAAGTGTCCATCAGCAATGCCAAATTGACTGCCAACTGCAGTTATGAATATGTGGTGGAACTTGCTAAGGAGGAAGCACGAAAATCAGGAGGTAATGCGCTGAAAATCACAGAACATGAAGCCCCGGATATGACAACCACCTGTCACCGGATATCGGCACAGATACTTATGGTTGGTGCATCTGTTTCCAGACAAATGGCACAGAATAATACTGATACCTTGAAAAGCCAGCCTGTTGCTACGGATGGCCCTTATATAAAAATGAAAAATCCCCGGATTCGGTTTTCTCTATATGGTGGGCCGAGCCAAATGGTGGTGAATAATCCGGAACTCAATGATGCAGTCCTTGAACGTTACTATGAAGATTTAAATTCCGGTTACAACATAGGGACAGATTTCACGTATTATTTCTCTGATATGTATGGACTTGGTTTAAAGTGTAATATGGTTCGTACGTCCAACAGCCTGAGAAGTGTAACCTTTTTTGATGAATACGAACGTAGTCATGTTGGACCCATGAGTGATGATATAACCGAGCTTTATGTAGGCCCTTCCTTTAGTATTCGAAAAACAGGACCCCGGAATATGGGTACATTATATTGTTCTGCTTCTGCAGGGTTCAATGGTTATTACAACGAGGCATGTGCCATAAATGTGTTTACTTTGAGAGGAGCAACAACGGGCGCCAACATTGACGTGGGTTATGATATTAACATGTTTGAAAAATTTGCGTTGGCATTGAAAGTATCACTGACAACCGGCCTGTTGAAAAATGTTACAGTATACAATGGTTCAACTTGGGTGTCGTATCCTATGGAAAGCAATACCTACGTCAGTCTGAACCACATTGATGTATCCATTGGATTCAGTTTTCTCAACTAATCAAACTACTGTTTTTTCAGTTTTTCTGTTCGGTTGCCCACCTTGACCAGGTACAAGCCGTTTGGCAAGTGTGTCAGGTCGAGTTGTTGACCGTTTTCAACCGTGGTACTCAATACAGCTTGGCCGGTCAGGTTGTAGATGAATAGCCGCTCGGAGGTGCCTGCTGGTAAATTGACCGTTACAGGGCCTTTGGTCGAGTTGGGATAGAGGAAGCCTGGATTCACTCTGACGGCGCTCAGTCCGTCAATCAGCAAGGCGTAGGTGCCTGTGGTCCAGTTCTCACCCAGATGGTTGTCCTTTTCGAGGGAGCTGAAGACCAGCACCTGTTCGTCCGAATCAGCTACCGAAGGCCAAGGAGCAGTGGGCTTATAAGCTACCTGATCGACAATCGTTCCATTGTCGTCGCATAATCGGACAGCCTCTCCTTCGTTGGCCAAGCTGCCATCAGACCACATGTGAACGTTCGAATCGGACATCCATTTTGTATGCATGAACTTGTCTTTGACCACCAGTAATGACTTCCCCGGCTCCAGCAGGCAATTCTTCGGAAATACGTATTGGACGGCATTGGTCAGGCTGTAATCACCCAGGTTGATGGTTTCTGTTCCCGGATTGGAAAGGCGGATGAATTCCGAACGGTCGGCAGCCTTGTTGCCATTGAAAAAGATGGCGGTGATGGTGGGTGAGGGTTTGGGCTTTTCGGGGAAGAAGGAGGAACCTCTGCCCTGAAAGATTGTGGTGCCTTCACCAAGGTCGTAAAATCCGGGAGCGGGAAATCCTACCGGTCCAAAGTAATTATCATTGCCGATTTGAAGAAGGTCGTTGTCCGAATGGCTGTTGTGCACCTGCAGAGTAGACTTGTCATCGCATAAGGTGGTCTGGTCATAACTGTTCGACAGGATGCTGTTCCTGACCACCACGTTTCCGCCCGCTTTGCCTGCATTTTTTTCGTAGGTGGCTATGGGGGTGGCTACACCAAAGAAAGTGCTTTGGTTAACTTCCAGGAAGCTGGAATCCTTCACGCCCACACCCAGGTTGGTATTGATGACGGTGGCATCTTTGATAAAGACCCGTGAGCGTTGACCAACAGAAATACCTTTGTCGGTCACATTGTATACAAGGATGCTGTCAATATGAATGTTCATCGCCTCTTCGCCAATGTCGATGGCGTCGCTGTTGCTGCCCTTGAAGTCATGGATCACCACGTTCTTGATAACCCCATCCAGTACATCGTCGTAATCGATGCCGTCGGTATCCGGGTAATCGTTGCCTGTGAAACGGCAGTTCTCAATATAACTTTTGCCGTACTTGACGTTGATCAGGTCACCCAATACCTTGGAATGTAGTTCGCTGTTGGTGATACGTAAGCTGGAGTAGCGTAAGGCCAATGGATTCGACGTATTGTCGGTAAGGTTCATGTGGTCGAGCTGTAAATCAGCATCGAAGGCTGAAAGTGCGGCCACACAGCGGTAGAGTCCCGGGCCTTCAGAAGCGTTCCTGATGGAAACACAGCTCATCTTAGTTGTGTCGGTGGCGTGGATGAAGCAAATGGCCCCCCAGTGACCATCACCGGCTTTGGCTGGGTTCAGGTGGAAGGTGATGCTGTCTGTTTCTGTGCCCAGTGCTTCGATGGCTCCGTGCACCATCAGGTTGGCATCTGCAGGCATCAAGATTTCAACACCGGGTTCGATGACCAACGTTGTGTGTTCGGGTACGACCAGCGAACCCTGGGCCAGGTACGGTGAAGCTGATTTACGCAGAATGGTGCCAGCCGGAATCGTGTCCTTCAAGATGGAACTCGTCGTGAGTTGGTACACAGCCATCGCCATCGATTCACCACTCAACGTGAAAGATTTTGTAGGCATTGCCGGAGAAAGGATGGTAGGGTCGGCAACTTGGGCCATCAATTGGATGCCGAACGATACATCGCTGCTTGTTCCACTCACCTGATGCACTTCCACTGCAAGGATGTTAGTGCCGGCTTGTAAATCCGCCTTGTCAATCGTATAGGGTACGTAGGCGGTTTGAGCAGAACTCGAAATGATGGATGAGGCCGGAGTAAGGTAGGATATCGTACCGCTCGGCATGTTGGACCGGATGATGGGTTTGCCGTTCAGGTACACCACAGCACCATCATCACGCATCAGATAAAGGGTAAACTGACCGTTGGCAAGAGTCGCCGCATCGATGTTGAAGGCCTTCCTGAAATAGCTGGTGATGTATTTGTTGTTGGGATCGGTACCGTAACCAATGGTCGTGGAGATGACGGACGAAACGGATTCTCCATATCCCAGTGGGGCGGTGCCGGTTTTCCAACCACTGTCGTCAAAGGCGGTGCCGGCCCAGGCTGTACCTTGGTTGGACCCGTTGTCCACGTATTTCCAGGAAGCATTGTTGGCAATCAATTCGGTGCTGGTCACCGTTGCCCATCCCTTTAAACTGTACCCGGGTTTGGGCTTGGCTTCCACCATGAAGGACAGGTTTTTCGGGTAGGAACCTGACCAGGTGCCACTGTCTATCCGCATGTTGTTGAACGACCAGTTTCCGGCGTTGGCCGGGTAGGTGGATAAGGAAAACTTGACCGGTGAGTCGAAACCGTAGTTCTTCAAGTCCTGCAACAGGAATCCGGGACGGCCTTCAGCAAAGATTTTCAGTTTCTCCACTTCATTCCGCCAGTAGCTCATGGAAGGGATGGCATCCCCATATTCTGAGGTGGTTCCCTGCCAGCGTTGGATGTGTTTGGGCATTTCGTTTTCAATGGCCGCTGCGTGGTTCTTGATGCGCGGCACCATGCGCAGCGGGTTGAAGGTGGTGAACATATGGTCGGCCAAACGTATACCCAGGCAGCGTTTGAATACCGGGTTTTTCATCAACTGAGCCAATGGCCATACGGTCTGGTTGGTAAAATAAGAAAGAGGGTACTTGGTGTTGTCAATAAATCCCCTATCCAAATCCATTAGGATCCATCGCCATTTGCCGCCTTCTATGGGTTTCCAGGCCATGGTGTTGTGGTCGATGGAATAGTTGCCGGAATACGCTTCGGTAATAATCAAATCGATAAAATTCTCGATGTCCATGTAGTTGGCAACGGTGTCGTAGTTGGCCTGTATGGACAAATCCTTGTTAACCAACAACCAATAATTATTCCAGGCATCGATGCTGCCCGATTCCACGTAGTCGCCGTTTTCAATGAGGTCAAATTCACCCTCTTTCAGTCCGTGGTTGGAAGCAACATAATCTTCGTCCACTTTTTCGCGGATGTTGTGGATGCCCATGTATTTCCCGTTTACATATACCACCGAAGGTCGGAAGGCCATGTTGTCTAGGTTCATGTTGTAGTTGTGGCAGGCTTGCTGAACCAATCCGTCGCGAAACAGCGTATTGCTCCAATCATTACCCGAGGCACGCAAGGCAAAATTATCGAAGGTGCTGCGGGGACGATCGAAAAACAAGGGGGATTCCAACTTGCTGTTACCATATTGCTTGCGGAAATAGACACCCAGCATCTTTTGTGGCAGTTGCCAGGAATATAGTCCGTTGATTTTGATGCCGGCCGCTTCATTGAAAGCCGCCCTGTCACTGCCGTTGTTTTCAAACAATTCAATGTTGACCGGCACTTCCCAGTCCGGTTTGAACGATTGTACGTAAATACCCTTGGTGGCTCCCCAGAAATTGACAGAATCGGTGGCGATTGAAACTACCGGCAAGTTTTTGTCAGGAAACAGGTTGCCGATAAAATAGGAATGGGTTTGCACCGGGCCTGCGATAAAACCTGGTTTGAATACCCGTGCCCTGACTATGGTGGTTTTTTGCACGTGTAGCGGAGTGGAATATACCGGTGATTCTTCAGTGGGTTCCGAACCATTGAGCGTATAGCGGATGGTGCCCCCCCAGATCAGTAAATAGGGTAACATCAACAGAGGACGAGTAGATGCCGCCGAATGGATAAAATTCCGGTATATTCTGCACCTGGCCGGCAAACCCGGTTGTTTCATTCGGCAAACCCGGTGAGGCTTTTGTATAATACATCCACGTTTCTCCACCGTTGGGACTGCGTCCCATGGAAATATCGGTGTATTGAGGACCGAAAACAATGGAGTCAACCAGTTGTTGCGTTGCATCAAACAACCCGATGGCCTCCCCCGATGCCGATAATTTGAAAGGAGCGTACAAACCGGTACCTTTATCGTCACACCACAGCACCAGATAACCGCCGGCTTGGATAATCACATCGGTGGTGAATGTCCATTTTTGTGTGTCGTCCAGGTTGTCGGTCAACGAGTATCCCTTCAGATTGACCGAGGATGTGTCTGCGTTGTACAGTTCAACCCAATCGGCATAGGCTCCGTAGTTGGGGTCGGTATTCGTGCTGGCATTCGATGCCAGAAATTCATTGATAAACACTTGTCCATTTGATGCAAAGACCGTCATCAATCCAACAATCAGAATAGCGCTTCTTTTTAGTGACAAGTAACCAGGCATAGAATTAATAGTATGATGAATGGTGCAAATGTTGAGGTTATCTCAAATATACCCTGCAAATGGTATTTTTGTTGACGGTCAAACCACTTATCTTTGCTTTCACAAAAATACAGGATAATTGCAAATAACAACCATATGTCTAGAATTGCTTCAACCTTGACCGACCTGGTCGGCAACACTCCCCTGCTGGAGCTGGGGAATTTCAGCCATAACAAACAGCTTGACGCCAGACTGATCGCCAAGTTGGAGTATTTCAATCCGGCAGGCAGCGTTAAGGATAGGATTGCCCTTGCCATGATACAGGATGCCGAATCCTCAGGCTTATTAAAACCAGGAGGTACCATTATTGAACCGACCAGTGGCAACACCGGTGTGGGATTGGCATTTGTGGCGGCTTCAAGGGGGTATAAGTTGATTCTGACCATGCCCGAAACCATGAGTGTGGAACGCCGTACCCTGCTGAAAGCATTGGGTGCGCAATTGGTTCTGACACCAGGTCCTGGCGGCATGAAAGCGGCCTTGGACAAAGCAGAAGAATTGAACAAAGAAATCGAAGGCTCCATTATTTTGCAGCAATTCTCCAATCGGTCCAATCCTGAAATTCATCGCAAAACTACCGGTCAAGAAATTTGGAAGGACACCGATGGTAAGGTGGATGTGTTTGTTGCCGGAGTGGGTACAGGTGGTACTGTCAGTGGGGTAGGAGCAGCGCTTAAGGCCCACAATCCCAATATTCGCATTGTGGCTGTGGAGCCCGATGAATCACCTTTGCTTTCCGGAGGACAGGCTGGATCACATAAAATACAAGGTATTGGTGCCAATTTCATTCCGGCCAATTTCGATTGCAATGTCATCGATGAGGTGTTACGCGTTCCTCAAGATGCAGCCATTCTTACCGCCAGGGAACTGGCCTGGCAGGAAGGTCTTTTAGTGGGAATCTCGTCTGGAGCCGCAGCTTGGGCAGGCGTACAACTAGCCAAACGTCCCGAGAATGCCGGCAAGAACATTGTGGTATTGCTGCCGGATACAGGGGAGCGCTACTTAAGTTCCGTGTTGTACGCCTTTGAGGAATATCCGTTGTAAAAGGAATCCATTCATTGTCAGTTGTGCGTATACTAATTATAAATTGATACGTATGCTGTATATTTGCTTGCAGATAAACCGTTATTATTTTCGAACAGACTTTGAATACCATGAAACAGGCAGCCATAGGCATTGACATTGGAGGTACCAATACCGTTGTTGGTGTGGTGGATCGTAGTGGTGAAGTGCTCATTCAAGAAACACTGCCAACGCCAACCCATGGTGATGCTGCGGCTTTTGTGGAAAACCTCTCGGTTGTGATTCGTTCATTGGTGGCAACAGTACGTCAAACACACGGTGATTTGCAGATCAACGGCATCGGCATGGATGCTCCCAACGGCAATTACTACAAGGGTTCCATCGATTATGCCCCCAACCTTTCATTCAAAGGCATTGTTCCATTGGTTGAACTGATGCGTCCCTATTTTCCTGAATTCGAAACCATTGTGCTGACCAATGATGCCAACGCGGCTGCCATTGGTGAAATGATTTACGGTGGTGCCAAGGGTATGAAGGATTTTGTCATGTACACGCTTGGGACCGGTGTGGGCAGCGGTATTGTTGTGAACGGACAATTGGTGTATGGCCACGATGGATTTGCCGGGGAATGCGGCCACACCACCCTGGTGCCAAATGGACGAAACTGCGGATGCGGTAAAAAGGGATGCGTGGAAACGTATTGCTCGGCTTCGGGTATCAAACGCACCGCCTTTGAATTATTGGTACGGGACAACGCTGTTCACAGTTTGTTGGCAACCAAATCGTTTTCGGAATTGGATTCGAAGTCCATCTATCAAGCAGCTCAACAGGGTGACGCCCTTGCATTGGAGGTATTTGAGCAAACAGGTTATTGGTTGGGTATCGCCATAGCCAACACCATTCTTCATACCAGCCCGGAAGCTGTTTTTCTGTTTGGTGGACCGGTTGCAGCCGGGGAATTGTTGCTCAAGCCAACTCGTGAAAGCATGGAAGCTCACTTGTTGTCCATGTTTAAGAACAAGGTCAGCTTGCAACCCTCACAACTTCATGCCGGTGATGCCGCCATTATTGGTGCGAGCGCTTTGGTATACGCTGAAAAACCAGCAGATAAGGCAGTTGCTGATTGATGACCTTATTTATTAATAAACTACTTTTTACTTTCGAATTGTGCTTTGATTTGTAAAAATCGGTACATAATGTCATGAATGTCCGATTTTTATTGTAATTTTGTGCGCTGTAATCATATAGAATCACAAGAGTATCAGTGCATGAATACATCCAAATCGGTTCAACTCGTGCTGGAGAACGGAACCACCTTCCACGGCAAGTCATTCGGCTACGCCAAGCCCACGGCAGGGGAGGTTGTTTTTTCAACAGCGATGGTAGGGTATCCCGAAAGTCTGACCGACCCATCGTACGCAGGTCAGATATTGACGGTGACATATCCTTTGATTGGGAATTACGGGGTCCCGGCGGATATAGTCGAAAACCAATTATCAGTTTATTATGAATCGGAAATAATACATGTCAAAGGGCTGGTTATTTCCGATTATTCGTTTAAATACAGCCATTGGAACGCTCAACGCAGTTTGAGCGACTGGCTGGAAGAACAACAAATTCCCGGCATTTACGGCGTAGACACCAGGGAATTGACGAAGCTTCTTAGAGAGGCCGGTTCCATGAAGGGCAAGTTTGTCTATCCCGATGAGGAAGAAGTACCTTTTCTGGATACCGACAACGTCAACTGGGTGGCAGAAGTCAGTTGCAAAGAGGTCCTCACCTACGGAAACGGGTCGAAACGCATCGTCCTGGTTGACTGCGGGGTGAAGCATAACATCATCCGATGCCTGTTGAAGCGCGATGTGACCATTTTCAGGGTGCCTTGGGATTACGATTTCAGCCGGATGGACTACGATGGTCTGTTTATCTCGAACGGTCCGGGCAATCCCGAACACTGTACCGAAACGGTGGAACACATCCGCAAGGCCATGGAAGCCGACAAACCCATCTTTGGTATTTGTATGGGCAATCAATTGCTCAGCATAGCCGGCGGTGCCAAAACCTACAAATTGAAATACGGACACCGCAGCCACAACCAACCGGTCATCATGAAGGGAACCGACCGTTGCTTCATCACCTCGCAGAACCACGGGTTTGCGGTGGACAACACGAGCTTGGGAAGCGATTGGGAGCCCCTGTTCATCAACCTGAACGACGGCACCAACGAAGGTATCCGTCACAAGTCCAAACCCATTTTCTCTGCCCAATTCCATCCGGAAGCCTCCAGCGGTCCGACGGATACGGAATTCCTGTTTGATGAGTTTCTGGATAAAATTAGCAAATCATGACCGATAAAAGCATCAAGAAAGTACTGTTATTGGGCTCCGGAGCCCTCAAAATAGGTGAAGCCGGTGAATTCGACTACTCCGGTTCACAAGCCTTGAAAGCCCTTAAGGAAGAGGGCGTCTACACGGTGCTGATCAATCCCAACATTGCCACGGTGCAGACCACCGAGGGTGTTGCCGACCAGATCTACTTCCTGCCCGTCACTCCCTATTTTGTAGAAAAAGTCATCGAGAAGGAAAAACCCGACGGCCTGTTGCTCTCTTTTGGTGGGCAAACCGCGTTGAACTGCGGTGTGAAGCTGTACGAAAGCGGGGTGTTGGAAAAATACAACCTAAGGGTGTTGGGAACCCCCGTCCAATCCATCATCAACACGGAAGACAGGGAACTGTTCGTGGAACGGTTGGACGAAATTGATGTAAAAACCATCAAAAGTACAGCTGTTTCTACCATAGAGGATGCCCACAAAGCAGCCGAAAATCTGGGTTACCCCATTATTGTCCGGGCTGCTTACGCATTGGGCGGGTTGGGCAGCGGTTTCTGCAACAACGCCGAAGAACTGCAAGCACTGGCCACCAAGGCGTTCAATTACTCATCACAGCTCCTCGTGGAAAAATCCCTGAAGGGATGGAAAGAAATCGAGTACGAAGTGGTGAGAGACCGTTTCGACAATTGCATCACGGTCTGTAATATGGAGAACTTCGATCCCCTGGGTATCCACACCGGAGAGTCCATCGTCGTCGCTCCCTCGCAGACCTTGACCAACAGCGAATACCACAAGCTCCGCGAGATTGCCGTACGCATTGTGCGCCACATCGGCATCGTGGGCGAGTGCAACGTACAATATGCCTTCGACCCGGAATCCGAAGATTACCGCGTCATCGAGGTGAACGCCCGCCTGAGCCGTTCGTCCGCCCTGGCTTCCAAAGCTACCGGTTATCCCCTGGCTTTTGTGGCTGCCAAGTTGGCCCTGGGCTTCGGGTTGCATGAGTTGAAGAATTCGGTAACCCGCACCACCACCGCTTTCTTTGAACCGGCTCTCGACTACATTGTGGTCAAGATTCCTCGCTGGGACTTAGCTAAATTCCACGGTGTGTCCCGCGAAATCGGTTCTTCCATGAAGAGCGTGGGTGAAGTCATGGCCATAGGCCGCACCTTTGAGGAAGCCTTCCAAAAAGGACTCCGCATGATTCAACAAGGTATGCACGGTTTTATCGGCAACAAGGAACTGGCCACCACCGACCTGGACAAGGATTTGGCCGAACCGACCGACCGCCGCGTCTTTTTCCTGTCACAAGCCTTTGCGTTGGGTTATTCCATCGACCGGATCCACGAACTGACCAAAATCGACAAGTGGTTCCTGCAGAAGCTCCAGCACATCATGGACCTGGCCACTGCGTTGAAACAACACAAAAAGGTACAAGCTATTCCCGTTGAATTGCTTTGGGACTTGAAACAAGCCGGATTCTCCGACTACCAGATGGCTCGCATCATGGTTGAAAAAATGGATGTGGATGCTACTGCTGAAGCCTTTAGGACCTATCGTAAGTCGGTGGGTGTGGTGCCCGTAGTCAAGCAAATCGACACCCTGGCCGGCGAGTTTCCGGCTCAGACCAACTACCTGTACCTGACCTACAACGGTACAACCAACGATGTACATTACCTGGGTGACCACAAATCGGTCATCGTTCTGGGATCAGGTGCCTACCGCATCGGATCCAGCGTCGAGTTCGACTGGTGTAGTGTCAATGCCCTCAATACCGTACGGAATCAGGGTCTCCGCTCGGTGATGATTAATTACAACCCTGAAACCGTTTCTACCGATTACGACATGTGCGACCGGCTCTATTTCGACGAATTGAGCTATGAACGCGTCATGGACATCATCGAACTGGAAAACCCCATGGGGGTTATCGTGTCGGTGGGTGGTCAGATTCCCAACAACCTGGCCGTGCGGCTTGATGCAGCCGGTGTCCATTTGATGGGCACTTCAGCCAAGTCCATCGACAATGCCGAAGACAGGCACAAATTTTCCTCCATGCTAGACCGCCTGGGCATCGACCAACCTGCCTGGAAGGAACTCAAGTCGCTGGACGACGTGAACGAATTTGTGAAGGGTGTTGGATTCCCTGTTCTGGTCAGACCTTCCTACGTTTTGTCCGGTGCAGCCATGAACGTCTGTTCAAACGCGGAAGAGCTGGATATGTTTCTGAAGGTGGCCACCGAAGTTTCTTCCAAACACCCCGTGGTGGTGAGCGAGTTTATCGAACACGCCAAGGAAATCGAGATTGATGCTGTGGCCAAGAACGGCGAGATCATCGTCTACGCCATTTCCGAACACGTGGAATTTGCGGGTGTCCACTCCGGTGATGCCACCATGCAGTTCCCCCCGCAAAAAATCTACATCGAGACCGTGCGCCGCATCAAACGGGTGGCCCGCGACATAGCTTCCGCCCTGAACATCACCGGTCCGTTCAATATCCAGTTTTTGGCCAAGAACAATGAAATCAAGGTCATCGAGTGCAACCTGAGGGCCTCACGCAGCTTCCCGTTTGTGTCGAAAGTGCTTAAGTTGAATTTCATCGATATGGCCACGCAGGTTATGTTGGGACTGGATGTGCCCAAACCCGAGAAGTCCGAGTTTGAACTCGACTATGTGGGCATCAAGGCTTCCCAGTTCTCCTTCACCCGTTTGCAAAAAGCAGACCCGGTGTTGGGTGTGGACATGGCTTCAACCGGCGAAGTGGGCTGTATCGGCACCAATTTCGACGATGCGCTGCTGACCTCCATGCTTTCGGTCGGTTACCGGATTCCCGAAAAGAACATTCTGATTTCATCCGGTCCTGCCAAGTCGAAGGTAGCCTTGTTGGAACCTAGCCGGTTGTTGGATAAAAAAGGCTATAACCTGTTTGCAACAGGAGGAACCTATACGTTCCTGAAGGAAAACGGGGTTAACGTCAAACAAGTTTCATGGCCGGATGAAGAAGGAGCCCTCAAAGCTACCGACATGATTCGGAACAAGGAATTTGATTTGGTCATCAACATCCCGAAGAATTTGACCAAACGTGAGTTGACCAACGGGTATATGATTCGACGCGGTGCCATCGACTTCAACATACCCTTGTTGACAAATGCCCGCCTGGCAGCTGCTTTCATTTATGCCTTCTGCAAGGTCAGCATAGATGACATTCAGATCAAAAGTTGGAGCGAATACAAATAACGACCTACAACCAACAGAAACGTCGGTTTTCGGTGAAAGACTCAATGATATGTGTGGAATAGTTGGCTATATTGGTGACAAACAAGCGTACCCCATTTTAATCAAGGGTTTGCAACGTTTGGAATACAGGGGATATGACAGTGCCGGCGTGGCTCTCATCACCGATGCGGATGAGTTGGTGGTCTATAAGACCAGGGGTAAGGTGGCTGATTTGGAACACTTTGCAGAGACTAAAAATACCACCGGAACCATAGGTATTGCCCACACGCGTTGGGCCACCCACGGTGAACCCAATGACGTGAATGCCCATCCACACTACTCGCAGTCTGAAACATTAGCCATGATCCACAACGGTATCATCGAGAATTATACCGTGTTGAAGGAAGATCTTAAAGCTAGGGGATTTACGTTTAAAAGCAACACGGATACGGAGGTGTTGGTGCAGTTGATTGAATACGTGCGTCAAACCAACAATGTGGACTTATTCCACGCTGTCCAATTGGCATTGACGCAGGTGGTAGGTGCGTATGCCATAGCCGTGATTGAAAAGAACAATCCGGATACGATTGTTGCCGCCCGCAAGTCCAGCCCCTTGGTGGTGGGCATTGGTGACGATGAATTTTTCCTGGGTTCGGATGCTTCACCCATCATCGAATACACCAACCGGGTCATCTACATTGAAGACGATGAAGTTGTACGCCTGCAACGTGGCAAGGAACCCCGCATTTTCAACCTGAACAACGTGGAGAAAAGCCACGAGATCAAGAAATTGGAGATGAGTCTGACCCAGTTGGAAAAAGGAGGGTATCCTCATTTCATGCTCAAGGAAATCTTTGAACAACCCAACACCATCCGGGAATGCATGAGAGGCCGCATCAATGTGGAGCACACCTCAGTGGCCATGTCGGGTATCATTGACAACAAAGAAAAGTTCATCAACGCCAAGCGCGTCATCATTGCAGCCTGTGGCACTTCCTGGCATGCCGGTCTGATTGGTGAATACCTCATTGAAGAGTTTGCCCGCATTCCGGTTGAGGTGGAATATGCCTCGGAATTCCGCTACAGAAATCCAATCCTGCACAGCGACGATGTGGTCATTGTCATTTCACAATCCGGTGAAACGGCCGATACCCTGGCTGCCGCTGAACTGGCACGCTCGCAAGGTGCCTTCGTGTACGGTATTTGCAATGTGGTAGGATCATCCATTCCCCGTTTGACCCATTCCGGTTCCTATACCCATGCAGGACCTGAAATCGGCGTGGCGTCCACCAAAGCCTTCACGGCACAGGTTACCGTACTTAGTCTGATTGCTTTGACCATAGCCATGGAAAAGGGTACCATGGATAAGGAAGACTTTGAACGGAAGGTGGCTGAATTAGCCTCCATTCCCGATAAGATGGAAGAGACGCTGAACGTAAGCGCCAGCATTGAAAACTTCTCCCGCATATTCACCTACGCCAAGAATTTCCTGTATTTGGGGCGTGGCTACAATTACCCCGTGGCGCTGGAAGGTGCCCTGAAGTTGAAAGAAATATCTTACATACACGCTGAAGGGTACCCGGCCGCTGAAATGAAGCACGGACCCATCGCGTTGATTGATTTCGAGATGCCCATTGTTGTCATTGCTCCCAACAAAGGTCATTATGACAAAGTCGTGAGCAACATCCAAGAGATCAAAGCCAGAAAAGGGCGCGTGGTGGCCATTATCACCAAGGGTGACACCGTCATTCGTGAAATGGCCGATTACTATATAGAAATTCCCGAGACCGAAGAATGCTTCGTTCCACTGTTGGCGGCCCTGCCGTTGCAGTTGATGGCCTATTACATAGCCATCGTCAAGGGATGCAATGTGGATCAGCCCCGCAACCTGGCAAAATCGGTCACGGTGGAATGACCCGCCGTCGTGGCTTTTTCCTTTATGCTTTTATGTTCAATCTATGAGTGAAGAATTGAAACATGAATGTGGCATCGCCATGATTCGTTTGTTGAAGCCGTTGGAGTATTACCAGGGCAAGTATGGCACGTGGCAGTATGGGTTGCAAAAGCTCTATCTGCTCATGGAAAAGCAGCACAACCGTGGTCAGGAAGGTGCTGGCATGGCCAGTGTCAAGTTGGACATGCGGCCGGGTCAGGAATACATCAACAGAGAACGTGCCAGCGGTTCGCGCGCTATTGATATTATTTTTGAAGGCATCAATGGATCCTATTCCAAATACGCCAATGATTTGGTGAACGATCCAGGCTGGGCCAAGGAAAACCTGCCTTTCAGCGCCGAATTGTATATGGGGCACCTGCGGTACAGCACAACGGGCAAAGAAGGACTGCAATACGTCCATCCTTTTTTACGGCGCAACAACTGGAAGACCCGAAACCTATGTTTGTGCGGTAATTTCAACCTAACCAATGTGGACGACATCACCAAGCGTCTGATAGAAAAAGGACAACACCCCCGCGATACCGGTGACATGTTCTTGATGCTGGAAACCGTTGGCCATTACCTGGACAGGGAGGTACAACACGAATATGATAAGCTGGAAGAGGCTGGCAGCCAACACATTGAACGGATCATTGAAGAACAACTCGACATACCCGCTGTTTTACGGAAATCATCCGAAGAGTGGGACGGTGGCTACACCATTTGCGGCTTGCTGGGCCATGGTGATGCCTTTGTTTTACGCGATCCCTGGGGTATTCGCCCCGCTTTCTATTATGCCGACGACGAAATAGTTGTGGTCACTTCAGAACGGCCCGTCATTCAAACGGTCATAGGGGTTGATGGAGCTGACATTCACGAAATTGATCCGGGTAAAGCCCTTATCATCAAAAAGAACGGAAGGGTCTATACAGAAAAAGTACGAGAACCCGAAGTGCGTCGTTCCTGTTCGTTTGAACGCATCTACTTCTCGCGTGGTAGTGATGAGGCTATTTACAACGAGCGTAAGAAACTGGGTTCCCTCTTGACGGAACCCATCCTGAAAGCCGTTGATTACGACATTGACCATACGGTCTTTTCCTTTATTCCCAATACGGCCGAGGTGGCTTTCTTCGGCATGAGCCAAGGCCTTGAAACGTACGTCAACAACCTGAAGAAAGACACCATTCGGAAGATGGGTCAACAGCTGGATGAAGCCGAATTGGAAAAGGTGCTGGCCTTACGACCCCGCTTCGAGAAGGTGGCGCTGAAAGATATCAAGCTTCGGACATTCATTGCCCAACAAGGAGGCCGAAACGATCTGGCCGCCCACGTGTACGATGTGACCTGGGGCTCTATTGTTCCGTTTGAAGACAACCTGGTCATCATCGACGACTCCATTGTGCGCGGCACCACGCTCAAACAAAGCATCATCAAAATTCTCGACCGCTTGCACCCCAAGAAGATTGTCATTGTCTCCTCGTCACCGCAGGTTCGGTATCCGGATTACTACGGCATTGACATGTCCCGCATGAGCGAATTCATTGCGTTCAGGGCAGCGATTGAACTGTTGAAGGATACCCGTCAGGAAAAAATCATCAACGATGTGTACAACAAGGCGAAAGCTCAACAGTTGAAACCGAGGGAAGGACAGACGGTCAATTATGTGAAGGAAATTTATGCGCCGTTTACCATTGAGGAACTATCTGCAAAAATGGCAAGCATGCTGACGCCTGTCGGTACCAAAGCAGGTGTCCAATTGGTCTATCAAACACCGGAAGCCCTGCGCGAAGCCTGCCCCAACGATACAGGTGATTGGTACTTCACCGGCGATTACCCCACACCGGGTGGTATCCGACTGGTAAACCAAGCCTTCATCAATTACATAGAAGGGGTAGACCGGAGGGTCAATTAAAAAGGGATTCCATCTCATAAAAAAGGATGCCATCCTTTTCAAAGGGATGGCATCCTTTTTTTAAATTACAACGATTACAGTGAGAAGCCGTTGGCCAAAGCAGACATCTTTACCGCCAGTGTCGTTTTTGCCTTGAAGGTGTATTCAACACCCGTTTGAAAGCAATTGGGTACATTGGTCGGGTTAACTTTGGCGTACAAACTGGCAATCACGTCTTGACTGATAAACTCAAAAGCCGCCTCCTTGCTCACTTTTAAGTCGCTGAAACGCAGCGTATCAGGAGTCGATGCCGAATAGGAGGCAGTAGCCAAAACCATCTCCGTAGGCGTACCGGAAATCCGGTAACGCAGTTGCATGGAATCTACACCGGTAAAATCATACCCATCGTTCAACGTCAAAATGGCATTTTTAATGGTGGCGGAAGCAACCACGGAATCGTATTGTTGACCGCTGTTTGATAAGAATTCACGAATATCCTTGCCGTAGAGAGTATCACTTTCAGCAATCTTGATATAGCCCAATCCCCCTGAACGTAAGTCTGAATAGGTAAAGTGGAATTCAATATCCGGCCCTGGAACATCAACCGTCATTTCTTCATCACACGAAGTCATTAACGCCGTTATTGACGCGAAAAGCATCAGGAAAGAAAAAGTTCTGAGTGTTTTCATTTGTTATAGAATTAATTCTGTGCAAAGATATAACACATTTTAACAAACAAGAGTTGATTGTCAATTTTTTACATAAAAACGAGGGTTTTTTTGTACTTTTGTCGACTTTAAAACATTTCTGAAGTTGAAGATATCCCTATGGAATTAGCCAGCAAGTACAACCCCGCCGAAGTAGAAGATAAATGGTACCAGTATTGGATGCAGCACAAGCTGTTCCGCTCTGTTCCCGATGAACGCGAACCCTATACCATCGTCATTCCTCCCCCCAATGTAACCGGTGTGTTGCACATGGGACATATGCTGAATAACACCATACAGGATATTTTGGTTCGTAGGGCCAGGATGAAAGGGAAAAATGCTTGCTGGGTGCCCGGAACCGACCACGCCTCCATTGCCACCGAAGCCAAGGTGGTGGGGAAATTGGCTGAACAAGGCATTAAAAAAACAGACATCGGCCGTGATGAATTCCTAAAACATGCCTGGGACTGGACCGAAAAACACGGCGGCATCATCCTGGAGCAACTCAAGAAACTTGGTGCTTCCTGCGATTGGGACCGTACCTGCTTTACCATGGATGAACAACGTTCCGAAAGCGTGTTGCGCGTCTTTGTCGACCTGTATCAAAAAGGCTTGATATACAGAGGTGTACGTATGGTAAACTGGGATCCGAAAGCCCAAACCGCCCTATCCGACGAAGAAGTAGTGTATCAGGAAGTAAATTCCAAGCTTTACTACCTCCGTTACAAGGTGGAAGGGGAGGAAACCTACGCCGTTGTGGCCACCACCCGTCCGGAAACCATCCTGGGTGATACGGCCATGTGCATCAACCCCAACGACCCCAAGAATGCCTGGCTTAAAGGAAAACGGGTATTGGTTCCCCTCATCAACCGTTCCATTCCTGTGATTGAAGACGACTATGTGGACATCGAGTTTGGTACAGGTTGCCTCAAGGTGACTCCGGCCCACGATGTCAACGACTACATGCTGGGTGAGAAATACAACCTGGAGACCATCGATATTTTCAACAACGACGGCACCCTGAACGAATACGGCCAACAATACGCCGGCAAGGACCGTTTCGATGTTCGTGAACAGATTGAGAAAGACCTGGTGGCCGCCGGATTGATGGAAAAAGTGGAAGCCTACGTCAACAAGGTGGGTTATTCCGAACGCACGCATGTGCCCATCGAACCCAAGCTTTCCATGCAATGGTTCCTGAAGATGACCGAACTGTCCAAACCGGCCTTGGATGCCGTGATGAACGATGACATCAAACTGGTACCCCCTAAATTCAAGAATACTTACCGTCACTGGATGGAAAACGTGAAGGATTGGTGCATTTCCCGCCAGTTGTGGTGGGGTCACCGCATTCCTGCGTGGTACCTACCGCAAGGTGGTTTTGTGGTGGCCGAGACAGCCGAACAAGCCGTCCAGTTGGCAAACGCCAAACTCTTCGAAGGCAAATGCCCCTGCTGCAGCGGTATCACTCCATTGACCATAGACGATTTGCGTCAGGATGAAGACTGCCTCGATACCTGGTTTTCTTCCTGGTTGTGGCCCGTTTCCGTGTTCGACGGCATCAACCGCCCCAACAACGAAGACATCCGCTATTATTACCCTACCAACGACCTGGTAACCGCTCCCGACATCCTGTTTTTCTGGGTGGCCCGCATGATTATCTCCGGGTATGAATACCAAAAAGACCTGTGTTTCCGCAACGTTTATCTCACCGGTATCGTGCGTGACAAACAAGGCCGTAAGATGTCTAAATCGCTGGGCAATTCCCCCGAACCCATCGAACTGATCAAACAATTCGGAGCCGACGGTGTCCGCATGGGCATGATGCTGGCCGCACCCGCAGGTAACGACGTCTTGTTTGACGAGTCGCTGTGTGAACAAGGACGTAATTTCAACAACAAGATTTGGAACGCTTTCCGTCTGGTAAAAGGTTGGAAGGTCGACGAAACCCTGCAACAACCTGATTCCGCCCGCATCGCCGGGCAATGGTTTGGAGCCGCCCTACAGCGCGCTGTCAACGAAATGGACGAACTGTTCGACAAGTTCCGCATTTCCGAAGCCTTGATGACCGTTTACAAGCTGTTCTGGGATGAGTTTTCCTCCTGGTACCTGGAACTGGTGAAACCCGCTTACCAGCAAGCCATCGACCCCCTTACGCTAAAACAAACGCTGGGTTACTTCGAACAGTTGTTGGCGCTGTTGCATCCCTTCATGCCCTTCATCACGGAAGAATTGTGGCAATCCATACAGGACAGGGCAGCGGGTGAAAGCCTGATGGTGTCCCGTCAACTCGATGTGGCTGCTTACGATGAACACGTCATCGAACGATTTGAAACCACGAAAGGCATTATTGCTGCCATCCGTACCATCCGGTTGGAAAAGAACCTGCCCAACAAAGAGGCTTTGACACTCCAATTGCTGGGGAACCACGATGCAGGCAATGATGCAGCCCTGTTGAAAATGGCCCATTTGAACCAACTCGACACGTCGGGCAATAAAACTCCGGGTGCCATTTCATTCATGGTGGGCACCACCGAATACGCTGTTCCCTTGGCTGAATACATTGATATCAACGAGGAAATCAGTAAGATGGAAGCTGAAATCACCTATCTGGAAGGTTTTTTGGTTTCAGTCATGAATAAGCTGAACAACGAACGATTCGTATCCAATGCCAAACCCGAAGTGGTGGAGGCTGAGCGCAAAAAGAAAGCCGATGCAGAAACAAAAATCTGTTCCCTCAAAGAAAACGTCGCAGCACTCAAAAAAGCTTAACAAACCACTGTTGACGCTTTTCCGAGTCGGACAAAGCATGCTGTTGCTGTTTGCCCTGGGTCTGGTAGCGTGTGACGATGAGATTGAATACCCCATCCAATGGACCCGCATGTCTGATTTCCCAGGAACACCCAGGGCCTCTGCTACGGCTTTTTCCATGGGCCAGAAAGCTTACGTTTGTTTCGGACGATCAGATTCATATAACACTGGTTTGCTGAACGATGTATGGGAATACGATGCAAGCAATGATTCCTGGACCCGGAAATCTGATTTTCCCGGGAGAGCCCGAGTCAGAGCCGTAGCCGGTGTCATCAACGGCAAGGCTTATGTCGGTCTGGGTGCTAAAGGCGCCTATGCATCGACCAACGTTTTCAAAGATTGGTGGGAGTATGACCCCTCAATCGATCAATGGACACAAAAAGCCAGTCTGCCCGATTCAGCCTCGAATGATTTGTCCGCAGTTGTTATCAACGACCGTGTGTATACGACCATGGGATTTGACGGTCTCGTATATTGCAATGAAACGTACTGCTATGATCCATCCACAGACCGATGGACTGAATTGGCCACAGCCCCCAGTTGCTATATAGGAAAAGCAAGTTTTGCCATTGGAGATTATTTTTACGTGGGTTCCGGATTCAGAGGATACAACGTACCGCTGTTTTACCGGTACAACACCACCAACAATACCTGGAAACGGATAGCCAACCTTCCGAAAGGACGCATCCTGTCAAACGGAATCAGTGTGGCCGGTAAAGGCTTTGTCATGCTGGGCAGGTTCTGGAATGGTGAGGAAAACAATGGTCGGTTGTTATCGGATGTGGTGGAATACCATCCTTCGTCCGATACATGGACGTCACGGGGTGATTTTGCAGGAGGTGCCCGTCAGAATGCAGTAACTTTTGTGATAGACAGTGTAGGATATGTCTTGCTTGGAGAAACAAATACCGAACGTTTACGCGATGTGTGGAGTTTTATACCGTGATGAACCATGAGAAGGACTACATACATACATTTGACCATCTTCTTGCTAGCCATGTTGGGTGCAATCATACCCGGAGCAGGAAACCTGTTTGCCCAATCTGACAGTTCATTGGTGGAATACGACTTGAATGTACGGTTGAATCCCGGATTTGGGAATCAAGCGCCTTTCTTGTCTACTGCAAACCAATGGGACAGGCATTCGTTCACGCCCAACAGTTCGACGGCTTGGGGAACACTACACAAACGCCTGAAAGCGGGCTCGGTTTTTGATTATGGATTCGGAGCGGAGTTGGATGCCAATCTTTCAGGGGAAGAAGCACGCCTGTTTCCCGGTGAACTGTATGTGGACGCGAAACTAGGTCCTTTTATGTTGACTGCGGGCAGTAAACAAGCTGTTTACGGCAATCAGGACTCTCTTTTATCCAGCGGTGGCATGCTGTGGTCAAGAAATGCACGACCCATGCCCCGTCTGTCGCTGGAATCGTATGGGTATATTCCCGTACCGTTCACGCATCGGTTTGTGGAAGTAAAGGGCGGGCTTATTCATGGTTGGTTCATTGATAGCACAGTGACTTCCAATACGTTGCTGCATTACAAATATGCCGGAATACGGTTGGGAGGAACCTTGCCTGTCCACCTTAATTACTCCCTTCACCACGTGGCTCAATGGGCCGGTACTTCGCCCCAGTATGGAACTTCCCCGGCAACGTTTGACAATTTTTTAAGGGTGTTGATGGGAAAAAGCGGGGACGAATCAGCGCCGGCGACTGAACGGTATAACACATTGGGTAACCACATCATTTCCAAGAATATTGGATTGGAGTTCGCATTCAAACATGCCAATGTTGAGGTGTATTGGCAAAATATCTACGAAGACAGGCCGATTCACCCGATGTACAAATCCTACAACCAGGAAGATGGCTTGTGGGGGCTTTCCTTTCAATTCCGCAACAACAAGCCTTTGAACCGACTGGTGTTTGAATTCCTGTCAACCACCGACATGAGTGGTCCCTGGCACGACCTGGACGGGTTGATCTACGGTGGTGTGGATAGCTATTACAACAATGGTGTTTACCCGAATGGATGGTCGTTCTACGGGATGACGCTGGGTAATCCCTGGTTGACTTCACCCAAGTACAACCCAAACTATGAGAATGGTCAAGTAAGCTTCATCAACAACAAAGTCAGGGTGTATCATGTTGCCGGAAACGGAAGCCTGGGCTTGCTCGATTACACGGCTATTTTTGCCTATTCGCAGAATTATGGTACACCACATTGGGTAAGTGTACCTACTGTCTGTAAGGAACAGTTTTCCTGGTCGATTGATACGGAAATGCCCTTTCCCTATCTGAAACAAACCTGCTTGACAATGAATTTCTCAGGAGATGTAGGAGAACAATATGGAAACAACATCGCATTCTTAGTGGGCTTGCGTTGGGAGGGAAGACTAACCTGGTAACAGAAACGATGCATACAAAAGAGACAAAAATTGCCGCATTCGGTCGTTTGCTCGACATCATGGATGAACTGAGGGCCAAATGCCCTTGGGACAAGGAACAGACCAACGAAACACTCAGGCCTCTGACCATTGAGGAAACGTATGAGTTGAGCGAGGCTATCCTCAAACAGGACGCCAACGAAATCAGCAAAGAGTTGGGTGACTTGTTGCTACACCTTGTTTTCTACGCAAAAATTGGAGAAGAACAAGAGACCTTCGATATCCAGGATGTCTGCGAACAGTTGGCTGAAAAGTTGATTTACCGGCACCCGCACATCTTTGGCGACACAACGGTTACAGACGCCCGTCACGTTGAGCGGAATTGGGAAAGTCTGAAACTGAAAGAAAAAGACGGTAACAAGTCTGTCCTTGCCGGTGTTCCCGATGGGTTACCATCCATGATCAAAGCTTTCCGAATGCAGGATAAGGCCAGGGGAGTGGGTTTCGATTGGAACCAAAAAGAACAGGTGTGGGATAAGGTGAAAGAAGAAATCAGCGAATTACAGTCGGAAGTTGAGACCTTGGATGCTGCCTCCATGGAAGCTGAATTTGGCGATGTGTTCTTCAGCCTGGTCAACGCAGCCCGTTTGTATGGTATCAATCCCGACAATGCGCTGGAACTGACCAATAAAAAATTCAGGCAACGCTTCAATTACCTGGAGGAAAAAACAATAGGACAAGGAAAAACACTTCGTTCAATGACGTTGGAAGAAATGGACGTATTGTGGGAAGAGGCCAAGCGAAAGGGATTGTGATTCCTTTCTTTCGGCCTGACCTCTAAAACCATCCTCTGCTACGCTGTTGATATTGTTTCAACAACTCTCTACCCCAATCTTCTTCTGTCCTGTAATATTTCATCATCTTCTCGGGAGAAAGAATCTTTTTGAATTTGTCGTGGTACAACTTTTCCAGTGTCGCTTCTTTAACCCTGATGTTGATCATTTCATCGGAAATCTTTTCAAAATCGGGCACCTTCTCTCCATTATTGTTCAATTTGGTGGTTTGATATAATTTCCCTCTTCGTGCATTCAGCTTTTCCTTCTCGCTTTGAAGGCTGTTGTAGGTTGGCCAGAAACGTTCTGCTTCACGAGGAGTCAGCCCGATTCGTTCAGTGAAAAATGCCGCCCTTTTGGATTTCATTTCCTCAAACCTACGTTGCCGATCTTCTTCCCCTCCTTGTGCAAAGAGGTTGGATACCAACAGCGTCAGTACCATCAGGAAAGAAAACCGTCTTATATGGTCAATGGTCTGCATCATTGCAATCAGTTTTCTAACAATTCAGGATTGATGTAATATTCGGCAATACCGTCCGTCCCAATCTGGCTGATCAGGTAGTCTTCAGCTGTAGGCACGGATGACTGGCTTCTTTCCTGTTGTTTTTTTGTTGTAGATTCTTTTGTAAGGTTATCACCGCCCGAATGCTTGGACGTGATGTTCATCAAGGTGGAAACACTGAACAGCAACAGCACAAACATGGCTGCCAGGTAAAGAATGGGACGGTAACGATCCATCCACATCAGGTTGTTTTTCCTGACAGGTGTTTCAATTACCAGTTCTTCCTGTTGCTGAGAACGGTCAATCAGTTTGTTCATGCGTCCTGATAATCCGGCAAAATAGCCTTCAGGCACACTGAATACGGATTTGTCTCCAGGTTCTTTTAGTGAAAAATTTTCTTTCATCGGTCTTTTTTTTGTTGTCGGAGCCTTACACCGGTAGATAGGTATCGGCAGACCTCTAACATATTTTTGACATTTTTAACAAGCCAAGGTTTAATCACCCTGGGAGTCCATTTCCAAAAATGCTTCAATTTTTTTAACCGCATGATGGTAGGAGGCCTTGAGAGCACCTACCGACGTGCCAAGCATTTCAGACATATCTTCGTATTTCAAATCATCGTAATACTTCATGTTGAACACCAACCGCTGCTTTTCAGGCAGATTGAGAATGGCTTTCTGAAGTTTCAATGCGGCCTCGTCTCCAGAGAAATACGGGTCACTTTGCAGGTTCTGCACCATCATGTCCTCCAAATCAGTTACCGATGTCAGGTTTCGCTGACGTTCGCGGTTCAGAAACGTGTATGTTTCATTGATAGCAATTCGAAACAACCACGTGGACAATCTGGATTCTCCCCTAAATTGGGAGATATTGGTCCATGCCTTGATCAAGGTGTTTTGCAACACATCGTTGGCATCATCATGATCGAGCACCATCTTTCGGATCTGCCAGTACAGACTTTCCGCGAATGCCGCGACCAATTCATCGAACGCCCTTCTGCTTTGCCTCTCGTCTTGAAGCCTCTCGAGCAAATTTGATTCCTCTTGTTTGTCCATGGATTAGGGTGTTCAATAGTTCGACTCTATGACGGGGCAATGGTTTAGTTAACGTCGGTTAAAGCACAAATAAATAATACATAACGGCAGCAGGAATGGCCATCAGGCAGCTGTCAATGCGATCGAGCAATCCGCCATGTCCGGGTATCATGTTGCTGGAATCTTTTACGTTCAGAGATCGTTTGATCATTGATTCCACCAAATCGCCCCAGGTTCCGAAAGTGACGGTGACCAAGGCAAAACCCACCCATTGCAAGGTGTTCATGTGACCGGGAAGCAGGTACGACAGTCCTATAGACGCAGCTATTGCAAGAATAAATCCTCCAATAAGCCCCTCCCAGGATTTCTTGGGAGAAATACGTTCAAACAAACGGTGTTTGCCAAACGTTATCCCAACTAAGTAAGCTCCGGTATCGTACACCCAAATCAAGCCGAAGAAAGCCATCAGCAAAAAGGGAGCATACGTGCCGGAATTATCCAAAGGATAAGCCAGGCGTCCCATGACCATCAATGGTAAAGCAATGTATATCTGTCCGAAAAAAACCATGGCCGTTTCCTGAAACGGATTGGTTTTTTTGTTGTACAGTTCACGGATGAGTAGGAAAAGCATGACCAAAAACCAAAGCGATACATAACGGAAAGGCAGGATGCCGGCAAAGCTCAGGAATCCGGAAACAAATAAATAGACACCTCCAAAAATGGATATGCCTTTTTTCATGGTGGTGTTGAGCTGTTCGTCAATCAGGTTGTAAAATTCCCACAAAGCCAATCCGGTAAGCAGGCCGAAAAAAACCGAATACGTCACTGGACCCAATAAGATGGATGCCGTTATGGCACCCACATAGACGAATCCTGACAGCGATCGGGTTATTAAATTAGTCATCAGCGTTACTGGATAGTTGAGTCTTTGTGTTGTTCAGTCGTATCTTCCTGTTGTATCGGTTCATGCTCATTCCCGGAAGTCTGAACAGGACCATCATTCGGTGTGGAAGCCTTTTCATCTACCGGAGTTTCCGAGTTCCCTGCCAACGCTTTCCCGTTTACTTCCGTAGAAGTGACAGCATCGGTTCCTTCTTGAAGGGCTGCGTTCATGGCGGCCAGCTCTTTGGCTTCTTCCAACCGCTTCTGTTCATCCAGGATTTCCTGGGTTCTTGAGGTCCAGGGGCGTTTGCCGAATATCCGTTCCAAATCCTCGGCGAAGATTACTTCCCGTTCCACCAGCAAATCGGCCAACTCGTTGTGCGAGGCGGCATGTTCACTCAATATGCGTTTGGCCCGTTCGTATTGTTCATTGACCAAGGTCTTGACCTCTTCGTCAATTTTTTCAGCCGTACGTTCGCTGTACGGTTTTGTGAAAGAAAATTCGTTGGTTCCGGAAGAGTCAAAGTAGCTGATGTTGTTCAGGCTGTCGCTCATACCGTAATAGACAATGATGGCCCAGGCTTGTTTGGTCACCCGTTCCAGGTCGTTCAGGGCTCCGGTTGAGACATGGCCTAAAAAGAGTTCTTCGGCAGCACGGCCACCCAAGGTGGAGCACATTTCGTCCAACATCTGTTCCTTGGTGGTCAACTGACGTTCCTCTGGCAAGTACCAGGCCGCTCCCAGCGCTTTTCCCCGGGGAACGATGGTTACCTTCACCAGGGGACTGGCGTATTGCAACAGCCAACTGATGGTGGCATGACCACCTTCATGGATAGCAATGGCTTTGCGTTCAGACGAGGTGGTGATTTTGTTTTTCTTTTCCAATCCGCCGATGATGCGGTCTACGGCATCCAGGAAATCTTGTTTCTGAACGGCTGCCTTGCCGGAACGTGCAGCAATCAAAGCTGCTTCGTTGCACACATTCGCAATGTCGGCACCCGAGAAACCAGGTGTTTGTCTGGCCAGAAAGGCGGGATCCACTGATTCGTCAATTTTGATGGGACGCAGGTGGACATTGAATATTTCGTGGCGTTCGTTGATGTCAGGCAAATCCACGTTGATCTGGCGGTCGAAACGCCCGGCACGTAACAGTGCCTTGTCCAGAATGTCTGCACGGTTGGTGGCTGCCAGGATGATGACTCCACTGTTCGAGCCGAAACCATCCATCTCGGTCAACAACTGATTAAGGGTATTTTCCCTTTCATCGTTGGCACCCATGTTTGGGTTCTTGCCACGAGCGCGACCTACGGCGTCAATTTCATCGATGAATACGATACAGGGTGCTTTTTCCTTGGCTTGGCGGAACAAGTCACGCACGCGGGAAGCACCAACACCCACAAACATTTCCACAAAATCAGAACCGGACAGGGAGAAGAAGGGTACATCTGCTTCGCCTGCTACAGCCTTGGCCAATAGTGTTTTACCTGTCCCCGGAGGGCCTACGAGCAAAGCACCTTTAGGAATCTTGCCACCCAATTCGGTGTATTTGGACGGGTTTTTCAGGAAGGAAACAATTTCCTCAACCTCTTGTTTGGCTTCACTCAAACCGGCTACATCTTTGAAGGTGACCCGGTTGTTGGAGCCTTTGTCAAACAACTGCGCCTTTGACTTGCCCACGCTGAATACGCCGCCGCCACCGCTACCGCCTCCGCCACCTGACATCCGGCGCATAAAATAGATCCAAACGCCGATGAGTAACAGGAAGGGAAGTGAATTCAACAGGAATGATACCAGGTAGTCTTTGTTTTCAACATATTCAACCCCACCCTGATAATTGTAGTTTTTCTGCATTTCCTTTTGGAACACATCGAAACGGTCGGCCGAAGGGATGGTGACCACCAGGGTATAGGGTTTCTTTGTTCCTTCTTCACCGAAAACGGCCACTTTGGCTGAATCATTGATGGTGACTTCCACCACATCCTTGCGCTTCTGCACAACCATGCTTTTGACATAACCTTTACTGATGTAGCCTTCCAATTCGGTGATGGTGCCCTTTTTGGTGGTTTCCTTGTTGCCCATCAGGGAGAAACCGATGATACCCAACAAAATCAGTCCGTATATCCAGTAGATGTTAAACTGCGGTGACTTGTTATTTTTAACGGGGGGGTTCTTTTCCATAAAATAAAGTATGTGAACTATACTTCAGAAATCATACCACATCGGGTACTACTGTCAATTTGGCATCCGACCACAAATGCTCCAGGTTGTAAAATGCCCTGCTTTCGCGCTCGAACACATGCACCAACACATCACCGTAATCCAGTACCACCCACGTGGCATTGTCCATGCCGTCCATGGCGAACGGTTTCTCTCCGGTCGTCTTCCTGACGTACTCGTTTACCGAATCCGTAATGGCTGCAATGTGGGTGTTTGACGTACCCTCGCAAATGACAAAGTAGGAACAAACAGCATCCAACGCTGTCATATCAACGATAACGATGTTTTTTCCTTTTTTTTCCTGAATACCTTCCTTGATGTGTTTGACCAAACTGTTTGTTTTTATCATGCTAGCAGATACGTAAACGTTTAATGACAAAGATAGGTATTTTTTACTTATAACGGATTAGCTTTTGTAGGTTAGCCATTTCCAGAGTTCCTTGTAAGTTACCTTTTTTCCGTACATGAGGATGCCGGTCCGGTAAATTTTGGAAGCCATCAGGGTGGTTAGCAGGAAGGTGATCACCAACAGCCCAAACGACAGGAGTAACTGCCAAAACGGCACACCGAAGGGGATGCGCACCATCATGACAATGGGCGATGTGAAGGGGATGATGGAACACCAGAAAGCCAACGGGCCGTCAGGATTGTTGGCACTGGCCATTCCGGCGTACAGGGCAAACAAAACGGGAATCGTGAGCGGCAGGGTAAACTGTTGGGCATCTTCCTGATTGTCAATGGCACTTCCAACAGCGGCAAACAGTGAGGCGTACAGCAAGTATCCACCCAGGAAAAAGAGGATGAACCAAATGGCCAATTCGCCCAGGTTCAGGTTGCCGGCCACTTCGATGATGTCCATGATTTGGGGGTTGGAGGTGATTCCTTCCGATAGGCCGGACATGTCATCCGGGCTCATGGTTTGACCCGGTAAATTCAACGAGGGGTTGGCTGTCATTCCTTGACTGATGGCTTGCATCTTTTCGGTATCCATTGATTTGCCCACGTAGGTGGAGGCAATACCCGCAATGCCAGCTATCAACAATACCCACAACAAAACCTGCGTCAATCCGACCATGGCGATACCGATGATTTTGCCCATCATGAGTTCAAACGGTCTCACCGAAGAGACGATGATTTCCACGATGCGGTTGGCCTTTTCCTCGATGACGCCGTTCATGACCAGGGCGCCGTAGGCAAAGATGAAGATGTAAATGGCAAACGTACAGATCATGCCTATGATCATGGCCAGCTCCGACGAACTTTTCTTTTCGCTGCCGTCTTCCTCCCAGGTAAAGGTGTTCACAGCCAGGCGCACATCGGTCTTCTGAATGATGGATTCCAATTCAGGAATATTGAAAGAAGCAATCTTATCCTTTTTGGCCAAGGTTTCCAATTGGCCGGTAATGAAGGTCTTCAAATCAAGCTCCACTTGCTTGCGGGCATACAGGGTAACCTTGCCCGAATCGCCGGATAAATTACCTTCAATGACCAACAGGGCATGGATGTCGTCATTGTTCATGGCGTCCTTGCGGAAGTTCGCCAGATTGTCCTTGCCCAGCGTGAACTGGTATTGTTCGTTGCCCTCCAATCTGGAACCATACAAACCCGAGTAATCGGCCACCGCCACTTGCTTCACGTCAGATCCGTTCATCATTGACAGGAGGAAAGGAACGAACACCAGTGCGATGAGCAGGACGGGAACCAGGAAGGTCAATACCAGAAACGATTTTTTCCGAACACGGCTCATGTACTCGCGTTCGATGATTTGATTGATCTTGCTCATGTCTGTACGGTTTTGATGAATATGTCGTTCATGGTAGGTATCTCTTCTTCAAACGAGCGGATGTCGTAGCGTGCGGATAAGTCGCGCAGCAACAAACCGGTGGTTGTGCCTTCCTTTTTTTGCACCTTCAGGTAAAGGCGGTCGTTATGCCGTTCTTGCGACAGGATATCGAACGAGGTGTTCGATGTGTCATCGGTTGACGTATCGCTGGCACAGAGCGAATAGATGCCTTTGGAATGCTCGCTGCGGATTTGGTTCACGTTGCCGCTGAGTACCACTTTCGATTGGTTGATCAGGGTGATTTCGTCGCAGATTTCTTCCACCGACGACATGTTGTGTGTGGAAAACAGCACCGTAGCCCCTTTTTCCTTCAGGTTGAGTATTTCGTCTTTGAGCAACTGGGTGTTCACCGGGTCGAATCCGCTGAATGGTTCGTCAAAAATCAACAGCTTGGGTTCATGCAGGATGGTGATGATGAATTGCACCTTCTGCTGCATGCCCTTGGACAATTCTTCCAACTTTTTGTTTTTCCAGCTGTCTATGTCGAATTTTTCAAACCAATAATTGAGCCGGACAGTGGCATCTTGTTTGGAGAGGCCTTTCAAGCGTGCCAGGTACAGGGCTTGTTCGCCTACCTTCATTTTTTTATACAGTCCCCGTTCTTCGGGCAAATAGCCAATCTGGGCAATATCGCCCGGTTCGAATGAACGTCCCATCCATCGTACCTGCCCGCTGTCAGGGGCCGTGATGCGGTTGATGATGCGGATGAGGGTGGTCTTGCCGGCTCCGTTAGGTCCGAGCAAACCGTGGATGCGGTGTTCGGGCACGCTGAGGTCGACATTGTCAAGGGCCAAATAGGTCCCATAGCGTTTTACCAGTTTTTCAGCTTCCAGTGCGTACATAAGGTTTTTTTTGGTTTTAATGACGAACAATAATGCGGTCGCCCAGGTTTTTGGCCAGGTCTTTCCTAACATCCTGCAATTCCATCAGTCTGGCGGACAGGGCGTTGATCCCGGCATCGTCACGGGATGCGGCAGCCTCCTTTAGCTGTTGCTCCGTTTCTGCAATGATGGCCAGCAGGATACCGTTTTTCAATTCCAGCAACACCCTGGGGATGATTTCATCAAGGCGTTCCGCATCGTCAGAAACATGTTGGTGTCGGGAGTGGATTCTGCTCAATTCGTACGGGTCGATAATCATGGAGGCGGCAGCCAAACTGACCTGTGGGTCCGGATGGTTCAGGAAGTGCCGTTCAGGTTTGAATCCCTGTTCCGACAGGTGTGTCTCAAGGTCTTTCAGCATACCTCGGTAGAGTGGGTTCTCCAATTCGATTTCATCGGCCTTGAGTTCCTGACAGATAAAATCGGCCACCGTCATGTCGGGCTGTCCGGTTTCCCGTGTTTCTTTGTGGAAGATGGTCCGCTCGCCGTAGCGTACCAGATACCGGAGCAGGTTGGCTTCCAGCGCGTCCAGGATACGGGCCCGGCTTGAGGATGATGATTGATCCTCGCGTGTTTGTTCCGGCCCGATAGGAAGTTGAAAATCGGGAGTTGCCGAGGGTGGTTCGGGTATGAATCCGGCCGGAGGTTCACCGGGGAGTGAATCATAAGGCCGTGTGCCGACCGGGGGCAAGGAAGAAGCGGTAGCCTCACCTTGATATCGGTTGCCTCTGCTGATTCCGGTTCCCCTTCGTGACTGTTCTTGGACAGCTTGAATCCGTTTCTTGTCAACTTCTTTTTGCAGGAGTTGTTCGCGGATGCCGAGTTGCCGGCTGCATTCCGTGATGTAGACTGTCCGGGTGATTTCGTCGGCTATCAGGGCTATGCTTTCCACAATGTCTTGAATCAGGTGTGCCCGTGTCACCGGGTCGTCCCCTGCATCTTTCAGCAGAATCTCGGTTTTGAAGCGGATGAAATCGGTTTCGTTGGCCTTCAGGTAGTCGTTGAATTCCGTGGCACTGTGCTTCTTGGCAAATGAATCCGGATCTTCCCCGTCGGGCAGCAAGAGCACGCGGATATTGAGCCCTTCCTCCAATAACAGGTTGATTCCTTTCAACGAAGCTTTGATGCCGGCTGCATCGCCATCGTAAAGTACGGTTACATTGTCGGTGAAACGGTGGATCATGCGGATTTGCCCGTGGGTCAGGGCTGTACCGCTTGAAGCGACCACGTTCTCGATGCCGGCCTGGTGCATGGATAAGACATCGGTGTAACCCTCCACCAGGTAGCAACGGTCATGCTTGGCTATGGCCTGTTTGGCAAAATAGATGCCGTAGAGTTCGTTGCTCTTGTGGTAAATTTCCGATTCGGGCGAGTTGATGTATTTGGCCGTCTTTTCGTCTTTCTTCAGGATGCGTCCCCCGAAAGCCACCACCTTGCCGGACAAGGTGTGTACAGGAAACATCACCCTGGCCCTGTACCGGTCGCGCAGTTCGCCGGAATCGCCTTCCAGGCTGAGTCCCGATTTGACCAGATATGTCTTGTTATACCCTTTTCCAAGGGCTTCCCGGGTAAAAGCATCTTTGTTGTCGAGGCTGAATCCCAATTGGAATTTGCGGATGATGTCTTCCCGGAAACCCCGTTCCCTGAAATAGCCCAGTCCCAGTGATTTTCCGTCGATGTGTTCGTGCAAGGTGCGCACATAATAGTCGCGGGCGAATTCGTTCAGGATGAACAGGCTTTCCCTGTCGCTTTGGGCCTTTTGTTCGGCGGCTGTCAGTTCCCGTTCAACAATATCGATGTGGTACTTGGCAGCCAACCATTTGAGGGCTTCCTGGAAACTGAGCTGTTCGTGTTCCATGATGAAATGTACCACGTTGCCCCCTTTACCGCAGCTGAAACACTTGCAAATACCCTTTGAGGGAGAGACACTGAACGAGGGTGTACGCTCATCGTGAAACGGGCACAGGCCTGTGTAATTCACTCCCCGTTTCCGCAGGGTGACAAATTCCCCCACCACCTCTTCAATACGGGCGGCGTCAATGATTCTGTCTATGGTGGCCTGGTCAATCATTCAGATGCGAAGGTACTAAAGAAAATCGTATCTTTGCATGGTCCTGAAAGATGTTATGCATTGTTAACCAAACCTCATCGAATGGTATCCCATTCTCCCAAGCTTTTTACCCCCAGTTTTCTATTTGCAAGCGGCGGTAATTTTTTACTTTTTCTGGGTTTCTACATGCTGATGCCCGTTCTGCCGCTTTACCTGATTGATGCATTCGGTGCATCCGGAGGGGTTGTCGGCGTTGTACTGGCTTTGTACACATTGGCAGCCCTCATGGTCAGGCCGTTTTCCGGTTTCATATTGGATAAATACGACAGGAAACCCGTTTATATTCTATCATTTGCTACGTTTGTCCTGTTGTTTTTAGGCTACTCCGTGGCGGCATCGTTGCTGATGTTTGCCTTGTTGCGGGTGTTGCACGGGATGGCGTTCGGTGTGGTGACTACGGCCAACAACACCATCATTGTCGATATCATGCCTGCCTCGCGTCGTGGAGAAGGATTGGGGTACTTCGGCATCGCTTCGAGTCTGGCCATGGCCTTGGGGCCCATGTTGGGCTTGATGCTCCATGAAGCTTTCGAATCCTGGCAGGTTGTCATACTGACCGCCTTCGGGTGTGGAGTTGCAGGCTTGTTGCTGGCCATTCAAATCAAAACGCCGGTAAGGGTCAGGCAGGCAGCCGAACCGCTGTCTCTAGACCGTTTTTTTCTGACCAAGGGCTTGTTGGCCGGCTTTTGCCTGATGTTGTTGGGAATGCCTTATGGTATGCTGACTTCGTACATGACACTCTATGCACAGGAATTGAACATTTCAGGCAACCTTGGACTTTTTTTTTCGCTGATGGCGGTGGGCTTGATTCTGTCCAGAACGTACGCTGGCACCTTCGTTGATAAAGGAAAGACTACAGCCGTGATTATCGCAGGTACGGTGATTGCCTTGCTGGCTCTTCTGTTGTTTTCGTCTCTGGGCATAACAGGGAATACCCTGATCAATTGTCGTGTGGATACCATATTTTATATATGTGCTTTTTTGCTGGGTATGGGGTATGGTACCTTGTTTCCAGCCTACAACTCCTTGTTTGTTGATTTGGCCCCGCACAACCGACGTGCAACGGCTAGTTCTACTTATCTGACCACCTGGGATGTGGGAATCGGATTGGGTTTGGTTGCGGGTGGTCGTATAGGGCAAGAGTCGGGTTACCACATCGCCTTTCTCATAGGAGGGGTTTTTGTGCTGATGTCGTTGCTGTTGTTTTTCCTATTGGCAGGTCCTCACTTTAAACGAAACAAGTTACGTTGATTCCACTCTTCAGACAGTGCGTTCATACGAATTTTCAGTAAGGTGGTTATTTTCAGGATTAACGATTTTTAACCCCATTTGTTTTTTCTGATAACCGTGTTTTTTCGGGTGTTTTTTTTGGAAGTCTGAAAAATTAGCTATCTTTACCGCGTCTTGGGGCGTTTTGTGAAGGCGTTTTTCGCCTGATTTGGCACTTCAAGCGTGTGATACCATGAATAAGAAACTGTTGAAAAACCAATTCGGCACCGTGCCTCCACTCCTTGGCACGTATTCGGTAAGCCACACTCATGGGCTTGGATTATTGTTCTCTGCACAATACTATCGACAACTCTATTATTAACCAAAAGAAAAGTAACATGAAAAAGAAGCTTTACTCTTTTCTGCTTGCTGTCCTTTTAGCCTCGGCGACACCGTTTGCGTTTGCAGACATTACGTCGAATCTAAGAGTTCGCTACACCTTTGATCAGATCGATTCGACTGAGGCAAAGGTACCCTACTTTGCTGACCAGTCGGGTAACGGGCTGGATGGTATCATTGAAGGGGCTATTCCACTTGTTAGCGGTTACGGCGCTACCGGAAGTTCCATCATGCTGAACGACACAGACAAAGTTGTCCGTGTACCGGCTAACATCTTTGAGGATGTAACCAACTTTACCGTTGCACTTTGGATCAACCAAGAGACGCTGGTAAAATGGTCACGTATTTTCGACTTCGGTAGCAACCAGGATCATTACATGTTCCTTGCTACAGACGGTGACGTAGGTGACTACCTCCGTTTTGAACTGGATGTTGATTATGATGACGTTGATTTGGTCATGGTAAAGGCTAAAAGAGCCTTGACCACCAAGAAGTGGAATCACGTGGCTATCACCGGAGAATACACAATCACAGGTGAAGATACGCTTGCTACCATCAAGATGTACATCAATGGTATGCTGAATGTCACTTCAAACGAATTCAAGATTGCTCCTTACATGCTTGGCAACAATTTGAGTCACCCATATTTTGGCGATTCACAATGGCCGGATCCAACGCCTAAAGCTCAAGTGGATGATTTCCGTTTTTACAGCAGGGCACTCACAGAAACTGATATCGAAGAATTGTCGGGCGTAACTCCTGCTCAAAAAACCGAATTGACCAACCTGGTCATTGACGAAGCATCAAGAACAGAGATGGATGGTGGTACACAATTGCCATTGCCATTGACCCTTGGTGATGGCGCTTTTGATGTTATCTGGTCGACTACTGACTCTACCGTTATCAAGAAAGACGGTACCGCTGTTGCCGGTGACATCGCCATTACTGATGCTTACCTTACAGCCGCCATTGTGCCTGCAGGTAAGTTATACCCAATGGTTGAAAAAGATTTCTTTGTGTCTGTTTATCCGTCACAGGATCCTATCAATGACCTTGCTTGGATGGAATTTGCCAGTGATAGCATCTTCACAAGAAATGACACTCTGTTTGTAAGAGACGGTGGCCAATTGGCGTTTGAAGCATTCACAGTTGGTGGTGCTAAGATTCTGCCCATTGGTAACGAAGATGGTATTGAAGGTATTGACTTCTTCAATGTCTATGTTTCTGACAACAGGGCTACTTCCAGTGCCAACAAACAATTCCTTGACTTGGGTAAGCAAATCGGTGATTTTGTCTTCAGATTGAGGGATCATACGATCAGTATTTATTACCGCAGGGATACCACGATCGACCACAAAACCTGGTCTGATCAAGGACAACAACTTTGGGCATTTAGTAACACGACCAATTTAGGAGGAGCAACATGGTGGGGTGAACAACCTTATGGTGCCATGTATTTCGAACCCGATGAATGTAATGTTTCCATTCTCGATGCCGCTACTGAAACAACCGGAACCAACGCGCTCAAGTGGGGTGCTGGAAAGACTCCGCTCGGCAACACGTGGCACAATATCACCTATACACAAACAAAGGGTGTTGGATACCTCCTCGTTGACGGTGTTCAGGTTGCTACGGGTACCATGCCTGCTCCGAAGGAAAAATTGATTAAGAATTCAAATGTAGCAGGACGTACGGGAACATGGTACAACCGCTTGGGTGGTAATATTAAAAATGACAGGATTAGTGCAAAGAACACCATGTTGTGGGGATTCCGCTTCATGTCATTCAGTATTGCTCCCGAGGAATGTGATTCTTACTTCGCCATTACGGATAACATTGAAAACTTGGATATTGCCATGGATAACACCAACTACAATATTCCTGCATACTTGGCTTTGTTGCCTGCAATGGATGATGCTCGCAAGACGCTGGCTATCGGCTACTTGACCGATATTCACACACAATTGCTGGCTGATTACGCACAGGCTGTTGCTGATTCTACCAGCAGAAATCCGTCACAGGCTACAGTAGACTCTTTGGTGAAGAGGACTGCTGCATACAAGACTTTGTCTGCCGACTGGATAAAGATGGGTAAGGTTTTGGCTTCGTTTGATGACGAAAGAGCATTGGATTACCCGGGTCTGGCTGATTTGGAAGCTGTAATTGCAGCGGTTAAAGCAGACTACGATAATTTCATAGTTCTAACCGAATATTTCACAGAATTGGATGCAGCTGTGTTGGAATACCAAAAATCACAGGTTGCTGCTGCCAACAAACCGGCCAACTATACGTTCATGCTTGCTAATCCTAGCTTTGAAGAAGGCACAGGAGGCAAGAAGGATCCTAAGACAAGTGGTGGTCCCGATGTAAAATTACCAAAGGGATGGACACTGTTGTACAATGCCAAGAGTGGTACCTACACGAAAGGTTATATCGTAACAAATGCTGACAATCCTTTGCATTTGAACAGTGACTTTGAAATGTGGTCTGGTGATGCAAAAGCCATCTATAGGGCTCAAATGTATCAGAATACAGTTGAAGAATTGCCCGCTGGTTGGTATGTTGTTTCTGGTGCCATCCGTGGTATGAATGGAAGTGTAGGTGGTCAACACATCTTCGCTTATCCGTTGAAGGACAGTATCCATTACAAATCTGACACGTTGGAAGCAGACAAGCCGGGTATTGCCTATGAAGGTGGATATGGTTGGAATCTTCCCGCATACAAGAGAATGTTCATCAAGTTCCAATTGCCTACCGCTCAAAAGGTACAATTCGGCTTCCGTACTGATAGCGCCATCATGAAGATTGACGACATGAGGTTGGCATACTATGGTACAAGCGAACCGGCTTTGGATGATGTTACTTCTTACATCAAGAATGCAGGATTTGAAACCGGTGCCAGGACTGCTGAACTTGAAGGTTTTGCTACCGGAACAAATCTGACGGCTGAAGCCGGTGACGTATTTGCTCCGAAAGAATGGACAGTATTGGCAACTGCCAAAGCTCCTGCCAACAATGCAAGCATCAATATTCTTGCTACCGGTGCCAGCGAAGGTACGAATGCCTATCGTTTGAAAGCAGATACCCTTACCAATGTACAACTGACTCAGACCATTTATGCTCCTACTTCCGGTATTTACAAACTCAGTGCTGTCGTTCGCACGGATTCTGCTCAAAAGAGTGATGCACGCTTGTTTGCCAATGTTGGTCGTCAGACCAAGGAAAGTATCAAGCTGATGACTGCTGTCGATACGTTGATAAATACAGGTTGGAATGTACTGGAAATGAATCTTAGAGCTGGTATTACCGATCAAATCGATCTCGGTCTTAAGTCTTCCGGTGACATTGATGTCGACAACTTTACACTTGTGTTGCAACCATACGCAAGCAGGGTTGTAGGTATCAGGGATGCTGTTTCAAAAACCAGTTCCTTCAATACTTATGCTAAGGATGGCGTTATCTACATCAACAACTTGACCGCCAACGATCGCGTATCGGTTTATGATATCGCCGGTCGTCAGATCAGCGTGAAGAATCCTTCACAGATCAAGGTTAGCAAGGGTATGTACGTAATCAAGATTAACAACGAGGTGATCAAACAACTTGTTAAGTAATCCGATTAAACACTATATTAAAAAGGCGTCCGATTTCGGGCGCCTTTTTTTCTTTTTTATATCTTTGCGAAAACGTTACCGATGTATCCTAAACTGTATGTCTTATTGGCCTTTATGGCCGTATTTACGGGAGGCGCTTATTCCATGCAACCGGAAGCCAGAAGGGTGACTACCGCTCATCGTTCCATGGCTGGTGTTTCATCCCTGTCGTTGTATGACGATTACCTGTCTGCCGAAATGTACGATGGACTGGGTGTGCAGTACAATCATTCAACGGCCCGCTACCCATCAAATCGTACCACGGCACGTTTTTATCAACAAGATTTTGGTGTAGTTGTCGCATCTGTCAATAATAGGGCCCGGAGTGCCTCTATTGACTATGCCGATGTGCGCTATGCATGGGGGATGTTGTTCCCGCTATCACCCATTTATGGTTTCAAGGCAGCATTCGGTCCAATGATAGGTGCAGGTGCCGGTTTTCGGATGCAATCCAGAAATACGAACAATCCCATGAATGTTGATTTGCTGGGAGATGTACAGTTGGCTGGAAATCTAACATACGATATTCCTTTTAGAACCCAACAAATACGCTTGAAGACAAGTCTGAGGATTCCTTTTGTGGGTGTACAGTTTGCGCCTGTCAGAGGTATTTCATATTATGAGATGCTATCGTATGGACAGTATGATGATGCCATTCACGTTACCTCGTTTCACAACAAAAAAGCATGGACGGGTCAATTTACAGTAGATATACCCTTGAGTTTCCTAACCTTATCGTTGGGCGTGATGAACCAATATGCTCTTTTTAAGGCAAATGACATGCTGTTTGAACAAGAAAACTGGTCATTTCAGGGTGGATGCACGTTTGATTTGATGCTGTTTACAGGTGCATCTCATCCAGATCCCGCTTCATTTATATCTCTTGATCGATAATCTGCTCACCAGTTATGAACAACCGATTTGTCACCTTGATACTCGTCGCACTGATGGTTCCTCTATTCAGTGCTTGTTTGGAAGAGCCTGAACCCTATCCAAACACAAAAGAAGGCAACTTTGATGCCTTATGGCACATGGTAGATACTCGTTATTGCTACCTGGACTACAAACAAGTGAACTGGGATTCCGTGTATGTCGTGTATCACCAACAACTCGATTCTGTACAAAACGAAGTGGAATTGTTTGACTTATTTGCTTCTATGCTCAACACACTGAAAGATGGACATGTAAACCTATATTCTACGTTTGACAGAAGCCGTTACTGGTCCTGGTTTCTGGATTACCCCTCAAATTTCAACAATGAATTGCTGCTTTCAGACAGGTATTTGGGAAGAAACTACCGTATGGCAGGTGGCATTGACTATGCTTTGTTGGACGGAGGAAAGATTGGATACATGTATTACGGCAGTTTTTCCAATACGTTTACCCATGCCAATATTCGCCACATATTCCAAGCTTTTGCTTCGTGCGATGGCTTGATTGTGGATGTTCGCGACAATGGTGGAGGATCGTTGTCTTTGGCTGAACAATTGGCCTCCTATTTCATGCAGGTAAGGACGTTGACCGGCTATCTTAGCCACAAAACAGGAGACGGACATTCTGAATTTTCCCAACCGGTAGCCGTCTATACTCCGGCAGCCGATTCTGCCCTGCGTTGGACAAAACCGGTGGTTGTACTGGCAAACCGCATGTCTTACAGTGCAACCAATTCATTTGTCAGCAGGATGAAACTAGCCCCAAACGCCACCGTTCTGGGAGACCGGACAGGAGGAGGGGGAGGTATGCCTCTTTCGAATGAGCTACCCATTGGGTGGATGGTTCGTTTTTCTGCCTGTCCTATGTACGATGCCGATATGCAGCATACCGAATGGGGTATTGATCCCGATGTCTCTGTCATGATGGATTCCACCGATCAAGCCAATGGCTTCGATACCTTGATCGAGGCAGCCATTGACATCATCGAAGGGAATTGAGTTAAAACGAAACACTTAGACCGGTTCTGAGGTTCAGACCCGGTTGTGAAAGCCCTCCGAAATCGGTGTATGGTACATTGAACAGGTTATACGCATCAACGTAAATGGATAGGCCGTTCCTTGTCCACTTCACGCGAGAATCGGCCAACCAATAAGGTTCATACTTTATTAATCCGGTTATTCCCGGAACCGAATAGGTACCCGATCGGACATAGAAACCGGCATCAATCACCATCGACACTTGTCCCAGCTGTTTGGTTTCAAGCAGTAATCCGGTAGCCTTGAGCGTAAGTTTATGTTTCAGGTAATCCAGGGCATATTTGGAATCAAAGCCTTGGGCTGATTTGTCCATAAATAACACCGTGTAATTGGCTACAAAACTTAAGGGATGGCATCCTTTGATCAAAGGATGCCATCCCCCTTTTACATAAGGATGCCATCCCCCTTCCAACGAAACACCTGTGGCTTGAACGGCAGTAAGGTTTTGGCTTTCCCATCTCAGTGAATCCGGGTGCCTGACCCAGTCAATCAGGCCTTTTCCCCAACGATGAAAACCATTGAGTGAAAACCTGGAGACGTTGTTTTTCCATTCCAGTTGTCCGTTTATTGTCAGCGCTTCTTCCGGTCTAAGGGCCGGATTGCTGCGCTGGGTGGCACTTTGGTAGTATAAATCGGTAAACGTGGGTAATCGCAATGACCTGTTCAGGGAAACGGAAGCGGTTGAGCTCTTGTTTATCTGATACAAACCATCCACACCACCTTGCCAATAAAATCCAATGCCTGGTGTGATATTCAGTGTGGCGCCGAGTGAAAATTGTACCTTATCAAGCTGGATACGTTGGTGTGTGATACCGCTGAACGTGCTCCTGTTTTTGGCCTTGGTAAAAACGGCAACTGCATCAAAGGGGTCTGGTTTGTTTGGGATCAACGCTTCACCAAGTACATTGCTGAAAATGTGCTCATTGCGAAATTCAATGCCAAGCAGGCTATAGAAATTGGTGTTGCTTTTGGTCAGGGTAAACTTGCCGCCGCTTACATCGGAGAGGTGGTAATTGTGCCCTGAGTACCACGAAGCTGCGTTTTTACCATCCCTGAACAATTCAAAGCGGTCGTGGTGACTACGGCGGTATGCCTGCGCCAGCAAGTAATGGTGACCGGTTGATTTTTCCCAGGTCAAAGCAGAATACAGCGTTGTGGTTGCTTCAAACTGAAGAGGATAAGCCAGGCTGTAAAAACTGTTGGCTCCATACTCTTTGTTCCGACATCCCATTTGAAGCAAAAACTTTCCCATCGAAGGATGCTGGTAACCGGCCAAAAACGTACCGTTTTCAATACGGTAATCGGTATTGGTGTCATGCCCATCACTGGTTTTAAACGAAGCAGTACCGGTAAGCGACAACCGGTCTGAGGTATGGTTCAATTCTGCTCCGGCTTGTAGACGTCTGAAACTACCTGTGCCCAGTTCAACTTTTCCGGAGAAACCATTCTTTAAGGAAGATGGGACCGTAATCAGGTTGATGGCACCGGAAAACGCGTTTGAACCAAGTATGCCGGCGGCTGAACCACGCACAACCTCAATGCGTTTGATTTGACTTAGATCGATGGGGATATCCAGGTTGAAGTGCCCTGTTTGGGGATCGGTGATGTTGACACCATTGAGCAGGATAAGGACTTGATCGAATGAACCACCGTTCAGACTGATGTCGGCTTGAACGCCGTCCGGGCTTCGTTGTCTGATATCCACGCCGGGAAGGCGTTCCAGTACCTCGTCCAAATCGGCAGCAGGCGCCGCCGCAATGTCTTTTTGTTCGACGGTGGAAAGGACAAAGGGCAGCGATGTCCAGAGAAGAGGCTGACTGGCGGATATTTCCACCTCGTCGAGTGTTGCTTCTTCACTGAAGTGAGTTGCCGTATCCAGTTGTGCAAAGACAGGTTGGTAGCGTTCCTGAATCAGGGAACAGGAAAATGTCACAACCCCTATCTTGACCACACGATGTAAGCTGGCAAAAACAGCGTAGTTTTTTCGGGACCAGCGTTTAAAACAGAGGGTTGGACTCATTTTGCTGGTTCCCAATAACACATTTTTGGCGATACGATTGACCCGTTTGCTTTCAGTTGCTTCATGGCCTTGTCAATTTCCTTGCGGTCAAGCCCTGTCAATTCGACCAGTTTACCCGCATTTACCGGAATGCCCGCCTTTTTCATGGCTTCCAGTACTTGTTCGGTTTCATTCATGTTGATGGTTTTTTACGTAATAAATAATATAATAATAAAATATAGTTTATATAATACTAAGTAATCCATAAGTTAATTGCATCCAGATAATATAGCGTACGGTTTTTCCCAGTGTCATTCCTAAGAGCGAAATCCACACATTCGCCCGCATGTATCCCAAACCGACGGCAAGCAGGTCACCCACTAGAGGGACAAAGGTAAACAGCGACATCCAAGCTCCTCTGCCGTGCAGAAAGCGCGTTACACGTTCCAATTTTTCCGGTTTTACCCGCAAATACCGTTCAATCCAATCCATTTTCCCCAGTCGGCCAATACCATAACAAGTCATTCCCCCCAGTACGTTTCCGGCAGAGGCGGCCAACAGACAGCTCATGCTGTCGGCTCCTGCGGCCAACAAGCCGCTCAGCACAAACTCAGAACTGAAGGGAAGAATGCTTCCAGCCAAAAATGTGGCTATGAATAAACCTAAATACCCCCAGTCAATCAGTGTCTCCACGTACCATCTTTTTAGTCTACAAAGATAATCTTTTTACCACTGAAACGATTATTGCTCAAAAGATGTGCAGGCTTTGCTGGTTTTTTGTATTTTAGTTGTCTGATAACAATGAGTTGCATGATAACAAATCAACACAGGAAATTTTTTACGATAGCCATTTTGACAGTAATGGTTGCTGCTTTTTTTGTTTTGTTGATTGTGGTTTTTCAACGAGAAGAAAATAAAAGCATCAGTCTTGAAAGCAACGTTGTTTTGGAGGCAGTTGCCACATCCAAACAACAACAGTTATCTGATTGGCTTTCGGATGAAATTCATGATGCGGGTTTAATCATAAGTGACGGCAACCTGGTAGAAACGATCATACAGTATGTGGAAGATAAAAAGGATGACTCTGCCTTGCTTACCGTTTTCAATCAAATCAAAGCTGAACACGGTTATGCTGAATTGGTTTTATTAAATGAAACCGGTGACTACCTGACCTCAACCAATCAAGCTTTGACATTCAATGATTCGATTGATAAAAAAATAGTGGCCAAGGCGTTGAAGACAGACAGCTGTTACATTTCAGATGTTTATCGGTCGTCCGTTGACCAAAACATCTACGTTGATTTGGTCTCTATTGTCAGGGATAATCATGGGAAACCAATAGGCGGATTGGTTTTTAAGTTCAGCTCAAAAAAGACAATGGATAATATGTTGAATGACTGGATGTTGGCCAATTATAGATGTATTGTTTCGTTGATTCAACAACAAGAGAATTCAACATGGATTGTTTATAAACCCGATAGCTCGTTCACATCCGGTCAGTCTTGTTGGAAACCACTTCCTGCACGTTTTAAAAACAATCCGTTTGAACAGCGTCATAAATGGGTTAGGATTAGTGGTATGCCCAATTCATTTTGGTATTTGATGGTGGAATTGGACAATTCCCAACGAAAAGCTGAAACCGGTACATATATAACACTATTGAGTGTTTTCGGTGTAGCTTCTGTATTGATCTTTTTCTTGGGTTTGTTGTTTATTTCATATTTTCAAGAAACAAAAGCGACTCAACAGTACAGAGATAAAGAATTGGAATGTAATCGGATCAATGATCAATTCGTTTATACCATGGATTTGTTGGGTGAAGCGGTGCTGATAACCGATAATCAAGGCTTGATTCAATACATGAACCTGGCTGCTGAATTAGTGAGCGGATGCAGTCTTAAGGATGTTAAAGGAAAACTACTTGATAAAGAGATACCCTTGTTGCAGGAGGCGTCAGGTTTGCCGCTACTGAATGTGAAAAACTGGTTTTCGGGTGAACGTGCCTATAACCAGTTTATACCTGCATTTTTGATTGATAAAAATGGCACTCATATTCAGGTGACCTGTTCAATTGCTCCGCTTAAAAGTGAAAGTTTGTATAGTAATGGATTGGTTTTGATTATATCCAAAGAAAGCAAGAAACACTTCATTACACCTGAAACGCCAGATAGTACGGAAATACCTTCTCCCAAAAAGACGACAAAAAAAGAACTTGGTAAAAATAAGCCAGACTAATTTTTTTCCATTGACATACTTTTCGAGGACATCAATTTGCTTTGCTAGAAACGGTTTTTCCAGCGTTTGTTGAGGAATTCCCTCATTTTAGCCTCGGAAGCATTTTCCTGAGGTTTCCAGATGGAAGCGTCCTTGATTTCGGATGGTAGAAACTCCTGTTCCACGAAGTGATTGGTGAAATCGTGGGCGTATTTGTACTCTTCACCGTAATGAAGTTGTTTCATCAGTTTGGTGGGAGCGTTCCTGAGGTGCAAAGGAACCGGCAGGTTCCCCGTTTGCTCAACCACACCCAGGGCTTCGTTGATGGCCATATAAGCCGAATTGCTTTTTGGGCTGGAAGCCAGGTAGATGGTGCATTCAGACAGGGCAATGCGGCTTTCCGGCCATCCCAGTTTATGAACCGTGTCAAAACAGGCGTTGGCCAACAACAAGGCGTTTGGGTTGGCCAGACCGATGTCTTCAGAAGCAAGTATGAGCAGGCGCCTGGCTATGAATTTGGGGTCCTCCCCGCCGGCCACCATGCGTGCCAACCAGTATACCGCCCCGTCCGGATCGCTTCCCCTTACCGACTTGATAAAGGCCGAGATGATGTCGTAGTGCAGTTCGCCATCCTTGTCATAAGCCATAGGGTTCTCCTGAAGGCATTCCACCACCAGCTCATCGGTGATAACCACCGTGTCGTCAGGGGCGAATGAATTGACCACCAGTTCCAGGATATTGAGTAATTTACGCGCATCTCCCCCTGCAAAGCGGTACAAGGCCTTGGTTTCCTTGACGTCCACCTGTCGCTTGCTCAACTCCACATCCGTGGTGAGTGCCCGTTCGAGCAAGGTTTCCATGTCGGTTACACCCAGCGGTTGCAACACATATACCTGGCAACGGGATAATAGGGGGCTGATGACTTCAAACGAGGGATTTTCCGTGGTGGCTCCTATCAACACTACCACTCCTTTTTCCACAGCCCCCAGTAGGGAATCCTGCTGCGATTTGCTGAACCGATGAATTTCATCGATGAAGAGCACCGGGGTTTTGGTGGTAAATAAGGGGTTGGACTTGGCCCGCTCAATGACTTCGCGCACATCTTTCACACCTGAAGTAACGGCACTCAGCGTAAAAAATGGCCTGTCCAACTGATTGGCCACAATACGGGCCAGGGTGGTTTTTCCAACACCCGGAGGCCCCCACAAGATGAACGATGACAGGTTGCCTGCTTCAATCATCTTGCGCAACACGGCACCGGGGCCCACCAAATGGGTCTGGCCGATGTAGTCGTCCAATTTCTTGGGCCTGAGTCGTTCTGCCAAGGGTGCTGCCATACAGGATGAAATCGTATACAGGTTTATTATACGTGGATGCGCATTTTTTCTACGCAAATTTACAACAAAAACCACCGCATCTTTACCCAACCTACAAATCTTTTTTGTAATTTTGAGGCCGTTTTCTACACCAAACAACTATCAATTTCATTGTATGAAAAAGCACAATTTTTACGCAGGCCCTTCCATCCTGAGCGAATACACCATTCAGAAAACCGCTGAGGCAGTCTTGAACTTTGCAGGCACGGGTCTTTCCCTTCTGGAAGTCTCCCACCGCGGCAAAGAATTCGTAGCTGTATGTGATGAGGCGCGTGCGTTGATTAAAGAACTCTTGGCCATTCCCGAAGATTTTGACGTCGTATTCTTGGGTGGTGGTGCCAGTTTGCAGTTTTGCATGGCTCCTTTTAATTTTCTCGAAAAGAAAGCCTCTTTCCTGGATACTGGAACATGGGCCAACAACGCCATCAAGGAAGCCAAGTTTTTTGGTGAAGTGAACGTGGTAGGATCCTCAAAAGCCGACAATTACACCTATATTCCTAAGAAATACGAAGTCCCGGCCGATTCCGACTACTTCTACTATTGCACCAACAATACCATCTACGGAACTGAGTTGCACGAAGACTTGCACGTGGGTGTGCCCGTGATTGCTGATATGTCGTCGGATATTTTCTCACGCCCCATTGATTTCACCGATTACGACCTGATTTTTGCCGGAGCGCAAAAGAACCTGGCTCCTGCCGGTGTGACTGTGGTTATCATCCGTAAAAGCGCTATTGGCAAGGTATCCCGTGCCATCCCGACCATGATGAACTACAAAACCCACGTAGACAAGGAGTCCATGTTCAACACTCCTCCTGTATTACCTATATTCTCAGCCCTGCAAACCTTGAAATTCTACAAGGAACAAGGTGGCGTTGCTGCGATTCAGAAATTGAACCAGGCAAAAGCCGAGTTGCTCTACAACGAAATTGACAGCAATCCTTTCTTCAAGGGTACGGTAACTTGCAAAGAAGACCGTTCACTCATGAACATTTGTTTTGTCATGGCCGATGGCAAAGAAGCGCTGGAAGAAGAATTCAGCAAAATGGCGGCTGCAAAAGGCATCGTAGGTTTAAAAGGACACCGTTCAGTTGGCGGTTTCCGCGCTTCCTGCTACAACGCACTGCCACTTGAAAGCGTACAAGCGCTGGTAGATTGCATGCGTGAGTTTGCGGCAGCCCATTGATTGAAACTATAGTATAAACATACTCAATACCGCGCGTGTCGATTTCTGCCGAAGCTTCGGTGATAATCGGCATGTCGCGTTTTTGAATTAAGTAAACTCCTTATGAAAGTATTGATTGCAACCGATAAACCCTTTGCCAAAGTTGCGGTAGATGGTATCCGGAAAGTAGTTGAAGAAGCCGGACTCGAACTGGCCTTGTTGGAAAAATACACTGAAAAACAGCAGTTGCTCAACGCTGTCAAAAACGTGGAAGCCATTATCATCCGTAGCGACATCATCGATGCCGAAGTGCTGGATGCTGCCGACTCCCTCAAGATTGTTGTCCGCGCCGGTGCCGGTTACGACAACGTTGACCTGGAAGCTGCCAAAAAGAAAGGCGTTTGCGTAATGAATACCCCCGGACAAAACGCCAATGCCGTTGCCGAATTGGCACTCGGTTTGATGGTGTTTGCCATCCGGAATCAATTCAACGGCACCTCCGGTACCGAACTGATGGGTAAGAAGCTGGGCATCCATGCCTGTGGCAACGTAGGCCGCAATGTGGGCCGTATCGCCAAAGGTTTCGGCATGGAATTGTATGGGTACGATGCTTATTGTACCGCTGAATCCATGGCCAAAGACGACATCAAGGCCGTTGCTTCTGCTGAAGAACTCTATAAAACCTGCGACGTGGTTTCTTTGCACATACCCGCAACCGCTGAAACCAAGAACAGCATCAACGCTGCCTTGGTTGGTCTGATGCCCAAAGGTGGCGTATTGGTCAACACCGCCCGCAAGGAAGTTATCGACGAAGTCAGCTTGATCAGCTTAATGGAAGAACGCCCCGACCTGCGTTACATGACTGACATCATGCCGGCAGCCCACGCTACTTTCCTGGCCAAATTTCCCGAACGTTATTTTTCAACCCCCAAGAAAATGGGTGCGCAAACGGCAGAAGCTAATATCAATGCAGGCATAGCAGCCGCTCAGCAGATTGTTGGCTTTCTGATTAACGGCATCGATCGTTTCCGCGTCAATTAATTAATAATATGACAGTTATCAAACCTTTCAAGGGCCTGCGTCCACCCGTTTCTCTCGTGGAACAGGTGGCTTCACGTCCCTACGACGTATTGAATTCGGAAGAAGCCAGGGCTGAGGCCGGCGACAACGAAAAGTCACTGTACCACATCATCAAACCTGAAATTGATTTTCCCGTCGGTCAAGACGAACATGACGCTGTGGTGTATGAGAAGGCGGTAGAGAACTTCACGAAGTTCCAACAGAAGGGCTGGCTGGTGCAGGATTCCAAAGACTCATACTATGTTTATGCCCAGACTATGAACGGCAAGACCCAGTACGGCCTTGTGGTCTGCGCCAACGTAGACGATTACATGACTGGGAAAATCAAGAAACACGAGCTGACCCGCCGCGACAAGGAGGAAGACCGCATGAAGCACGTCCGCGTGAACAATGCCAACATCGAACCCGTGTTCTTTGCTTACCCGGCGCAAGCTGAACTCGATACCATCGTTGCCCGCTACACCGCCCAACCAGCCGTTTATGATTTTGTGGCTCCCGACGGTTTTGGCCATCATTTCTGGATCATCGACAACGACAGCGACATCAGCCGCATTACCGAACTGTTCGCTGCCATGCCCGCGCTCTACATTGCTGACGGTCACCACCGTTCTGCCGCAGCTGCGTTGGTGGGAGCGGAAAAAGCCAAAAACAATCCCAACCACAAAGGCGACGAGGAATACAACTACTTTATGGCGGTTTGCTTCCCCGACAACCAGTTGACCATCATCGATTACAACCGCGTGGTCAAAGACCTAAACGGATTGAGCGAGGAAGCCTTCTTGAAAGCCCTCGATAAAGACTTCATCGTAGAAAAGAAGGGTGTTGAAATTTACAAACCCTGCTGCTTGCACAACTTTGCCATCTACCTGTCGGGTTGCTGGTACTCCCTGACCGCTCGTCCGGGAACCTACAACGACAACGATCCCATCGGCGTACTCGACGTGACCATTTCGTCCAACTTGATTCTTGACGAAATTCTGGGCATCAAGGACCTGCGTTCCGACAAACGCATCGACTTCGTAGGCGGTATCCGTGGCTTGGGCGAATTGTCCAAGCGTGTGGACAGCGGTGAAATGAAGGTCGCTTTGGCCTTGTACCCTGTTTCCATGAAGCAGCTCATCGACATAGCCGACAGTGGCAATATCATGCCGCCTAAGACCACCTGGTTCGAACCCAAACTGCGTTCGGGTCTGGTTGTACATAAACTGTCCTGAGCCGTCGTACAGACTTTATTTACAACGACCCCGGACTTTTTCCGGGGTTTGTTGTTTGAACAAATTCAACGCTATGACCATGCAAAGCGACGTATACAAAACCATCGAAACTTCCGCTGAAGGATTGTTCAAGGAGAAGGGCAGTAAGTTCCTGGCCTTCGCCCATCCGGTGGAATCGCTGGAGGTGGTCAAGGAATTGCTGGAAGGCTACCGGAAAACGTACTACGATGCCAGGCACGTGTGTTATGCCTACAGTTTGGGCGCAGAATCGCCTGAAACACGGGCCAATGATGATGGTGAACCTTCGGGAACGGCAGGACGGCCTATCCTGGGGCAAATCCAGTCTGCCGGATTGACCAATGTGTTGGTCGTGGTGGTGCGCTATTTTGGCGGCGTTTTGCTCGGAACCGGCGGTTTGGTGCAAGCGTACAAGGCGGCCGCTACTGATGCCTTGTCGCAGGCTTCGGTGGTGGAACGTACGGTTGATGTGACGTTGGACTTCCGCTTTGAATATCCCTTTTTGGATGCGGTGCTGCGTGTGGTGCGGCAATGGGAGGGAAGGGTGCTTTCGCAGTCTTGGGAATCCGATTGCCTCATGACGGTTTCCGTGCGCAAAGGCTCGCTCAATGCGTTGCACGACGCGTTGGAAAAAGTGGAAACGTTGCGGTTTGATGACGTGTAATTCTTGTCTGTCTGCCGCTTTGGGAATCATCGTGGAATTTCTACCTTTGTGGGCTATCTCAACTGGTTATGTACAAGAACTTGTTTATTCGTCTGTGGCAGGTGGTCCGTTATCCGGCAAACGCCTGGAAAGAGGTTTCGGAAACCACCGACACCAAGAAATCCTATTTGACGGATTTTTTCTATCCGCTGGTGGGTCTGGCTTCTTTTGCTGCCTTCATTAGTTGTTTTTTTGACGGTGACCTGATGGTTAGGCAACAGATGGTTCAGGGAATGCAATTGTTTGTGGTATCGTTTGTTGCTTTGTTTGGTGGTTTCTTTCTTACATCCAGGGTCCTTGATTGGGCATTTGTGCGCTGGTTTGGGCTTCCATCGCGTTTGGATAAGGCGGAACAGCTTACGGTCTATTCTCAGGCTCCGGTGTTGGCTGTCAGTGTACTGACACAGCTTATCGCTGAACTGTTTTTCCTCAAACTGCTTTTTTTATATGTGTTTGCCATCGTATGGGAAGCGGCCATCAATTACTACGAGATTCCGCCTAAGTCGCAAGGTCGTTTTACCTTGTTGGCGGGTGTTGTCATCTTGATTTCCCCGCAACTTATTGAAATTGTGCTTAAATTGCTGTTGCCTGGATTGAAATAACGTCATGAAAACGTCTGCCACCATCATTATCAAGAACAAGCGAGCTACTTTCGATTATGAACTGCTCGACTTCTTCACGGCCGGCATTGTGCTCACCGGAACGGAAATCAAGTCGATTCGTCTGGGTAAGGCCAGCCTGGCAGACAGCTATTGCATCATGCAAAACGGGGAGATCTGGGCCAAGAACATCCAGATTTCGGAATATTTCTTCGGTTCCTATAACAATCATGTTCCCAAGCGTGACCGCAAGTTGCTCCTCACCAAGCGAGAACTTTCCAAACTTACCCGCCTCACTAAGGAAACGGGTTTCACCATAGTGCCTGTCAAGCTTTTTCTCAATGAAAAGGGGCTGGCTAAGCTGGATATTGCCGTTGCCAAGGGCAAGAAGGCCTATGATAAGCGTGAATCCATCAAGGAGCGTGACGACAAGCGCGAGATGGACAGGCATTTTAAGCGTTGATGGCTTAACAACACCATTTTTATTGTCCCAACTTTTTCCATTATCCTTTTTCCTTTTTCGAGGCGCAGAACTCGCTCCCTTCTGTCTATGCCGTTCACGGCATCGAGTAGCGTGTTACTGTACATCTTGCGCCAAAGCTTTGCTACACACCTAATAACTCTCATGATAAATTAGAAGTGTAAAACCAATCTAAAAAAATTCATAACGTGTTCCTGTGTGTATGTAAAAAGTGTTACATTAGGTACGCAAAAATTGATGTTTGTAATGATAATGGTGAGAAGGTGTTTACTTCAACTTTTGTTTGGTTTATAACAAATAAATAATAAAAAACACGAACGTATAATTATTCCTAAACTCATATTCATTGACAAGAGACATGATTTGCGCAAAGATTGTTTTTCCTGTATTCATGGCTTGCGAAGAGCGGCTTAGATGCCGTTTCACAAAACTATGATTTCTAATCGAAAAATATTTTTAGCCTTGTAAATGACAGATATTTAATTCATTAATGGGTGTTTTTTAGATTTTCTCCGGACAGCAATGAATTCGAATATAGAGATGCCAATAAGTGTTATGGAGAAATTTATCGAAGAGGTAAAAAGATTGAACATAGAATAGTTTGATTAGAAGAATAGCAATTGTAACAGGAGGTCAATCACTAGGGCAAGTGATACATTCGGAGGGTGGGTTTGCACGATGAAAAAACGCAAGCAACATGCGTTCGTAAAACAGTAATTATTGCGTGTTATGATAATTGAAAAAACAACAATTGATAGAATCAAAAAATATCGAACAGATTATTTGAACTCATTACCTGAATTTCAGGAGTTGTTCATTGAAATAATGATATGCGATTCTGATTACTATATTTTTCAATCGGAACATGACGAAATGGGTTATGCGATTAAGAACAATGATGGTGTTTTGATTGAGTTTTATGTATTGGACAAATACGTACCTGACAGTAATGAGATTTTAGGACAAGTCTTGAAAGACCTATCAATACAGAATATTTACTGTAAATCATTTGATCCACTTTTATTGAGCAGCTGTTTATTAAAGACACTCCCTTATTCGATTCTTGGAGTAATGTATCGTGATTATATTAAACCATTGATAATAAAAGACCCGACAATAAAGATGAAAAGGGCTGACCATTTATCCGTTGAATTATTACTCGGGCAAGATGAATCAATAAAGGAACTAGTTGAAAATGAACAGCAATTACTCGGATTTATAACGAATGAGAATGTGTTTGAATTTTATAAAAACGAAGAATTTGTGGGTTGTGGAATGGTAATTAGGACACATCCGGATTGGAGTTTTTGTGATTTGGGTGTTTGGGTTAATCCTTCAAAAAGAGGGAATGCCCTTGGTGCGCAGATTTTGTTGAACCTGAGAGAATACTCGATAAAAAACAACCTAAAACCAAGTTGTGGATGTGCAATTGAAAATATAGCATCACAGAAGACGATTGAAAAATGTGGATTTGTAAGTAGATATAAAATGATAAATTTTGGTAGATTTAAAATATGAAAACACAATTATACATGCTGGTCATAATGGTGGTGCTCGTTTCCTGCGAGACTGAAAAAGTTGGCACAGTACATTACAAAATCAGGTTTACAACAGATGAACTGACTGTAAACAATGCCGGATCAGCAAAAACCATGAAATCAGCCAATTCAGCTCCTGACGATTTGTACACACAGTTTGGCAACTATATTACCAGTCTGACGCCGTCTAAGTTTATGGCAAAAATTTGGTCAATCGGATACATTGACACCGTAATGACTCCAGGTACCAACGATGCACAAATGCTGCAATACATTGACCAGAATCCCGAACATGTATCGCAAGACGATCCGTCAAGAATGGTTGATTTCAGTAATAATGTTACCGTCAGTTTTGATCATCCTGTCGTGTTTGGCAGAAAACGGGACGAAATTTTAAGCGACAAAACAATTGACTTCAACTATTTTTATTTCTTACCATACTATTTTTATTTCGAGGTACAACTGCCTGCACAATATGAAAATGTTCAAGTCCTTATGTTTAATGAAGGTTTTCCTGCGACTGTCGAAAACAACGTTCTTAAAACGCAACAGCAAAATATGTTACGAAAAATATTTCCAAATGCATCTAATGTAAATAATGCCCCATATTTCTATTTTGGCAATACTGATTCCTCATTTGTGGTAAATCCTAACGGAGAAGGCGTTCTTTTATCTGAGAACAATCCTGCCATAAATGAAGATGCGAACGGTGGAACAAAAGCATTGATCATACGCAGTAACCAATACACAAGCACCGTTTATCACGCCCCCGCTGAAGGAGAAACGCTGACAATGAGCGGTGTTGTAAGTTTCAACACAACCGATTTAATTCAGGTATACGCGGGTGCAGACAACGTGCCCTATACTCATGATGATGTGTTCGTTTTAGCACCTAAGTTTTGGGAACGAATTTCGTCAAGATTAGATATGGATTAAGTAGTTTTTAGCTGCTCGTAACATCATTTAAACGGCTGTAATACAATTGTATGGAATTGGTTTACGGTCGTTTGTCAATCTATTGGCGACTAGTGCTTCCATATCTTGTTTATTTGTGAAAACAAACACCATATTTGTTATGAATCGGTATATTTGTAAAAAGCTTATTGATTGTCTATTTAATGAAAAACACCGAAAAATTTATTAATCATGAATGACCAAAATTACAATCCGTTTGAAACTGCCCAAAAACAGTTTGACCATGCTGCCGATTT
>CAYPLF010000005.1:0-72231 GCA_964411555.1 uncultured Bacteroidales bacterium | reverse complement strand
GTTGCTGTTTCCTGAGTACTTCCCTTTACCTTGATGGTCAGGTTACCCGTCCAGGTTCCGGCGTTGATGGCATCGAAGGCTCCTTTCAATGTGGAATAGGAAGCCCTGTAGGTGCTTGCGTTATACACATCAATGGGGAAACTTTCCCAGGCTCCCATGGTAGGAAAACCCGAACTTCTCACATTTCCGCCGAAGTCGATGGTGACACCGGTTCCCGAAACCCCATCCAAACCTATGCCTGTTTTGTAATCGGTGGCATTATTTCCACCCATGTTGTCAAATATCGGGTCTACGGTCAAGCTGTGTGAATCCTGACCGGATAGGTAGGTTGACCATTCCTGGAGTGTTACATACTTGATTCCTGTACTACCCACTTCAGCAAAATAAGTCCCCGACCAACCGTAATCGTTGTAATCAATGGTTAGATTTCCGGTGGTTTGAAAATAGATGGAGTTGTTTGATCCCCCACCCGAACGGGTATTATAGAAGATATTGTTCTTGACTTCACGGGCAAAAGGCGTCCCATCTGTCCTGTCCCTCAATGAGTAGGAGTAGATTCCACTTCCATCAACCACAGTACCCCCCAAATGGACGGTGTTGTGATATATGTTCGTTTGCTTGTTTGTATACTTAAGGATGCCGAATATGCTGCAACCGGTAGTCACTTCATCGCCCAAAAAGACAACATTGTTACTGATGGTCAGCACGCCTCCGGTCGCTGTACCGTTAATGGTTGAAATGCCATGCAGGTAACAACTGGTATTTGCAGACGTCATTTTGAAGCCATACACAAAATTGCCGGAGATGGTGTCGTTTCCCGTCAACGTTCCGTTCAACATGATGCCGTAGAATTCCACTTTCTGGGTAGTGGTGCTGATCAGATTGTATACGGTATTGTTTTTAATGGACTGGCTACCGCTCATACAATTCAGATGGATACCTGTCATTGACACGTTGGCGTAGTTTTGGCCACTGGCAGCCCCGTCTGTGGTCAAATCATGCACTGTGTTTCCGGTAATGGTATTGCTTCCACAATTAGTCCCTCCATCCCGGGCATATATTCCATATATTTTTGAGCTTCTGTTGGTTTCGGTTGTGCTGTTTTTTAAATTTGCCACCCTGTTGTTACTGATTCCGGTTGTGGTGGTTCCTTCTGTATAAATGCCATATAGAACTTGGTTATTCCCTGTAGAGGTAGAACTCGTCTGGATATTCATGGTTGTTCCTTCGCTTCCAATATAGTTCCCTGATATTACAACAGCTCCTGAAGTGTTTGATTTGCTGATGGCATGAAGGCTGTGCGCATTGGTAGCACTGTTGAACGTGGTGATTGACCCAATCAAATTGTTGTTCACATTCACCGTCGATGTTCCGTCAATGTATATGCCATAAGAAAGTGTTGAGGCGTAGGTTCCCGTCAACGTAATTGAACCGGTGCCTGTGGTGTCACCCAACACATTGCCTTCCACTGTTCCCAAATCTACACGCCCGCCATCGATGCAATACCCATAGAAGGGTGTTGCATTACTACTTCTGTGGGCAATGTTCTTGATTGTGTTTCCCTGTACGGACGTAGTGCTTGATCCTACGTTGATGTAAATCGGTCGGAACATATTGGTCGTAACCGTTCCGTCAACACCAAACCGCAGTGCGGTTCCACCACACAAGGAATCCTGCCCGCCAATGTAGTTGTTGGTAAGGGTGTACACCCCGCCCGTGTTGTTTAGGTAAATGGCTGAATACGTTGTAGCGGCTGATGGCTGAAAGTTACTGGTTTCGTAGAAGCTGTTGTTGGCCACATTCCATCCCGAGGTTCCCGTAGAAGCATTTACACCATACGAAGAAGCGGTTGTACTCCAGGTATCGTAAACGGCATTGCCAGTCAGCTGTGTACCTGTTGTGGTTCCTCCTTGTGAATAGATGGCGTTGATGCGTCGGGTTCCGTTGTTGGTAACACGGCAATAAGCCAGCGTATTGTTGGTGTTGGTTCCTGTACCGAAAAATACAGTACCATTGCTGGCTGAGCCGCCCCCACCCTTGATGTTGACAAACTTGACAGTATTACCTTGGGCACTGTTGGTAAAGCCCATGGTATAAGTACTGCTTCCTGTAGAGTTATTGATAAACGTGAGATCAGGCTGTATTCCTGCGGCATTGAGCCGTCCATCGACCACCACGTTGTCGGCACCGTTCAAGTTGACCAAACCTCCGTCAACGGAGCCGGAGACCGTCACACCGGAAACGATGGGTTTAACAGTCAACGAAGTGTAGTTGGCGCTGCCTGAGCCGCTCTGGTTCAACGATGCAGTAGTTGTTTCTGTGGTGTTGCCTACCAATGTAATGTTGATAACACCTTGATGAGTTCCATTATTAACGGCTGTAAATGCGGCTCCAAGGTTGTCGTATTTTGCTTTTGCAGTGCCCGACGTGGAGGTTACCACAACCGGTTTAGAAAACTCCATCCAAGTATTGGCGGTTGCACCATTGATTTGTTGCCAATACGAATAGTAATCGTTATTCCCACTGTAGAGACCCATTTCTACAGAACTCCTATTGATATTCTCGGATTTAAATTTTAAGACGATTTTGTTTGAAGTTTCGTAGAAACTTACCTGCACGCTGGCATACCCGTTATCATTGTAATCGATTTCAAGATTGTTGTATTCAATTGTCAGAATACGGTTCGGAGCTGTCCCTGTTACAAGAGATCGTACCCAACCTCCGTTGTCGCCTATCATATTGTTATATACCCCAAGCGCAACGATTTGTCCCAGCTCACCGTAATTTCTCCCGGACCAATTCCAAGATGGAAAACCGCTGGCTGTAGACCCATTTGTATTGGCAGAACCATCCAGTCGAATAAAACCATTCGTACAGACACTCAGGTTATTTGCTGTAGTGTATACGTCATCATAACACTCGAAATTAAAGGGCCAGGCCAGATTGGCTGCTTCATTATCACCGGAAACAATGTTGCTACCCGATGAGCAATCAATCCAATCATAAGTAGTGCCAAATGAGCCAGTGTTTGTTGTATAGTCCCAAGAGGCAGCTCCAAATACAGGAACCACCTGAAGCCCAATCAACAAGCTGAACAACAACACACGAAACCAAGCGGTTTTTCTTGTTGTCTTTGGATGAGATGTAGTATGATGAAAGTAATAAACCGTCACTATCATTCCTATTATGGCCAACATACAAAAAGGCCTTATTTAGCAGTTTCAAAGATACATGCCAAAAGTCAATGACAAAGCTGCTTTTATAGAGCAAAAAGTAACACCAAGGAGCATGAGAAGGATACAAAAAGGAAGCAGACGACCAATGAAAACCGGAAAACCGCTAAAAGGTAGAAATATACCCCACCAGATTCTCGTCGTTGCCCAAATTCAGTTTCTTCCGTAAGCGGGTACGGGCAATACGCACGCTATCGTAGGTTTGGAAGGTCAGACCGGATATTTCCTTGGTGGACAAGTTCATACGCAGGTACAGGCACAGCTTCATTTCTGCCGGAGTCAGATTGGGGTGCTTTTCCCCGATGCTGCGGAAGAACTGTTGATCGGTATCCTTGATGCGTTGCTCGATTTGATTCCAGGATGAAGCGGTTCCTTCGGAATTAATGTCACGGATCATCCGTTCGATATTGTCGAGGGTTTTGGACGGATCAGCTGCGCACTGAGCCTTGAGCTGTTTAAGGTCTCCGACCACCTTGTTACGAAATTCCTCGCTTTGCACTTTCTGCATAGACATGGCCACAGCCTCGCGTTTTTGTGCTTCGATCATCTTGCCGTAATAATCCCTGATTGCCAACACCGATTTGACACGTGCCAACAATTCGATGTTGTCGAACGGTTTCCGGATAAAATCGATCACTCCAGCCTGAAAGGCCTTTTCCAAATAATCCTTCTCTGAATAGCAGGTAATCATGATGACGGGGATGATGGCCGTTTCCGGATCTTCCTTAAGAATCTCAACAGCCCGTATGCCGTCAATGCCGGGCATTTGCCAATCCATCAGAATCAGATCAGGATTTGTTTCCCTTGCTTGTTTAATGGCAGATGACCCGTCAAAGGCAACCAATAATTCGCAGTCAATCTTTCGTGATAGGACAATGGATACTAACGAAACTGCATGAGGGTTGTCATCAACGACTAAAATTCTATTTTTAGGCATACGCAATCATGTATAATGCTTCGTGAAGATACGCCAAATTTACTTTCCAATCAAATTTTTGTGTTTTATAATCGACTTTTTTCAAGTTTTTTTGCTCAATCTGTTATATATGCGAAATACCAGCCACTTTATGTTCGTTTATTTCATAGTTTTTTTATCTTTGTTTAGCCAAACACCACTTTACCATGCAAGCCCTGCCGAATGTCCTCATCGTTGATGACAATTCCACGAACATACTTTACCTGGAAATAATTCTGAGGAATATCCAGGCCAATCTGATTAAAGCCCTTTCGGGGGAAGAGGCATTGGCACTCACCAAGGATGTAGACCTGTCACTGGCCATTTTGGATGTTCAAATGCCCATCATGAACGGTTACGAACTGGCCATGTTGCTAAACAAAGACAGGGTTGACAACAAGGTGCCCATTATTTTTCTCACGGCCAATTTTCCGGAAAACGCGCGAATTCTTGAAGGATACAAGGCCGGGGCTGTAGATTACATCATCAAACCGGTCAACGAAATCATCCTGACCAGCAAGATCAAGGTTTTTTTGGAATTACACTGGCAAAAAAACCGCGTGGTGGAAAACACGGAGAAGCTCATGGCTTCAGAGGCTAATTTGCTCGAAGCAAAAAAGCAGCTTGAACAGATGAACGATTACCTCATCATGGCCATTGAGGAGGAGCGTTCTTCCATTTCATTGCAGGTGCACGATGAATTGGGACAGGCTATGACTGCGCTGAAAATGGACTTGAGTTGGCTGCGTCAAAATAGGATGAACGCAGAGGCTGCAGAAGAAAAGATAGACCGTATGATGCACATGACGAACGATGTCATTCGAAAGGTGCAGCGTATTTCCTCCGAGTTGCATCCCGGTTTGCTGGATGACCTGGGTTTGGTTGCAGCCATCGAATGGTATTGCCGGGAGTTCAGCGAACGGACCGGTATTATTTGTGACCTTGATCTCGAAGAAACAGAGGCAATCCAACCCGATATAAATTTGGCTCTATTCCGTGTTTTTCAGGAATCCATGACAAACATCATTCGTCACGCCAACGCTACCACCGTAGACATTCGACTCTCGTATACACCTCATACTCAATTAACCATTGGGGACAACGGAGTCGGCATTGCTTCAGAGAAAGTAACTTCGGGAAAATCGTTCGGTATCATCGGTATGCGTCAACGTATCAGCCGATGTGGTGGAACAGTTGAGATTTCATCAAACAATGGAAAGGGAACGCTTGTTACTGTCAATATACCCAACAAGTCTGAATCATGAACATACTCATAGCCGATGACCACGCCATTGTTCGCGAAGGAGTCAAGCAAATCGTTCGCGGATTACCCGAGGTGAAGTTGATTGAAGAAGTTTCTGACGGGAATGAGGCTTTCTCAAAGATTTGTTCTACGCCCTACGACATCGTTATTCTTGACATCTCCATGCCGGGCATGACGGGTTTGGACATCCTGCAGCGCATGAAAGACAGAAACATAACCGCCAGGGTGCTTATCTTCAGCTTTTACCCGCAAGAACAATACGCCATCCGTGCTTTCAAACTGGGAGCGTCCGGTTACCTGTCGAAAGACAGCGCATTCGATGAACTGGCTGCTGCCATCCGAAAGATTGCGGCGGGGGGCAGGTACGTTTCTGCCGCGCTGGCAGAACGACTTATTTTTCACGATTCGGAGCGGGATGACAAGTTACCGCACGAGTCTCTTTCTGAGCGGGAATTTCAAATCATGGTCATGTTGGCCAGAGGAAAATCTGTCACCGAAATCTCCCACACGCTTTTTCTCTCTGACAAAACGGTAAGCACCTACAGAGCCAGGCTGCTCGAGAAAATGGACCTGAAAACAAATGCCGACCTTACCATGTATGCGCTTAAAAACAAGCTGATTGAATAAATAAGCATCGCACTTCTCTTTGTAGGGTTTCCCTTACATCAATTTTCGGTAAACACACTCGGCAGACACCACAATCCCTTTCAAAAAAGGGATCGCCCCCGCCATACCTTTGGAGTACAAAAACCCCCTAAAACCAAAGGTCATGAAAGCGAAAGTTACATTGCTCACGGCAGCCGCACTGGCGACGTTTGCATTCAGCGCGTTTTCACAAACTACAGCCACTGGACATGTTTCTGTTACCATCGTATCGCCTATCTCGATAGCCAAGGTACAGGACATGAATTTTGGGAATGTATCCGTTGAATCGGGTGCAGGTGCTGTTACCTTATCCCCTGAAAGCAGGAACCGCTCAGCCTCCGGAAATGTTGAATTGATGGATGGCGGTGATGTTTCCGTTGCATCCTTCGCCGTAAAGGGATACCAAGGTGCCACGTTCTCCATCTCGTTGCCAACCACTCCGGTTATCATCAACAACGGCAGCAAGAACATGATGGTGACCGATTTCACCAGCACTCCAAACGGTTTTAGCGACTTGGCCGATGGCAGCAAGAACGTTTATGTTGGAGCTACACTGGTTGTCACCGGTGATCAACAACTGGGAGAATACACCTCTGCCACCCCCTTCCCGGTAACTGTCAATTACAATTGATTTCGCTGTTCTCTAACCACATTCGTAACCACACTTACCTTATAACCACACAACTATGAAAATTTTAATCGCCGATACACTTTCCATTATCCGGGATAATGTAAAGAACTTACTTTCTTCCTTACCTATGGAAGCACAGGTTGATGAAATAAACAACGGGGACGATGCCCTGACAAAAATAGAATCAGGCAGTTATGACTTGGTCATCCTTGAAGAAGATGCCAACGGAGTAAAGGGGCTTGATGTGCTGGAACGGACGAGAAGTACAAAAAAACAGACGCGTGTACTCATCTTTACGGAGCAGCCTGAGGGTAAAAGCGCCCAACGTGCTTTCCACTTGGGTGCTTCGGGTTACCTGACTCGTTTTAGCGCCTATAATGTATTGAATTTTGCTTTACATGACATAGCCCTGGGCGATGGATATGAGGCTCATGCTTCATGACCTCTGTCCGACCAGGATTATTTTTCTTTTGTTTATCGTAATTAGGTGGTTTTTGGTTTTTAAGAGTGAAAGCCGGTGGAGTGGTTACCGCCGGCTTTCCATTTTATAATACCTTCAATTGGCATCTTATTTCCGATTGCTAATATACTCCTCAAGGCGTTTGTAAAAATTTTCCCGGTTGATGGGTTTAACGATAACATCAGAACATCCACTACTCAACGCCTTCTCCTTGTCTGATTCCAGCGAGTAGGCTGTTAAAGCAATAATGGTGAGCGTTGGTTTGAATTCCTTGATAAGACGCGTGGCCTCATACCCATCCATCACCGGCATTTTTAAATCCATCAACACCAGATCAACCGGATTCTCTTTTGCGCAATCAACAGCCTCCTGTCCGTTTGAAGCACGCAATACCTTTACGTTCAACCGTTTCAATATCTCGCGAACCATCATGAAATTCAGATCTTCATCTTCCGCCACCAAAATGGTGAAATCGAGGTTGTCTCCCTGGTTTGCTTGATTCGCTGTTGATTCTTCTCTTACAGTAGATTCCGGATTTGGAGTGGTAGATGAGATTGGTTTGTAAGGGATGGTAAATACAAACGAAGAACCCTTCTCAGGCGTGGAATCCACTCGGATTTTACCACCGTGTAATTCCACATAGGCCTTGCAAATGGACAAGCCCAAACCCGAACCTCCATATTGGCGACTGATCGAACTCTCAACCTGACTGAAACGATCGAAGATACTTTCCTGCATGGATTCAGGTATTCCAATACCTGTGTCCTTGACAAAGAATTCGATTGATCCTTGCTTTAGCTGATAGCCGAAGCGAATGCTGCCTGATTGGGTAAACTTAAATGCGTTGACCAACAAATTGGACAGTATTTGCTGCAACTTGGTTTCGTCAGCCTTGATAACAGACCGATTGTCATCCAAACCTATGGAACATTCAAACTTTACGTTTTTTTCTTTTGCTCTTGAACTGAACTGATCGAGTTCGAATTGCATGAGGTGGTTCAGGTTCACCTCATTCTGTGACAACGTTTCCTGCCCGGCTTCTATGGTGGCTATTCGTACGATGTCATCAATGATGGAAAGCAGCTGATGGCTACTTTGCTGAATGACATCTATGAAATGTATTTTCTGGCTTTCATCAATCGCAGGATCGGACAGGAAACCGGTAAAGCCCATGATGGCATTCATCGGTGTACGTATTTCGTGCGATATGTTGTGCAAGAAAGCCGTTTTTAACCGATCACTTTCCTCAGCATTCAATTTGGCTCCGGTCAATTCCTGCTCCAGTTTCTTGATGGATGTAATATCCTTTGAAACACCGAACGTACCTATGATTTCTCCTTTTTTATCCTTTAAGGGAAATTTTGACGTGATGACCCATGTCAGCCTGCCATCTTTCCAGGTTTCCATTTCTTCAATGTTGATCATGGGACGGCCGGTCCGCATGATGGCCTGTTCATCGTCAAAGGCCTTTTTGGCATGTTCTGCCGTAAACAGGTCAAAGTCGGTCATTCCTATCAAGGAATGTTCTTCGGATGTACCAAGTAACAACGCGTATGCCTTATTATGCCGAATGAGCCGGCTTTCACGGTCTTTAAAATAAATGACATCGGGTGTATTGTCCATGAACGTGTTCAGTAAATACTGTTCAGCCAACAAGGCTTCTTCCGTCCGTTTGTGCTGGGTAATGTCAAACTGCATACCCTGAGAACCAATCACACTTCCATCAGCGTCCATAATGGGCGTCTTGACCACTTGAAAATAATCCACCAGTCCATTTTCATGGGGATAGGCCTCTTCCACAACAATGGGCATGCCGTGACGCATGATCCATTTATGGTGTTCGGTACCGGAAGAGGCCATTGTACGCTGCACGGGAGGCATATGATACCCCCCATCTTTTTCTTTCTGTTTTTCGTATTCGGCCAACTCCTGAGGGGTCTTTCCAACAATTTCATCCTCTGTCAATCCTTTCAGATTGCAGAATAGTTCGTTCACGTAATCAAAACGGCCATCTCGTGTTTTTCGAAACACACCTGCCGGAATGTGATTGACCAATGAAGAATACAGTGCCTTCAATTCGATGAGCATTTTCCTGTATCCCCAATTCTCCACCCTGCGTTGCATGATCAGCCCCAACAACATGGTTCCTGATGGATATAGGAGTATGAGGGGAAGAACCATGTAGCGTATGGTTGGCCAAATAATCGGTTTAGGCAGCAATAAAGTTGACAACAACATGACCAAATGGACGGATATTCCCAACAGAAACAAGGAGAGCCATTGAACAGATGGACGCTTGAACCATGTTGGATAACGCCATAGAATGCCAATCAAACCCGAAGATAGTGTCACCGCGACGCCCATCCATTGTCCGGGACCTCCCATGATGAAACGCAAGGCTGATAAAAGCGCCATTGCAATGAGGGTTGGTATGGGGCCTATCATATAACCGGTAATAGCCAGCAAGATGGATCGGGTATCAAAAAAGAGTCCGGGCTGGATGAACCATGGGGTCAACATCAACAAATACCCGATAAGTGCCACCAGTATCCCGGCCAAAAACTTGCCGTACCACTTGCGCATGACCTCTCCCTGCACCCACAGGTAGTCATACAACAACACGGCAGATATCAGAATGGCCGTATTCTGAAGCAGGCTGATAAAAAGAGTCTGTGTAATCATGGTATCCGTTTCATGAAAAAACACATCCTAGGAGGGTACTTGATGTATGAAAGTCAAATTTCTCAAATGTATAAAAAAATTTTGTTTTATTATTGATGCAATGCAAAAAGGCTACCTGAAAACAGGCAGCCTCCTAAAATGATGTGGAAAATGACTTTATGCCGGATGAATAGCTTCAACCGGACAAACATCGGCACAGGTACCGCAATCGGTGCAAATTTCCGGATCAATCTTATAGATATCACCTTCGGAAATGGCTTCCACCGGACATTCGTCAATACATGTACCACAGGCGATGCAATCTTCACTAATTACGTGAGCCATGATGAGAATTTTTAAATGAGTGTTTTTTGACGAGGCAAATGTACGTAAAATTGCAGGACTTACAAACAATCCTGCAATAAATCCTATTGAATTTCGTTTGTATAATTCCCGGGGCAGGTTTGTATGACAATCCGGTAGCACAACATGAGACATTACCACAACATACCCATCATAGTCGTTTTCCTGATAAGTGTGCTTTCTTTACCCCTTAACGCGCAGAAAAGGGTTCAGTACCTCCAATACGAAGACCTGAAACCCTATCACTTTGGTTTTCTCATTGGCACACATACGCAAGACTTGATTCTTGAACACAGCGGCGTTCCCGACGCAGAAGGCAATCAATGGTATGGAAGCATCCCTTCGTATGCGCCCGGATTCTCTGTGGGAGTGTTGGGAGACCTTAGGTTGACTGATTTTCTGAGTCTTCGCACCTCTCCCACCATTCACTTTGGAAGTAAAAGCGTTGTATTGGCATCAGACAACCCTACGTTGGATATTGTCCGGTCTGAAATACGATCCAACTATGTCATGATTCCACTGAATGTACGCTACAGGGGAGCCAGGACAAACAACTACAGACCTTATATTATGGGAGGAATCAGTGCTGGTATTGACATGGGAAGAGACAAACGCGAACCCATCTTGTTATCGAGCGTTCATCCGTATCTGGAATTTGGTGTCGGATGTGATTTGTACCTGCCATTTTTCAGGCTTGTTCCGGAATTGAAACTGTGTTTGGGTATGAACGATGTGTTGGTTCACAACAGAACCGATCAGGACAGTGAAGCTTTTCTCCGTTACACAAAAGCATTTGAACGCATTACGTCGCGATTGGTCGTTTTTTCACTGCAATTCGAATAGTACAGGGGCTATTTCTCTACCATCAAATCAAGACGCCCTACGTAAACGCCCGATTTTCCGCATTGATTGATAACAACATCCTCCCCATCAAGGTTTTTCAGCACTTTTGGCTCCTTTAGTAATGTATGCGAGTGACCACCCAGAATCACATCAATGCTGCGTGTTTGGGTTGCCAGTTTCAAATCGTCCGGCGCATTCCCTCTTGCTTCATAACCTAAATGAGACAAACAGATCACCATGTCGCATTTCTTTGTTTCCCGCAACCATAAAGCGGTCTTTTCAACCAATTCTATGGGTTCAAGGTATTCAACACCCTTTAATTTGCTTTTGTCAATCCGACCTACCAGGTTAAGGTTTGCGCCAACCACACCTACCTGCAATGACCCGCATCGCACCACCATCCATGGTTTGACCAAGCCGGATAAGGGTGTACCTGCCACTTGATAGTTTGTACAAATGATTGGAAACTTAGCCCCTTTTAATATGGTTGCCAGCTGATCCACTCCATTGTCAAATTCATGATTACCCAAGGTTGCCGCAGTTAGTTTAATAAAATTAAACATGGCAATTTCCGCTTCCCCCTTGAAAAAATTGAAATAAGGGGTCCCTTGGACCACATCTCCAGAGAAAAAAACCAATACGTTTGGCTCGGTTGCACGCACTTGCCTACACAACGCCTCCCAACGAAGAATCCCGCCTTTATTTCCGTTTTTTGTATCGGAGGAAGGAAATGGCTCGAGTTGGCTGTGAATATCGTTGGTGTGCAAAATGACAACAGGCACTTCTGCTGATAACACCTTGCTGAATAAAACAAGAAGAAGCAAACAACCAAAAAGAGCATTCAAGAGCTTTTTCATATGCCTGTAATTAGTTTTTTTCCATGGTTATTCTTCCATCCGGTTTTGCCTGAATGGGCTTCCCTTCAGCTGTCAATGCTTCAATTTGTTCGATAATACAATCCCTGGCTATCCGATTAAGTGGAACTTTTTTAGTAGCCTGTTGCAACACCGTAAAGCCACCGTTTCCTTGTGCCAGATAATCATATGTGGTAATTGTATAGTGCACGTTTAAATCGATGGGGGTGTTGTTGACAGTTGCCTGAATAACTTTTTTATTCTTAATGATGAGGGTAGCACCTGAAAGACCTTCTCCTCCCGATTTGGCCATGTATTGGAACAAAGACATCAACTCCTTGCCTGAGAGTGCCAAAACAACCACTTTGTCTTCAAAAGGGAGTACCTTATATACATCATCGACAGTAAGAGCTCCTTTGTTGAATGTAGACCGTATTCCTGACATATTGATCACACACAAGTCAACAGAATCGGTTGTCAGTTTTCTGGCCTTTTCCAGTAGCTGATCGGCCAAGAAGTTCGACAGTGAGCTTTCAGGACGTCCCGCCGTCATCCGCTTGGGTACGGTACCTATTTTCCGGTTGACAGTTTGTTCCATTTGACGCTTGAATCTATCCAATTGCCGTTGCATGGATGGATTCAGCTTATTATCATACCGGGCGTCCAGCTCCAATTGAGCGGCCGATTTCAACACAACCTTGGCCGATTCTTGTGCCGTACACAAAGTGGATAACAGAAAAGCCAGTATAAAGAGGTGGAGTTTCATCGATCTTTTTTACGGGCCAATTTAGCTAAAAAATAGCGTGTTGTGCTTGTGTATGCACTTTTTTTTTCCTTCCTTTGCATCCGCTTTGCGTAATCGCTGGCAGGAATCAGAGTTGCCTGTTATGTTGCGCCAGTAGTAATCTGTAAAATCCTTTGAATCATGGATTTAATGAAAGTGGCCGAACAGGCCTTCGCCACAGGGAAAGAACATCCCGCTTTTAAAAGTGGCGACACCGTAACCATCGCTTACCGCATCAAGGAAGGCAACAAAGAACGTATTCAGCAATACCGCGGTGTTGTTATCCGAATCAGTGGTCACGGCGAAAAGAAACGTTTCACCGTACGCAAGATGTCCGAAAATGTTGGTGTGGAACGTATTTTTCCCATTGAGTCTCCGTTTATCGAAAGCATTACCGTGAACAAGGTTGGTAAAGTGCGTCGTGCAAAACTGTACTACTTGCGTAACCTCACCGGTAAAAAAGCCCGTATCAAGGAAAAACGCTCTTGATCAAAACGGCATCCTTGCCTTGGCACGGTTGCAACCTCTCATAGAATGGCATCCTTTTTTAAAGGGTGCCTTTTTTTTATTGTTTTTGCGTACTTTTGGCCTTTATTAATGAAGGACACATGTTGAAGCACCTTAAACTTACAGCCACCTGTTTACTGCTGGCATTGTTGAACCTATCCGCTTACGGGGCTGAACAACCCACCATGGCAGAAGTAGCCAGAAATGTCGTGTCACGATTGAAAACTCAAATCACATCGTTTCCACAGGAAAAAATCTACCTCCATCTTGATAAACCTTATTACGCAGTCGGAGACTGTATCTGGTTCAGGGCCCATGTGGTTCATGCCGCTTTGGGGCTACCCTATGAATTAAGCCGATACATTTATGTTGAGTTGATCGACAGCAAAAACGCGGTGATAACACGCACCAAGATCAGACCTATAGATCGCATGTACTACGGTCAATTCTCCCTGTCGACCGATTTGCAGGAAGGTTGGTATTCCATTAGAGCATACACCAAGTATCTGCGCAATACGGACGAATCCTTTTTTTACCGGAGACAACTATATATTGGTAATAGTTTGAAGGATCAGGAAAAAGCACTGAAAGATACCTACTCTAAATCAATCGAATCGAGTAAGGCAAACCCGTTTCAAGTTTCTTTCTTCCCTGAAGGTGGATCCCTTTTACCCGGCAACCTTCAAAAAATAGGAATCAGATCTACCCACGCCGACGGAACACCGGCGGTCATATCCGGAAAACTGGTGGATGCATCCAACAACGAGGTTGGTTCTTTTACCACGAACCGGGGACTTGGATTGATTCATCTCGTGCCGGAAGAAGGACAACGGTATGAAGCAGTCTACCAGGACGAACAGGGTAATTCGCAAAAAGTGGCCATACCATCCGTTTTGACCAATGCCTATTCCCTAGGCGTCGTGCAAAACCAGTCGGCTATACAAATTAGTCTCAATACAACTGACGGTTCAATGCCGAAAGACTCTCTACTGATGTTGGTCCATCAACGCGGGGTACCCTTGTATCAGAATTACTTTACTGCTGATAAGAAGGAATTGGGATTAATAAAAAAAGGCATTCCGGCAGGCATTTTGCAGTTTGTGTTGATTGACCGGGGATATAATGTATTGAGTGAGCGTCAGATTTTTATTCAACAGCAAGATTGCGTTCAGGTAACCGTTACCACCGACAAACCATCCTATAGGAGAAGGGAACGGGTCAGCGCGACGATTCACCTGGCCGATGCTACGGGAAAACCAATCACAGGCAATTTTTCCATCAGCATCACGGACGATAACGATGTGATCTACAACGAATACGATGAGACCATTGAAAGCCGACTCTTGCTGCAATCGGATGTCTCTGACATGATCCATCAACCCGCTTATTACTTAGACGGAAAGAATAAGCAAGCTTCATCAGACTTGGATATATTGATGCTGACCTCTTCCTGGGAACGTTACAATGTGGCATCTGCCATAAAAGGGAATCTGCTTAAAGGAGACATCTTCCCTCTGGAGCGAGGAACATCAATTTCAGGACAGGTGGTGAGCTACCCCAGCAAAAGAGGATTGTCGGGCAGTCAAGTCTCCTTATTTGTTCAAAACTCCAACCACATTGACAATAAAACCACCGACAAAAACGGCCGCTTTCTGTTTGATGGTTTTGAGTTCCCGGACAGTACTAAAATCATGCTGGAAGCCAAAATGGCTTCTACCAACTTTATACGGTTGCTGGTTGATAACGACACCTTTCCTGAGGTCCGATTGTCAATTCCTGTTGCTTACGATGCAGGGATAACGACCAACGTGAAAAAAATCATGGAAAAAAGCCGTGAACGTTACTATCAGGAAAACGGTGTCAGGACCATCAATTTAAAAGAAGTGGAAGTTGTCGCACAGCGACAGGAGCAAGAAAAGCTCAAGCGTTACCGATTAGACAGAGGCGTTCTCTATTTCAATCCAACCCAAACCATTAAACAGGACAAGTTGGAGACAGCAAATACACTTATCGACCTATTGATTACCGTTCCCGGTATGACAGTCAGTGCCGATGGAAGAAGCGTGTTGTTGAACAATAAGACACCCATGATCATGGTGGACAATATCAAACGTGATATGAATGAATTGTCCATACTCATGCCATCTGATGTGGAATTGATTGACATCATCAAGGATCCTGCCGATTTGGCTTCCTATGGTTATAATGGATCGAATGGCATCATCTTCATTCATTTAAAAAGAGGGGAAACGCTTGCCTACTCGAAAGAGCCTGAAGCAAACCAGGCTATAATCCAACCGCTCGGTTTTTGCAAGCCGTTACCCTTTCCTGAACCGAACTACTTCAAGTCAGAAATCATGTTAAGCGGCGTTCCCGATGTACGAAGCACCTTATATTGGAAACCCAATGTTGTGTGTGATAGTAATGGAAATGCAACTGTCAGATTTTTCATGGGAGATGGACAAGGGCCCTGCACCCTTACCATTGAAGGTGTTGGTCCTGATGGAAAGATCATTCGTTATCAGGGAAAAATAAACACCGGAAAATAAACCCCTGTTTTACCTGGGATCTTGCCTGGGATCAATGCCCCAAAACAGCTTCCTTCTCAAGGTTTGCAGGAATGAATGATTCGACGGCTTTACGGCCCTGATGGTATAATCGGCCAGAGAAATTTGCAAATGAGCCGAACAGGGTAATTGAAATGAAGTACCGTCTAAAGAAACCAGGAAGTTTTGGCTTCGGCTTTCAATTTCCAAATCAATCACGGATGAATCATCAACTACAATGGGGCGAACGGCCAGGTTGTGAGGTGCCACGGCTGCAATCAACAAATCGCGGCTATTAGGCAGGATGATGGGCCCTCCCACACTCAATGCATAGGCGGTTGAACCGGTTGGAGTGGCAATCAACAAACCATCGGCCTGGTAACCGTTCAAGTATTCTCCATTTACTGACGCATGGATGTTGATCATCGATGAATTCTCCCCTTTAAGAACTGCAATATCATTCAATGCACAGGGATATTTGTCGAACACCTCACCGTTCACCCTCAACTGAACCAGCCTTTGCTCGTCAATGACATAGTTTCCACGGCTGATTTCGACTAAAAAATACGACAAATCGACACATTCAATATCGGCAAGGAATCCTAGCCGACCCGTATTGACCCCTAAAATAGGTATTCCCTTGTTTCCGATTCGATGAGCCGTGCGCAAGTAAGTGCCGTCTCCTCCAACACTTACCACAAAATCAGCCGAAAAATCGTCTTCGTCAATCAATCCATCCACAACGGGAGGATCCGTCATCACAGTAGTCAGAAAATTGTAAAACTCGCGGCAAATGATCAAGGAACATCCGGCCTTGCGAAAAATTTCAAACAAACTGACCACATGGCAACGCTTCTCTGACTGAAAACGGCTTCCGAAAATAGCAACCTTCAATTTATTCATAACTGCATATGTTCGTGCACGGTAAAACGTGTCTCGCCGGCTCTTTTTTTAAATCGATTTAACACCTCAAACGTGAATTGATCAAAACCTGACACCCTCATACCAAAAAAAAAAGATGTAACTTTGCAAGACATGGTTGCATCGCCACCGCAACTTTCCCTTTCTGCAGGTGGAAAACATACAAAAGTGAGAATTATTCATGATATGACAAAACTAAGCGTAAACATCAATAAAATTGCTACTCTTCGCAATGCACGAGGTGGGAATGTTCCTGACGTACTGAAGACAGCCATCGATTGCGAAGCATTTGGTGCGGAGGGTATCACTGTCCATCCCAGGCCTGATGAACGGCACATCCGATACAATGACGTCTTGCAGCTTAGACCACTCATCACAACCGAATTCAATATTGAAGGCAATCCGGAAAAACGGTTCATGGAGTTGGTTATCAAGGTGAAACCTAATCAGGTAACGTTGGTGCCGGATACGCACGAAGCCATTACTTCCAACGCCGGCTGGGATACGACCACCTATTTTACTTTCCTGACCGAGATTATCGACGAATTAAGGAACAATGGCATCAGAAGTTCGATTTTTGTGGGCACCAACCCCAAAGACATTCAAAATGCAGCCAAGATTGGGGCCGACCGAATTGAGCTATACACAGAACCTTACGCTTCGGGGTATGCCACAAACAGGGATGCTGCCATCAAACCCTTTATTGAAGCCGCAAAACTGGCAAAAAGCCTGGGGCTGGGTGTCAATGCTGGGCATGATCTCAGCTTGGAAAATCTTTCGTTCTTCCACGAAAACATCCCCTGGGTAGAAGAGGTTTCCATCGGTCACGCACTGATTGCAGATGCGCTCTACCTGGGGCTGAAAAAGACCATAGAATCGTACAAGAACTGCCTAATATAACTAATTCAAACACCATGAACCTATTCCTGTTCCTTCAATCTGCAGGAGAAACACTTCCCGTTCTTTCCTCCGCTCAAGATGCCGCCTCACAGGCTCCTTCCCTGAGTTTTTTTGACATGGCCATGAAGGGAGGATGGTTGATGATCCCCTTATTCTTATTACTGTTTCTGGCCATCTATATTTTTATCGAACGACTGCTGGTGCTCAACAAGGCCTCCCAGGATGATCCCTCGTTTATGGAAAGGATTAAGGATTACCTACAAGCCGGAAACATAGATTCTGCCATGAAGTTGTGCAAAAAGACACAATCCCCTTCATCCAGAATGATTGAAAAGGGCATCACCCGAATCGGGCGCCCCTTGAGCGATGTGCAGATTGCCATTGAAAATGTGGGAAACGTTGAAGTGGCTAAATTGGAAAAGGGACTTCCCGTTTTGGCGTCAGCTGCAGGGGGTGCTCCTATGATTGGCTTCCTGGGCACGGTAATGGGTATGGTCCAGGCTTTTTATGACATGTCAACGGCAGGGAGCAATGTGGACATCACCGTACTTTCTTCCGGAATCTATGTGGCCATGGTAACCACAGTCGGTGGACTCATTGTGGGCATTTCTGCCTACTTTGCGTATAACTACCTGGTATCCAGAATCAAGCGCATAATGGACAAGCTTGAATCTAAGACCATGGAATTTATGGACCTCTTGCACGAACCAGCAAATCAGTAAATTCATGGCTTTAAAACAACGAAATCGGATTGATGCCAGTTTCAGCATGTCGTCCATGACGGACATCATTTTTCTGCTGCTGCTGTTTTTCATGATTACCTCAACGGTGGTCAACCCGAACGCCATCAAAATACTATTGCCCGAAAGCAGGCAACAAACGTCCGCAAAGCCACTGACACGGGTTACCATAGATAAAAACCTGAATTACTACGTTGCTTTCGGAAAAGAGAAGGAACACAAGGTGGCTTTCAACGACATTGAACCCTTCTTGCAATCGAAGTTCCTGGAAGAGCCTGATATGTATGTGGCACTTTACGCTGACGAGTCCATTCCCTACAAGGAATTGGTCAAAGTGTTAAATATTTGCAACAATAACAAGTTCAAGCTGGTATTGGCCACCCGCCCACAAAAGAATGACACTCCCTAATGTTAACCGTACTGCCTTGGCGGCTACCTTCGGGATTTACCTGATTCTTGCCGCTCTTCTTCTTTTTTTCGGTTTGAAACGCACCATTCCGAACAATCAGGAAGAGGGATTGTTTGTTAACTTTGGAACCGTAGATGCTTCTTCGGGCTTGTTTGAGCCCATGGGTACTCAGCAACAGGAGCAAGTTGCAGAAGCTGAACCTGAAAGCTCGTCGGAAGAGTTGATCACACAGGATATGGAGGCCTCGGTGAACCTCGAGGAGAAAAAAAAAGAACAAGAAGCTGAAAAGGTCAAGTCTGAACAGGAACGGAAAGCCTCAGAAATTCGACAGCAAACAGCCAACGTTTTTGCCCGTTCATCCACGGAGTCGAGCAGCCAGGGAACAGCCTCTACGGGAACGGGAAACCAGGGAAATCCGAACGGAGACCCAAACTCCGACAACACCAAGGGGGGCGGACAAGGCTACGGGAATTTTTCACTTGACGGACGCAGTGTAACGGGTGCGCTTCCCAGGCCTTCGTACGCCATTCAAGAAGAAGGCATTGTGGTGGTCAGGATTGTGGTGAACCCCAAAGGATCGGTGGTCTCTGCTTCGGTCAACCTGCAAGGTACCACAACCGAAAGTCCTACCCTTCGTTCTGCTGCCTTGAGTGCAGCAAAAAATGCACGATTCAACGACATTACCGGCTCACAAAACCAAAGTGGCACCATAACGTATCGATTCAGACTACGCTAATACACACGCCTATGAAACCCCTTTTCATTTTTTTGGCGCCCGGATTTGAAGAAATTGAAGCCATCAGCATCATTGATGTGCTCAGACGGGCTCAGTTAGACATAACAAGCGTTTCATTATCCGGTGATACAGCCGTTACCGGATCACATGGCATAACCGTCCAGGCGGACGCACTGTACCCTGATGTCAATCTGGAAGAAGCTGCCATGCTGATTCTACCGGGAGGAATGCCGGGCACGAACAACCTGAACGTCCATGAGGGACTAAAAAAAGCCCTCAAGGAACATGCGTTAGCTAACAAACCCATCGCTGCCATCTGTGCAGCCCCGTTGATTTTAGGTCAACTTGGCTTACTGAACGGCAAAGAAGCAACGTGTTACCCCGGACACGAACAATTGCTGACCGGAGCCAGGCTCTCCAAAAAACCAGTGGTCCAGGACGGTGACGTATTGACCGGAAACGGCCCTGGAGCCGCCATCAAATTTGCCCTTATCATTGTACAACAATTCAGGGGAGAAGAGCGGGCAGAAGAGTTGGCCAAGCAGTTGAAAATGTGAGAAAAAATCACTAACTTGTTGCCTGTTAACAAAACGATTAAACTATGAGAATAGAAAAGATTGTAGGCCGCGAGATCTTGGACTCACGCGGAAATCCGACTGTGGAAGTTGATGTATTGCTGGAATCCGGCGCCTTCGGAAGGGCATCTGTGCCATCGGGCGCATCCACTGGTGAAAATGAAGCCATCGAATTGCGAGATGGTGACCCCAAGCGGTACTTAGGTAAAGGTGTCAGCAAAGCTGTCACCAACATCAATACGGTAATCGCCCCTGCACTGGAAGGCTGGTCTGCCCTACAGCAAACTGCCATTGATAACGAATTGATCCGTCTGGACGGCACCAAAACCAAATCAAACCTGGGTGCAAACGCCTTGTTGGGTGTATCACTGGCTGTTGCCAAGGCTGCCGCCAATTACCTGGACATTCCCTTGTACCGCTACATTGGCGGCACCAACACCTACGTGTTGCCCGTTCCCATGATGAACATCATCAACGGCGGTTCCCATTCCGATGCCCCCATTGCGTTTCAGGAATTCATGATCCGCCCGGTCGGCGCCTGCTGCTTCAAGGAGGCTCTGCGCATGGGTGCCGAGGTGTTCCACTCCTTGAAAAAGGTGCTGCACAACCGCGGCCTCAGTACAGCTGTCGGTGACGAAGGCGGCTTTGCCCCCACCTTGAAAGGTACGGAAGATGCCCTGGAATCGATAATTGAAGCCATCAAAGCAGCCGGTTACACCACGGAACAAATCCATATTGGTTTGGATTGCGCTGCTTCCGAATTTTACAAAGACGGCATCTACGATTATTCGAAGTTTGAAGGCCCGAACGGTGCCAAACGCAACTCAGAGCAACAAGCTGCCTACCTGGAAGAACTGATTACGAAGTACCCCATCGATTCCATCGAGGACGGTATGAGTGAAAACGATTGGACTGGTTGGAAACTCCTCACCGACAAGATTGGCAGCAAATGCCAGTTGGTGGGCGACGACCTCTTTGTTACCAACGTGGAATTCCTGCGTCGCGGTATTGCCGAAGGGTGCGCCAATTCCATCCTGATCAAGGTGAACCAAATCGGCACGTTGACAGAAACATTGAATGCCATTGAAATGGCACACCGTCATGGGTATACGTCGGTCACGTCACACCGTTCGGGTGAAACGGAAGACAGCACCATAGCCGATATTGCCGTAGCCACCAACTCGGGTCAAATCAAGACCGGCTCTCTGAGCCGCTCTGACCGCATGGCCAAGTACAATCAGTTGCTTCGCATAGAAGAAGAACTAGGTACTGCTGCTGCATACGGTTATAAACGGGTTCGATAAATACCGATAACCCATTAAACAAACGAGGCCATATTTCTGTCAAATAGACAAATATGGCCTCATTTATTACTAACTACTTACAATTTTTATGAGCAAAAACACCTTTTTCGCCTGCCTCATCCTTTTGACCAGTCTTTCAACCTTTGGGCAACAACAGCAACAACGCCGCCAGGGAAGACCGGCTGTACTTGTGGAAGTCTCGACGCAATCCGTGTTTCAGGAAATATTCCCGGAGGGAACAGATTTGAAAAAAGCCAACGACTATTGGTTCAAGATTGTCAATGCCAAAGGCAAAACCCTGGGTTATGCCATGAACAGTTCCGAATACTGCAAGGACGTGAAAGGTTATGCCAATGCCACTCCGGTCATGATCGTTACGGATAAGAAGTTTGTCATCAAAAAGGTAGCCTTGTTGTCCAACTACGAATCGCCCAATTTTGTCCAACGCCTGAATGCCAGCGGCTTCTTCAAGAACTGGTCAGATAAAAAGATAAAAGAAGCCAAAAAAGACAAGGTTGACGGATACACTGGTGCCACATTCACGGCAAACGCTGTTGTCAAGAACGTGAACTTCTTGCTCGAGAACGGCGGTAAGAAATTGCCGAAATAACCGAATGTCCTGAGAAGTACTGGGATTGCCTTGTAGTGTTGGGCTTAGATTGAGCCCAACACGTTGGTGAGGTACGTCCAGAAACGTTCTACGCTGGCCACTTCCACCTTTTCATCGGGAGAGTGGGGGAAGCATATGGTGGGGCCAAAGGATATCATTTCCATTTTCCCCACCCCATCTTGGATGATGCCACATTCCAGACCGGCGTGAATGACATTGACGGCAGGTTTGACACCAAACAGGCGTTCATACGACTCCACGCTTACATCCATCAGGTGTGATTGCAGGTTGGGCATCCAACCCGGATACTTACCCGAGGTGTTTACCTTGGCCCCTGCCAGCGAACAGGTACTTTGAATGGTTGAAACCAGCTGATCCATCATGAAGGAAGAGGCGCTGCGTGCCAGGAATTGACACAGTACTTCGCCTTCCATTGTTTCCACAATGGACAAATTTGAGGAAGTTTCTACGGTTTCCGGAAGTTCGGGTATGTATCGCAACACACCATTGTGTACAGCTACCATGGCATTGATCACATCGTCCTGTACTTCCTCGGGCAATAATCCTATGGGCATGCCACCGGGTGATACGTTTATGGTAACTGTCTCTTCTATGCCCTTGAACAATTCTTGAATGGTTGCTTCGTATTGTTTCACATGCTGAACTAGCACCTCTTTCTCAGATTCAGGTATCGTAATCACGGCAAATGCCTCCCTTGGAATTGCATTGCGCAGCGTTCCGCCCTTATAAGAAGCCAATCTGGCCCCACATTTCCCTACCAGGTCTTTTAGTAAATGAAACAACAGTTTGTTGGCATTGGCTCTACCCAGGTGAATATCTACACCTGAATGGCCCCCTTTTAATCCTGTCAGGGCAATGGAATACGGCACGTGGTTTCCGGGTACTGAAACAAGCTGATTATAAGCAAATGAAGCATTAACATTTACACCACCGGCGCATCCCACAAACAATTCTCCTTCGTCTTCAGAATCAAGATTGATCATGGTTCGTCCCACAAATGACTGTCTGTTCAATGCGAACGCACCGTCCATACCGGTTTCTTCATCAATGGTGAACAATGCTTCAATCGGACCATGATTCAGGGTATCGGAAGCCAATACAGCCATGATGGCTGCCACACCAATGCCATTATCGGCACCTAGCGTGGTATCGGTAGCATACACCCAGCCGTCCACGTATCTAGGCTTTATCGGGTCTTTTGTAAAATCATGTACCACATGGCTATTTTTTTGTGGCACCATATCCAAGTGTGATTGCAGTACTACGGGCGTTTTATTTTCCATACCCCTGGTGGCCGGTTTGGTAATTATGATATTACCTGCTTTATCTTTGATGGTATGCAATCCCATGGCTTTACCAAAATTCAACATGAATTCCTGAATAGGGCCCATGAAACCTGAAGGTCTGGGGATTTGAGTCAGCTCATAAAAATAGTTCCACAAAGCAGTGGGCTGTAGTTGACGAATCAGTTGTTCCATTGTTCCGGTTTTTTTGTGAAAAAAATGTACCACCTTATATTCAGGTGGTACACAAAAATAACACAACCAATGGTTTATTCGCTCAAAAAGTGTAAAAATCAGAAGTTTTCCGGTTTAAAATCTTCCGGTTTGAGTTGCTTGGATGTAGCGTTAGCTGTAAGCTCCTCACCAAGAGGCTTATAAAAAACCTTTATATAAGCTATATCACGAAGGAAGTCAATGTTTCCTACTTCTACCCTGAGAATATTGAGACCTGTACGTGCCTTTAAATCTTCAATCAATTCCTTCTCACGTTCGGGAACTACATTCTGAATCTTATCGTACAGGATAATCTTTGAGGCCGTGTGTTTGAGTATCTTGTTGTTCTCCAGTATCCAGGTAACCAACAAGAACAACACGTTTGTCACCGCAATTTCCGTATAACTTACCGTCATGGCCAGGCCATTGATGACCGAGATGCCGATGATTTCAAACAGGTAGGTCATTTCCCGGATGGGCACGGTTTCGGTCCGATAGCGAATCATGCCGAAAATGGCAAACAAGCCCAAGGCAAAACCCATTTGTAATTTCACGTTGTCCAATAAGAAAATCAGTAGGAAAATGGTGACACTGAACAACAGGAAGGTGAAATAATAATCCCTCCGTCCACTCTTTTTGTAATAGAAGAATTGAATGATAATCCAGCAAATCAACAGGTTGAAACCAAAACGAATCAGCAGTTGTGTTAGACTTGGACCATCAAAAAGAGGAATGTCAAAGAAATTTGGGGCAGGAGAATCGTCAATTACTTCTGATGAAAGTAACTGGCTATTAAGAATCTGATCGGTTGATATCATTTTTCGGTATTGATTAATTTATTGATGTATCTGATTTTTACTCTGAAGCGATTGCTTTTTGCTGTTGGGTCTGTCATAACAGTTCCAAGACAATATTTACTGATACCTTTGGGGCGTATTCTGCAAGCGAATAAGAAATCTTTCATCCTTGAATGTACCCTGCCGTCTTGTTTTAACTCAATGATCATCAGTTCAGGTACGCTCACTTGCTTTCCATTTCGGCAATTTATGAATTGAAGGTTTGTGTCGATGGTAATGCGTTCAGATAGGTTATAATTCACTAACGTGATGCGATCAAAGTTGGTATTTATATGAGGTAACAATCCAAGTTCATCGTAAGGTGAGTTTGATGCTATAAAGTCGTGCCATTCGGGCTCCAACATGCCACACAAACCGGGTTTTTTGGTCAACTCCATCCTGACTTTATCGGTACGTCCTTTATTGCTTTTTTTCTTTATTTCCAGAAAGTGCAGGTTGGAATCAACATACGTTCTCAATCGTACTTTTTGACGGGGCAGATTGCCATTGTGATGGTTAGTATACATCTCAAGGTTCTGAGTGTCGTAGTACTGAGTAGAATAGCTACTGATTGAATGGTTGTTCACGTGTTGAATGCGAAAATCAGATGCTGCAAATGTAAGCAATTTAGGCAATAAAGTAATTGGAGCCAGATATTTGGTGTCTATCCGGTTCATCAGGCGAACACTTTTCATCTCTGCCAACGTAATGGGCTTCAATTGATCACAAAGTGCCTGCAGTGGAATGGTTGAACTATTTTCAGTCAACGTTACTTACAATTTATAGCCCAATCCTATGGTCAGCACATTTGAACGATCTGCCTCATCGCTGTCCACGTCGGAAGTAAATAAATAACCCAGTTTCACCGATAGTTTCTTGTTGTAGGTGTACTTCAAACCTGTACTCCATCGATAGCTTTTAAACTCTAAATTCGAACCCCGTTCTATTGCGTTGAAGAATTCGAGAAAGGCAAACGGTTCCAATGGTAACCCTTTAATGTTATACGATGCCCCTAATTTTGATCGTAACACATATTTTGGATTGGTCTTTGCGGTAGAAAGTGAATCAAGCACCCTGTACGTGCCTTGCAACCGTTCTCTGAGGGTAATATCAAAGCGACCGAGCTTACATTCTCCTTCTCCAAATACATTGAGCCGATGCCTCGTTTCAAAGAAGTTGTGTTCATGATAATCATCCCTTGGATGAAAATAATTGATCAATGAGTACGATATGCCTGCATCTAAAAAAGTTGTAAGGCCGTAACTCAATCCAATCGATGATTCAAACTTATCTATTGTCCTTAGGTCGTTTCGTAAACGGAAATCTTCTTCAATACTTAGTTTTAATCCGTTTTGGAATTTCTTACTGACTTCTGCACTTGACCAAATTCCAAAGTCTGTTTCCTGAGCTGCCAGGGTTGAGCACACCGAACAAAGCATCAGAAAAATGACCAATTTTGACTTATCTATTACCATCACTTTCATTGCACTACATACGTGAATACATCGTGTTCAGCTCCAGCCGGCATGTATGAACGGGTTCTGACAGCATTTCCCCGAACCGCCTCAATGTAAAAGCGTACACGGACTCCGGATTGTTGTGGATTGATGAGTGCCGTAAAAACGCCGTCACCGGCCACGGTGTCACCATAATCTCCGGTATCAAACATTTGCAATCGTTTGAATCCACCGAACATACCTGTACCCGCACACAGGAAAACACTACTGGCATGGCCTGTCCCCCCAATGGTTGCCGTAACTTTTACCGTATCAGTGGAAACCGGTTGCTTCCATGCAATGTCGTCGACAGACCATTCAGCCGCATTGATGGTCATTCCACTCACCTTAATGGAATCGTGGTTGTTTAAAAAAGCAGAACGTTGCGCTATGGTTTGTTTCATTGCACCAACCGCTGCTGTAAAATCACTGTGGGTATACGTTTTCCTCGGATCTGCCGATACTGCAGAATCAATTTTTGCAACAAAACCATCAATCAATGGGTTGAGGAATTCAGGATTGTATACTTCGTTTAATATGGTGCGGTAATGGGCCAGGTAGCGTTGACGAATGGCCGGCACTGCCAATAATTTGTTCAATAAGGGAAAACGCGCATCGTCTGCATGATAGAAAGGATCCCAACCCAAATTCAGTTCATGGAAGGTGTCTTTGCCGTCGTACTCAAGAGGCGTCAGCAAACCCGTTTCTTTGTTCCAAAACAGGTAGTAATCGGTTCCGCCCTTGTTAACATACCCATCTTCATCGGTAAATATGTTTTCACAGGCCAGGAACCATAATGTCCTGTCCAGGTCCAATTCTTTTCGAATGACTGCTTCCAATGAATCGGGTTCGGTTTTTTCAAGAATGCGGCAAACAGCAATCACGTCGTCCAATGGTTCAACTTGTGAAGGGTTGTTTTTTAAATCGTAATAGAGAGCATAATCATCAGCCGTTTCTCCCAGGTAATTCAACCCGCAATAACCTGTGCCGTAAGCTCCTACTTTTGCAGAATCCGCATTTTTCGATGGCTCTGCTCTCCATCTCGATCCATTGGTTGATACAAACCACTCATTAATGAAAGATGCATTCAGGTGCTCCGTATTGATATAGAGTCCCTGATCAACGTCATTGATGCGAAGATTGACAAAATTGACCTGAGGTGCCGGTATGTAGCGTCGGATGCACTGGCGGTATATGGCTTCGCGCAAGCAGGATGTATCGTCCTCAATACTGTTCAGGGCCAATGTATAATACCCGTTCAACAGTTGATTATCATCATATGCATCTATCGCAATGTAATAGGACGGTTTAGCCGACGAGTTCGTAAGGGTTCCTTTTATCCTGACACCAACCTTTGCCGGATATGCATACCCTTCATAGGTTATAGTTGCGTCCAATTCGCTATCACCATCGGCAAGGGCTCTTAGTTGTTCTTCCCAGTTGATAACGGAGAAGGTCAACTCAATGTGTTTAATGGTATTCAATGAATATAAACCCGCTTGTTCCTTTACGCCCATTTTCAATCGATGCGCCACAGCCTCTTCACTCATGAAGTAAGGAGGTGTCCCTGATACACCCGTTTCAATCGAGCCATCAGAAGGTTCCGATACAACATACGTGGTATCGTCGCCATCGTACCTTGGTGGAGAATAGACACCGTCGTCTTCGCATGCAACGAGAGAAGTCAAGAAGAGTAGGCTGACAAAGAAAAGGTATCTGTTCATGGTTGATCGATAAGGTTGACACAAAGGTAGGTCTTTTTTGAAAAGTGAGAAATAAATAGATTTAAAAGCAGTTAAAATGGGCTTAGACTAAAGTTTTTGAACGCTTCCTTACAGAAATCCATCCCCATGCCAAAAAACCAAAAACCAAAGACTGTACGGTCTGAACCCCATGAACCACCAGTGCAAAGATGGCAGCTTCCGGCTCGTTTATACCATAAAATGTCAGCGCATAGATTACCATAAAATGATAGGCACCAATCCCCCCCTGAACCGGTGCCAGGACACCAAGGCTTCCCATAACGAAAGCGCTGAGCATGGGAACAACACCCAGGTTTACTTCAAAGGGAAAGAAATAGCGACCTACATAAAACATCAGGAAATAAACAACCCAAATCAACAACGAATAACCGACAAACAACAAGGGACGTCTCAGTGTTCCAATTGTTTTCATCCCTTCCCACATCTTCACAAGGAAGGCTTTCGTTTTTTCGTATAATCGACTCTTCTTGACTTGCCTCCTGATTAAAAAGTAAACAACAACAAGCAACAGCAGGCTACCCCAAAGAGTGGGTGAGGTAATTGTGTCTTTCAACTTGTTCAACGAGTCTGGATTCTGTTGAAAAAAGTCAGCAAAAAAACCAAGTTGCAACAGAATCGCAAAAATGGCTATCAGTAGCAGACAACAGGCATCAAGAATTCGTTCTGAAATGACGGTTCCCAGTGAACGGGAAAAAGATACCCCATCGTTTTTGGCAACAATGCCGCAACGTGCCACTTCACCGGCACGGGGAAACAATAAATTGACCGCATAACTGACAAAAACAGCAAGAATAGCTGTCGAGTTTTTACTTTGATCAGAAACAGGTTCCAACAATTGACGCCACCTCAATCCACGCAACACATTGCTGAGTGCACTGAGCGCAACAGCAACAAACAACCAGTCGTAATGGAGACCACGTTTTAATACATCGGCCAATTTACCAAAGTCCATATTCCTGTATACCAGCCAAAACAAGATAGCAGCCAGTGCAAGGGGTACGACAACTTGAAGTATTTTTTTTATCAGCGGCATACTCTTCAGCAAAAAATAGTACTTTTGTACGTCTTGCCCGTACATAAGGGCACAAATGTACTCATTTTTTCGTACAGAGGTGGATGATTCGTGTAAAACCCAAAAAATCGCTAGGACAGCATTTCCTGAAAAACCTGGATATAGCTGCCCAGATTGCCGGTACTGTTGACTCGTACAGGGACCTACCTGTCTTGGAAATAGGGCCGGGCATGGGTGTGTTGACACGTTTTTTACTTCAAAACAAACACGATCTTACTGTTATTGAACTGGATAACGAATCTGTTCGTTACCTTCAGTCAACGTTTCCTGATTTGCAGGACCGCATCATTGAGGGCGACTTTCTACAGTTAGACCTGGATAAACTGTTTGCTTCTCCATTCAGCGTTATTGGGAATTATCCGTACAACATTTCCTCCCAAATCCTGTTCAAGGTCTTGGAACACAAAGATAAGATACCTTGCTGTTCCGGCATGTTTCAAAAGGAAGTAGCAGAACGTATAGCCTCCAAGCCTGGCAAGAAAGCATACGGCATCCTCAGCGTTTTATTACAAGCCTATTACGACATCGAATATTTGTTTACGGTCGACAAAGAGCATTTTGACCCTCCGCCGGCGGTGCAGTCGGCCGTTATTCGACTGGTCAGAAACAAGGTGGAGCGCCTGGAATGCAACGAAACGTTGCTCAAACAGGTGGTGAAGACCGGTTTCAACCAACGGAGGAAAACCCTGAGAAATTCGTTGAAGCCACTCATCGGATCAGACTTCCCCGAACGTGGCCAGGAGATTTTCGATAAACGGCCGGAACAATTGTCCGTTCAAGAGTTCGTGGAGTTGACCAATCTGATTGAGCCACTCGTAAAAACACCTTGACGGCTTCACTCAGCACTTAAACCAGCGTTCAACCTTTCGGTTTTCAGCGTGATGAAACCGAAGTAAACAACAAGCAAACGCCATGGCAGAAATCAAGTTATTCTATCACGAAGCTGGCCGCATCAAAATGAGCCGCAGTTTCGAATTCTTGAAAAGCACCCCCATCGATAATTTCCTGTGGATAGACTTACACGATGTTGATGAAGAAGTGGAAAACCAATTGGAAGATTTTCTGAAAATCTACATCCAGGAAGAAGAAGAAATGGAAGAGATCGAGATGTCTTCCCGTTACATCGAAACGTCCGATTCACTGGTAGTAAACTCCAACTTCATGTTGGCCAATTACGAACTGGAAACCGTCTCTTTTATCCTTAAAAACGACATTCTGGTTACTGTACACAACGAGGAACTACCCTCTTTGCACGAAACTCAGAAAAAACTGATGAGCAATCCACGGAATTTTCCAACAGGATACCACGTCATGACTGCCTTGTTGGAAACCAGGGTTGAGCGGGATGCCGACTTGATTGAGGACATCATTGATAAAATCACCAAACTGAGTGATTCCATCAGCAGCGCAAATGAGGATGTCTTAATGGATATCACAGAGTTGCAGGAACAAATCATGGTCATCCGTCAAAACATCATTGAAAAACAACGTTCATTGTCCAATCTGCTTCGAAGTGAGCTTATGCCCAAGGAGCTTCATCCCAAGTTGACCATCGTATTGAGAGACGTCAATTCTTTGGTTGAACACGCCAAGTTTAGTTTTGAACGACTTGATTACCTGCAAGACACCTTCCTTGGTTTGGTCAACATTGAACAAAATAAAATCATCAAGATTTTCACCATCGTTTCGGTCATTTTTATGCCCCCCACCTTGGTGGCCAGCATATTCGGTCAAAATTTCCCAGGTATGCCCTTTATAGATAAATCCTGGGGGTTCTGGATTTCGTTGTTGTTGATGGTCGTTTTTTCAGGTATTATCCTACTCTTCTTCAAGCGTAAGAAATGGTTATGAGGTAAAAAATGAACGCAATCATGATGCATTGCAAAAAGTTTTCATTTAATTTGTAGATATGCCGCTGTTTTAGCGTGTTAACAGAACGTTACAATGAATATGGACAACAAAGAAACCAACGACCTGATTCAGGAAACAGGCGTGGAAGAAACTCTCACAGATGCTGCAGCCATGACAGCAGAAATGCCTGAACAGTTACCTGAAACACAGGAAACACCGTTAGAAGAAGTAGCTGCTGCTTCGCAGGAAAGCCCGTTGGATGAAGTTGCAATCACCACACAGGAAAGCTTGTTGGAAGAAGTTGCAATCGCTACACAGGAAAACCTCTTGGAAGAAGCCGTTTTGCCAGCTCCAACAACCCGGCAAGAAGTAATCGACCAACTAAAACAATTGATTGATTTGCCTGGTAACGACAAGAAGGAACGCATTGACCATCTAAAACAAACCTTCTACCGGATTCAAAAAGCAGAAGTCGAAACGAAGGCCATTTCTGAAACAGAGAAAGCTACAGATATTGTTCAAGAAGATGTTGTTGACCCATTGGAAGCAACTTTTAAAGAATTACTGAACAGTTGGAAGGAAAAAAGGGCCGGACAAGTTGCAGAATTGGAAAAGCAACGTCAGGATAACCTGACTAAAAAACTTCAACTCATAGAAAGCATCAAGTCGCTCACGGAAAGCACTGAAGATATCGGACGCACATTACCTGAGTTCAGGCGGTTGCAACAAGCATGGAAAGATACCGGAAATGTACCACAGGAACAGGTTAACGAACTGTGGAAAAATTACCAGATTCAGGTAGAACGTTTTTACGATCTGCTCAAAATCAATAACGAGTTTCGCGAATACGATTTCAAGAAAAACCTGGAAATCAAAACAAACCTGTGCGAAAGCGCAGAACGTTTGGCAGAGGAACCCGACGTGGTAGTTGCGTTCAGGCAACTGCAGAAACTCCACGAAGAATGGCGTGAAACTGGTCCGGTGGCAAGGGAATACCGTGAAGATACCTGGAATCGGTTTAAAAATGCATCCGGCATCATCAATAAAAACCACCAACAGTTCTTTGAACGGTTGAAGTCTGCCGAATCGGAAAATCTAGCACTGAAAACTGCGATTTGCGAGAAGGTCGAGGCTGTTGATTTGACACAGTTGACTACTTACAAAACCTGGGATGAAAAAACCACAGAAATACTCCAACTTCAGGAACAATGGAAAACCATAGGCTTTGCTCCAAAAAAGGTAAACAATAAAATATTTGAACGATTCAGGGCAGCTTGCGATGCTTTTTTCCAGCAAAAAAGCGAATTTTATAAAGCTGCAAAGGACGTATTGAACCAAAACCTTGAAAAGAAAAAACAACTGTGTGAGAAGGCGGAAGCGTTAAAAGAGAGCACAGATTGGAAGGCGACGGCGGAGACACTCATCCAGATTCAAAAAGAATGGAAAACCATAGGCCCCGTTCCCAAGAAGGTTTCCGATGCTATCTGGAAGCGATTCATCAAAGCCTGCGACTATTTCTTTGAGCAAAAGGAAAAGAACGCACCCTCTCAGAAAAATGAAGAAGCTAAGAACCTTGAAGCCAAGAAGGAACTGATATCCCAATTGCAAGCCCTTTCAAAGGATATGCCAAAAGATGAGTTGCAGTCCACGGTTCAGGAGTTGATAGGAAAGTGGAATGCCATTGGGCATGTTCCGTTTAAGGAAAAAGATGCCATCTACATACAATGGCACGAAAGCCTTTCTGCTTTCGGGGACATTCTTCATGTTTCGAAGGAATCGCATCGACTCAACAAGTTCCAAAGCAATTTGGAAGACATGTCAAACAAAGGGCAGGGCAAAGTGCTCCACGAAAGAGAACGCCTGCTGCGTCAATTCGACAGCTTGTCAAACGAGATCAAGACAGCCGAAAACAACATTGGCTTTTTCACAACGTCAAAGTCTTCCGGAAATTCGCTCCTTGCCGATATGACCAAAAAGATTGAGGCATTGAAGGAAGAACGCGACATCATCTACAAGAAAATCAAGATGATAGACGAGCAGCTCTAACTGCTGAGTAATCATTTTTCGTTTCAATCAATATAGCCTCCCCGTCATTGACAGGGAGGTTTTATTTTTTTGCATATTAATTTGTCCTTTTTTTAACCGTCACGTTTATTTTCTATATTTTAATTGTAGATTTGTTGGTGTTATTACAACATACCCTAAAGAAACACGACCATGACTCAAAGAAATCGGCCTGGATTGAAGCCAGTTGCCCTGTACCTGCCACTATTTACCAGCTTACTGTTTGGCATCAATGTTTGGGGCCAGGGCATTCAGCAGGACAATCAAAACGCCACCGCTATCCAATCAGCAACCACACCCAGAACTTCCGTGGAAGTTATGCCTGTATTCCCTGGTGGAGATGCACTTTTGATGGAATTCGTGTCCAAGAACCTGCGCTATCCCATTTCAGCTCAATTGGCAGGCATAGAAGGGCGTGTCAACGCCCGCTTTGTTGTTGGCAGTGACGGCGTTATAACGAACGTAGAGATTCTTAAAGGTGTCAATCCGGTTTTGGACCAGGAAGTCATCCGCATTATACTGTCCATGCCTCCATGGACACCGGGACGCGAAAAGGGAGTCAATGTACCAGTTTACTATTACATACCCGTTCTTTTCAAGCTGAACGGGGAGACGCCATCCAAACTGCTCAAGCAAGCCAAAAAAGCCAAAAAACCTACCCCGATTATCCAGATTATATTCAACGATAAACAGGCAAGACCCGTCAATATTCCAAACGTTCTCCCACGACTTCCGGTGATTGTTGTTGACGATCAACCCTATCAGATCGTGGGACTTGATTGGACAAAAGCAAACGATAATGACTTCTTCAATGCGCTCAATCTGAAGCAGGCAGACATTGAATCAACGCATGTCGTCAAAGACAAGGCGGCAAAAAAATTGCTGGGTGAACGTGGAAAGTATGGTGTTATCGTGATACGTAGAAAAGTTCATAAACTGGTACTGAAACCTGTAACCATGGCGGATGACATGCCTACCTTTCCGGGCGGCGACAAGGCTTTAATGGCGTACATTAGTAGAAACCTGGTGTATCCCAGAACAGCACAGGAAATGCGCATTGAAGGGCGCGTGACCGTCCGTTTTGTCATAGATGAAAATGGCAAAGTCGGCGATGTTGAAGTACTGAAAAGTGTGAGTCCTGAGTGTGACCGGGAAGCCATCCGCGTCATCAAGGGCATGCCTAAATGGAAACCGGCAAAAAGAGATGGTGTCAACGTGTCGTCTTTTTATACAATGCCCTTTTTGTTTAAGCTCAATCGTTAATTCCTACTATCCAACAGATTACTTACGAATCAGGTTGATAAACTCTTCGCGCGTTTTGGCCTGCTGGAACACACCGGTAAAATCGGAAGTGGTGGTGATGGAATTTTGTTTTTCCACACCACGCATCTGCATGCACAGGTGCTGTGCTTCAATGACCACCATGACACCAAGCGGATTCAGCGTTTCCTGAATACAGTCCTTGATCTGGGTGGTCATGCGTTCTTGAATCTGAAGGCGGCGAGCAAAAATATCCACCACACGTGCTATCTTGCTCAGACCGGTGATGTAGTTGTTGGGGATATAGGCTACATGAGCCTTGCCATAAAACGGTAGCATATGATGTTCACACATGGAGTAGAAGTCAATATCCTTGACAATGACCATTTGCCGGTATTCTTCCTTGAACATGGCGGAGCGAAGAATTTCTGCCGGATCGAGTTCATACCCGTATGTCAGGAATTGCATGGCTTTTGCCACCCGCTTGGGCGTTTTCAGCAAACCTTCCCTGTCAGGGTCCTCACCCAACAGGCGTAAAATTTCCTTATAGTGCTGGGCCAATTCTTCCTGAACGGGATTTGATTCCGTTGCGAGGACTACACGCTTATCTACCATGTCTCCTTTATTTCTTAACTAAGATGGTTTCCTTGATGATGGACATTTCCCGTCCAAATGACGGAAAAGACCTTTTAAGTGTAGCCAGCACATCACTGGCATCCTTGTAGGTTCTGAAGTCCCCTACCCGTAACCTCCAAAAAGGTGCGGTGTATTGAACATAGGTGGGCAGTTCAGGAAATGATAATTTTATCTCGGTTTCTTTCTGAAACGCCTCTTCTTTTGAATTACGTTGATTGTTGCCCGCAAATACCTGAACCCTCCAACCACTCATTTCAATGTACTCATCACGAAGGGTTGTTGTCTTTTTTTTGGGACGCCCGATACGGTCATCAACAAGCTTGTCCTGTATGACCCGTACCCTGCCCTTCCCCGGTTCAATGGTGTTTATGCGATCAACGATGGAAGGTAAGGTTACAGCAGTTGAGTCCACCGTATCCGGTAAATCCCCGATGGAGGTCTCTGATACTTGGGCCAGCAATGTGGAAGAAACAAAAAGCAAGCTTATGATAAACAGATTTCGCTGCATACTGTGTCTGGATTGTAAAGCAAAAATACACTTTTTTAATCGATCAAGCGTATGGCTTACTTATGTTCGAGGCTTTTCCAATAAAAAAGGTGCTTCAACCTTTTGGCTAAAGCACCCTGATTATTGTCTTAGCTGATTATGCCAATACGCCCAGTTCTTTCAACACGTTGTTCATGTTTCGAACGGCGGTGGCGCTCTTTTCGAACAAGGCTTTTTCCTCATCGTTCAATTTATAGTCGATGATGGATTCAACACCGTTCTTGCCGATAACAACAGGCACACCGATGCAAATATCCTTTTGACCATATTCGCCTTCTAACAGGACACAGCATGGAATCACTTTTTTCTGGTCACGCAAAATGGACTCTACCAAATAAGCTCCTGCAGCACCCGGAGCATACCAGGCTGATGTACCAAGCAAACCGGTCAATGTGGCACCGCCCACCATGGTGTCGGCTACAACTTTGTCCAAGGTTTCTGCATCCAACAAGGTTGAGACAGGAACACCCTTCAGATTGGCAAAACGCTTCAAAGGAATCATGGTAGTATCACCGTGGCCACCAATTACGATACCGTCCACTTCACGGGCGTTGGCTCCCAGGGCGGTGCTCAGGTAGTAACGGAAACGGGAACTGTCCAGTGTACCACCCATACCGATTACACGGTTTTTGGGAAGACCGGTGGCTTTTAATGTCAAATAGGTCATCGTATCCATCGGATTACTGATGATGATGATGATTGCGTTGGGTGAGTGAGCCAGTATGTTGTCCGCCACTGTTTTGACAATGCCTGCATTGACACCGATGAGTTCTTCACGGGTCATACCAGGTTTGCGGGGCAGACCTGATGTGATGACAACAACGTCTGAATTGGCTGTATGGGCATAATCGTTTGTGCAACCTATAACCTTGGTATCAATATCCAAGAGTGTAACGGTTTGCATCATGTCAATGGCCTTCCCCTCGGAAATACCTTCCTTGATGTCCAATAAAACGATCTCATTGGCAACTTCATTCATTGCCATTACATTGGCACAAGTAGCCCCTACGTTACCTGCACCCACAACTGTTACTTTTGACATTTCTTATCTTTGTTAATGTGATACCTAATCCAATTGATAAACCTTTTTAAGCGATACAAAGGTACTCAATCTTTTTATTGACGAAAATTTTCCGTAATTGATTTTAATAAAAATTGACGATTATTGAGGGTTGTCACCCTTGATTCAGTTGATACAGCGTGAGGAAATTTGTATTTTTGCGTCATGAAGAAAAAAACAACCATCATACTGATCATTCTAGTCGTATTGCTTGTAGGAGGTTCCGTCTATCTGGCCCTAAGTCTTCGAAATAAAGATGTGGTCATTCGTGAGATGACACAGGAATTTGAATTGCAAAAAGAAGCATTGACCGACGAATACTCCCAATTGGCATTGCAATATGAAGGATACGGCTTACGGATTGGCAATGATTCACTGGCCACTTTGCTGGACAACGAACGCTATAAGGTCCAACGGTTACTGGAAGAGCTTAGAACAACAAAGGCCACGAATGCCAGACGTATCTCTGAACTAAGAAAAGAGCTTGAGACATTAAGGGGTATCATTAAAACCTATGTGGCTCAAATCGACTCGCTCAGTCAAATCAACACCCAGTTGCGTGAAGAAAACCAGGTTGTCACCCAACGTTACCACCAGGAAAGAGAACAAGTCCTCACTCTTTCTGAAGAAAAGAAAGTGTTGACGGAAAAAGTAACCCTGGCTTCTATTTTGCAAGCAAGAAACATCGCTGTTGAAAACCTGACCAACAAGGGGAAAAAAGCCACACGTTTGAACAAGATTGCTCAACTCAAGTTTACGTTCATCATCAGCAAAAACATTTCAGCACCCACGGGTGAAAAATACATTTACCTGCGTATCATTCAACCGGATGAATCTCCTTTGGTAAAAAAGAACGACAATGTGTTCCTGTTTGAAAACAGGTACATCAATTACTCTGCCCGTCGACCCATTGAATACGAGGGGGAAGACACCTCGGTCACCATTTATTGGGACGTCGAAGAGTATTTACACCCCGGAAACTACAAGGTGGAAATCTTCGCCGATGGTTACATGATTGGCACTGCCGGTTTTACCCTAAAGAATTGATTGCACATTCCTGAGTGCGCACTGCATTCAGATTTTTTGCCCAGTTTGTTCGAAGTACTTCTTCATCACCAACAAGGAAATCAGTTTTTCCTGTCGTCTGTTCTTGAATTGGGCAACGTATTGGTGTGCCTGTTCAATAATGGCCAAGGCCTCGTCTTCATGTTCGATGTAGTATCGAAGCTTCTCCTCCAAATCTGAATAGTCACTTTTTATAGCCACATAGTGGTAATCCGGAATCAGTGTTCCTTCCATAAACCAAGTCTCGTAGGTGGGTACAGGCATGACTGCCAGCGAATTGGAGGACATGACCCACTTTAGGTTGCTGGCCACATCGTTTCCTTCCAGGCAGAGTATGAATTTGTATTTCAGATGTTCTTCCAACGTTATTCGTGGTCGTATCCACTGAGGGTATTTGGCTCGGGTTGACACACCGCCAACATCGCATAAGGGGTGATTAAAATACATTTCCATAAAACGCGCCCTGTGTGGCTGATTGATTTTCCCACGTCCTATCAGTTTGTTTGTTTTTTCATGAAAGGAGTGTTTGTCCTTCAAAAACAAGAAATGTCTGATTTTTTCAAGCTTTAAAACCACTGAATTTTGATTATCCCCCTGGATTGGACGGCTTTTTACGATGGAGGGCCGGTCAGGAATATGGATTACATCGCCAAAGCAGACATTCATGAATAAACCTTGGTTAAAATAACGAGTAATAACGCGAGTATCAAAAAAATACACTTTCTGCTTTTTTCCAAGCTTAAGCTGTGACAGTTTGATTGCATCCGTCAAAGGTTTGGCTTCGCCGTATAGTTTGTTGTAATAATCAACTCGTTGACGTACGCTATCCAAATCAATGCCTTTACGCACATTTAATTCATTCTTTAGCTTTACCTGATAAAAACAGGCAGGTATGAATAGGGCTATGTAATTGCCCAAATAATAGAGAAATTTTGGATTCTTATGCCTGAAAGATATCCTTTTATAGGATTCAAACATTGATTTGAACATGTTTCTTGGCATTTTACTGGTGAAAAAAAAGGACCATCCCATGCATTATCCTGCAAATGGAACGGTCCTTATGTGTTATTGCTTGCTCTTTACTCTGCCTTTTCTTCAGCAGGTGTTTCGGCCGGAGCTTCAACCACGGGTTCAACTGCAGGAGCCAACTCTGCTACAACAGGTTCAGCTATAGGAGCTGCCTCTGCTACAACGGGCTCAGCTGCAACGGCTTCAGCTTTTTTCTTGGTACCACCGGCACGACGGGTGCGGGTTTTCTTTTCAACCTTAGCCTTGAGCATATTCTCGTTGAAGTCAACCAATTCAATAAAGCACATTTGAGCGTTGTCACCTTGACGGAAACCCGTTTTAATGATGCGGGTATATCCACCCGGACGGTCGCCTACCTTGGGAGCAACTATCTTGAACAGTTCCGTAACGGCTTCTTTGTTTTGGAGTTCTGCGAAAACATCTCTCCTATTGGCTGTTGAATCAACTTTTGATTTGGTAATAATGGGTTCAACCACCATCTTAAGCGCTTTTGCCTTAGCTGTGGTCGTGACGATTCGCTTGTGCATGATCAGCGAAGCCGACATGTTTGACAGCATGGCAGAACGGTGAGCTGCTTGACGTCCTAAATGATTGAATTTTTTATTGTGTCTCATCGTTTTATTCTTTATCTAATTTAAACTTGGCAATATCCATGCCGAAAGATAGGTTCAGGCTTTCGAGCAGATCTTCCAATTCTGTCAAGGATTTTTTACCGAAGTTGCGGAACTTCAATAAGTCGGTCTTGTTAAAGACAACCAATTCGCCCAGCGTTTCAACATCGGCTGCTTTCAAGCAATTCAATGCACGGACGGAAAGATCCATATCGACCAATTTTGATTTGAGAAGTTGACGCATGTGAAGAATTTCTTCATCAAATTCTTCGCTTCCATCTACCTCTGTTGTATCCAACGTGATTTTTTCGTCGCTGAACAACATGAAGTGGTGAATCAGAATCTTTGCAGCTTCTTTTAACGCATCCTTTGGGTGAATCGATCCATCTGTCTGAATTTCCAGCACCAATTTTTCATAGTCCGTTTTTTGCTCCACGCGGAAGTTTTCAATGACGTACTTGACATTCTTGATGGGTGTATAGATGGCATCAACGGGAATGACATTCAGTTCGGCTGATGTGTTGTTCTGTTCATCGGCAGGTACATATCCTCTACCTTTGTTCACCGTGATTTCCAATTGGAAAGCGGCTGTGGGATCCATGTGGCAAATAACCAACTCAGGGTTCAATACTTCGAAGCTGGTAAACAACTTGCTGATGTCACCTGCGGTCAATTCAGATGCGCCTGAAACAGATACCACCACCTTTTCTGACTCGTATTCTTCTACAAGTTGTTTGAAACGTACTTGTTTCAGATTCAAGATAATGTTTGTCACATCTTCCAGTACACCGGGAATGGTTGAAAACTCGTGTTCTACACCATCAATGCGTACCGAGGTGATGGCAAATCCTTCCAGTGAAGAAAGAAGGATGCGGCGCAAGGCATTTCCAATAGTAATGCCAAAACCAGGCTCCAAGGGACGAAACTCGAATCTACCGAATTTGTTGTCCGCGTCAAGCATGATTACCTTTTCGGGTTTTTGAAATGCTAATATTGCCATTGAATCAGGATTATTTAGAGTACAATTCTACGATCAGTTGTTCTTTGATATTTTCGGGAATATCTGCTCTTTCAGGCATGTGTAAGAACTTTCCGGCTTTTGTGGACTGATCAAATTCTAACCAAGGATATTTGCTGTGATTGAATCCGGACAGTGAATTGTTGATAACTTCCATGGATTTTGCTTTTTCGCGTACGCCAACAATCTGGCCGGGTTTGAGCAAATAGGAAGGTATGTTCACAACTTTACCATCAACTGTGATGTGCCTGTGTGAAACCAATTGACGAGCTGCACTGCGGGTAGGTGCGAATCCAAGTCTGAACACAACATTGTCCAATCTTGATTCGAGCAACTGCAACAATACTTCACCCTTGACACCTTTGGTGCGGGATGCTAGTTCAAACAGGTTGCGGAATTGAGCTTCCAGAACGCCGTAGGTGTACTTGGCTTTCTGCTTTTCGCGCAACTGAATACCATACTCGGACGTTTTCTTTCTACGGTTGTTGCCGTGGATGCCCGGAGGATAGTTTTTCTTGCTTAATACTTTGTCGGGGCCGAAGATGGGTTCACCAAACTTACGGGCGATTTTCGTTTTTGGTCCAGTATATCTAGCCATTTTTGTTTTGAAAAATCTGATGTCGGAGTTGTGCAGTCGCCTGACTGTGTGCAATCAAAACACGTACTCCGCTTTCAGTAATTAATACTTTTGTTTATTACATGAATGATTCCGTATCGCCGACTGGATTGTCTTCAATACGGAAAAATCAATTATACCCTTCTTCTTTTCGGAGGACGGCATCCATTGTGAGGAATGGGTGTCACATCGACAATTTCCATTACCTCGATACCTGCACCATGAATGGTACGTACTGCCGACTCACGACCGTTTCCGGGTCCTTTTACATACGCCTTGACCTTTCTCAAGCCAAGATCGAATGCGACTTTTGCACAATCCTGTGCTGCCATTTGGGCTGCATAAGGAGTATTCTTCTTTGAACCTCTGAATCCCATCTTGCCGGCAGACGACCATGAGATGATCTGTCCGTCACCATTTGAAAGGGATACAATGATGTTGTTGAAAGATGAATGGATGTGCGCTTGTCCGATTGCATCAACTTTTACGTTTCTTTTTTTAGCTGCGACTGTCTTCTTTGCCATATCAGTTCTGAATTAAATAGCTTGTGTGATCAAGAACAACCAATTATTTGGTAGCCTTCTTCTTGTTGGCAACGGTCTTTTTCTTGCCTTTGCGTGTACGAGCGTTGTTCTTGGTGCTTTGACCTCTCAACGGAAGCCCGATACGGTGACGGATGCCACGATAGCAACCGATATCCATGAGACGTTTGATGTTCAATTGAACTTCTGAACGCAAATCTCCTTCAACTTTGAAGCTCTCACCAATGTATTCACGGATACTACCGGCTTGTTCGTCCGTCCAATCCTTTACCTTGATGTCTTTGTCAACACCGGTTTTTTCCAAGATCTGTTGGGCACGACTGCGACCAATCCCATAGATATAGGTCAGGGCAATCTCGCCTCTTTTGTTTTGTGGCAAATCTACACCTACGATTCTTATAGCCATACTTTACTTATTTTATCTAATTTTACTTATCCCTGACGTTGCTTGAACTTAGGATTCTTTTTGTTAATCACAAACAAAACGCCTTTACGACGAACCAACTTGCAGTCTGCCGTGCGTTTTTTCAAAGAAGCTCTTACTTTCATATCTTTAGTATTTATTTGTATCTGAATGATATACGTCCTTTTGACAAATCATAGGGAGACATCTCCACACGTACCTTGTCACCAGGTAGTATTTTTATGTAATGCATGCGCATCTTTCCGGAAATGTGCGCGGTAATCTCATGTCCATTTTCGAGTTCTACTCGGAACATCGCATTGGAAAGAGCTTCCACAATCACACCATCTTGTTCTATCGCCGTTTGTTTAGCCATATTGTGATTCAATTACTGTTAGATAAACCTGTCGCCTAAAACATCCTGTATGTAATCAAAGGATGTTAATACTTCAGCATCGCGTCCTTTGCAGACAGCCACAGTGTGTTCGAAGTGAGCTGATGGTTTCCTGTCCATGGTACGGACTGTCCAACCGTCCCGTTCGATAACCACATTTCTGGTTCCCATATTGATCATCGGTTCGATGGCTATCACCATACCGTTTCTCATCTGGACCCCACTTCCTCTTTTTCCTACATTGGGCACATCCGGCTCTTCGTGCAAGTTCTTTCCTACGCCATGACCAACCAGTTCACGTACTACCGTGTATCCGCGTCGTTGGCAATAGTCCTGAACCACGTTCCCGATGTCTCCGATTCGTTTTCCTTCAACTGCTTGTTTGATGCCCTCGTATAAAGACTCCTTGGTTGTTTTCAGGAGTGCAACAGTTGCCGGACTAACATCGCCCACTCTGAATGTGTAGGCTGAATCGCCATGGAAACCGTTTTTATACGCGCCGCAGTCAACCGAAACAATATCACCTTCTTTCAGAAAAATGGTTTCAGAAGGAATTCCATGTACCACGACCTCGTTGACGGAAATACAGAGTGAAGCAGGAAAACCGTTGTAATGAAGAAAAGAAGGAGTCGCTCCATACGAACGAATCGTCTCTTCGCCAATACTGTCAAGAAATTTAGTTGTCACACCGGGTTGTATGTATTTGGCCACTTCGCCCAACGCTTTGGCGACGATTTGACCACTTTCCCGGAGCAAGCTCAGTTCATCCTCTGTCTTTAAATAAATCATTCAATACTCATTAATAAGCAGCAATACTGCCCGATCTTCCTTTGATGCGGCCTGACTTCAGCAATCCGTCGTAATGACGCATCAACAAGTGACTTTCAATTTGCTGCAGGGTATCCAAAACGACACCGACCAAGATCAACAAGGACGTACCGCCAAAGAATTGAGCAAATTGTGAGTTAATACCCATCACGCGAGCAAAAACAGGCATGATAGCGATAAAAGCCAAAAAGACGGAACCCGGGAACGTGATTCTTGACATGATCAAGTCAATGTAATCGGCCGTTCTTTTTCCAGGCTTAACTCCGGGAATAAACCCGTTGTTCCGTTTCATTTCTTCAGCCATATTGGTTGGATTGATGGTAATGGCCGTATAAAAATAGGTAAAGGCAACTACCAGTAATCCGAATATCAGGTTGTACCAAAAACCGTACATGTCTGTCAACGCCATACCAGCCTTGCTGGTTGATGCAGCGTTTGAATAACCGACAAATGCAACAGGTATGAACATCAAAGCCTGAGCAAAGATGATGGGCATAACACCGGCTGCATTGATCTTGAGGGGTATATACTGACGGGCACCGCCGTATTGTTTGTTACCGACAATGCGTTTGGCGTATTGTACGGGCACTTTTCTGGTGCCTTGTACCAAGAGGATGGAAAATACCGTCACCGCCAGCAGCAAAAGAATTTCAGCCAACAACATGACCAAGCCACCGGCAGAGTCAGCTGACCAGCGTGAAACAAATTCCTGCGCAAACGATTGAGGCAAACGGGCAATGATACCGATCAAAATGATGAACGAAATACCGTTGCCTACTCCTTTATCCGTGATGCGTTCTCCCAACCACAATGTAAACATGCTACCGGCAGCAAGAATCAACACGGAAGACGCCTTGAACCAAAAACCGTACGGTAAACCTGAACCTACTGCAGCCATCTGTACACTTAGGTTGGCCAGATAGGCCGGACCCTGAAGCAATAAGATGGCAATGGTCAAGTAACGGGTGTATTGGTTCATTTTCCTGCGGCCGCTTTCTCCTTCGCGTTGCAACTTTTGGAAATAGGGAAATACCATACCCAATAACTGCATCACAATGGATGCGGTAATGTAAGGCATGATACCCAGTGCTACAATTGATGCATTTGAGAAGGCTCCACCGGAAAACATGTCAAGTAAGGACATGATGCCTTCGCGGGTCTGACTTTGCAAAGCTGTCAGTGACGCAGTATCAATACCAGGAAGAACAATGAAGGAGCAAAAACGATAGACAGCCACAAAACCGACTGTGATCAGCAACCGACTGCGTAACTCCTCAATTTTCCAGATATTTTTTAAGGTTTGAATGAATTTCATTGGAACACGTTTTATTGTATATACCCGTTATCCGATTAACATGTGGTTGCAGTACCTCCTAAAGCCTCAATGGCTTTTAGGGCCGATGCTGAAAAGGCGTTGGCCGTTACGTCGATCTTAACGGTCAGGCTACCATTTCCCAGAATCTTAACCATATGTCCCTTTGAAATGAAGCCAGCTTCAATCAATGTTTCCGGCGTGATGGCCGTCAACTTCTTTGCTTCAGCCAAGGTTTGCAACGTGGAAATGTTGATGGCCTTGTATTCTACTCGATTGATGTTTTTGAATCCAAATTTAGGAACGCGGCGTTGCAGAGGCATCTGACCTCCTTCAAATCCACGTTTTCTGGAATAACCCGAACGTGACTTGGCTCCTTTGTGCCCCCTGGTAGAGGTGCCACCCAAACCTGAACCTGGTCCACGACCTATTCGTTTACCGGTTTTTGTTGATCCGGCTGCGGGTTTTAAATTGCTTAAATTCATAGTTATATGCTTTATTCTACGATTTTTACCAAGTGTTTGACTTTTTCAACCATGCCCAGAATGGACGGGGTTGCTTCGTGCTCGACGATGTTGTTCAGTTTCTTAAGGCCAAGGGCATCAAGTGTTTTTTTCTGAACGGCCGGTGCACCAATACGGCTCTTGAACTGTTTGATCTTTATCGTTGCCATGTTCTTTCTGTTTAACCTTTAAATACTTTTTCAACGGAAATACCACGGTTTTGTGCCACCATTCTGGCATCACGTAGTTCACTGAGGGCTTCCATAGTTGCCTTAACCAAGTTGTGAGGATTCGATGATCCCTTTGATTTGGCCAACACATCGGTAACGCCCACGCTTTCAAGTACGGCACGCATAGCACCACCAGCCTTGACCCCGGTACCAGGTGTGGCCGGTTTCAGGAAAACTTCAGCTCCACCAAATTTAGCCCATTGTTCGTGAGGAATGGTTCCTTTCAGAACAGGCACCTTGATCAAATTTTTCTTGGCTGCTTCGGCACCTTTGGCAATGGCGGCGGTTACTTCACCGGCTTTACCCAAACCCCAGCCCACAATACCTTCTTCATTTCCTACCACAACAATGGCGGAGAAGCTGAATGCGCGTCCTCCTTTGGTTACCTTGGTGACACGGTTGATAGCAACCAGTCTGTCCTTCAACTCCAAATCATTGGTAGTCTTAACTCTATTCATTTGTCCTGCCATGTTGATTAAAATTTAAGACCGCCATTGCGTGCGGCATCTGCAACTTCTTTTACTCTACCGTGGTACAGGTAACCGTTACGATCAAATACAACCGTGGTAATGCCTGCTTCCAGTGCACTCTTGCTGATCATTTCGCCCACTTTGGCAGCTTGCTCTTTCTTAGTCATCTTTCCTTCTACTTTAAGGGAAGAGGCAGCAGCCAAGGTTTTGCCGGACTTATCATCGATCAACTGCACATAAATCTGCTTGTTGCTTCTGAAAACAGTCATCCTGGGCATTTCGGGAGTGCCGCTGACTTTTGAGCGGATTCCCAGTTTTATTTTTTGTCTTCTAGACTCTTTCGTTGTCATCTCTGATTGATTTTAAGCGTAATTACTTCTTACCAGCTGATTTGCCTGCTTTTCTGCGAACAACTTCACCAACGAAGCGAACACCCTTGCCCTTGTAAGGCTCTGGTTTGCGCAGGGAACGAATCTTGGCACATACTTGACCGATTAACTGCTTGTCGCAGGAGTCAAGAATGATCAACGGGTTCTTGTTACGTTCGTTCTTGGTTTCAAGCTTAATTTCCTGTGGCAATACAAAAAGGATGTTATGCGTGTAACCCAATGAAAGGTCGAGCACCTGACCGTTGTTCTGTGCACGGAAACCGACACCGACCAGTTCCAACTCTTTGTGATAACCTTCAGATACCCCAACAACCATGTTGTTGATCAACGAGCGGTACAAACCGTGCATTGAACGGTGTTCGCGTTCATCAGATGGCCTGGTAACCAAAACGGTACCTTCTTTAACTTCAACCGTAATATCGGGGTTGACAACTTGTTTCAATTCACCTTTCGGCCCTTTAACGGCAACCAGGTTGTCATTGCTGACAGTTACGGTTACACCGGCCGGTATATTGATGGGTAATTTTCCAATTCTTGACATAGTCTATTCCTCCACATTAATAGATGTAACACAATACTTCGCCGCCGAGCTTCAAATCCTTGGCTTCTTTATCGGTCATCACCCCCTTGGAGGTAGACAAAATGGCAATACCCAGTCCGTTGAGGACACGGGGCATTTCACGATAACCAACATATTGACGCAAACCCGGTGTGGAAACGCGTTTCAAACATTTGATCGAGTTAACCTTGTTTACGGGATCGTATTTCAGGGCAATCTTGATGGAACCCTGAGGACCGTCTTCCACGAACTTGTAGTTCAGGATGTAGCCCTTGTCAAAAAGGATCTTGGTGATCTCTTTTTTCAAATTCGATGCGGGAATCTCCACAACTCTGTGTTTGGCCTTGATGGCATTCCGCAATCTGGTCAGATAATCTGCTATTGGATCAGTCATATTAATAATTTAAATTGATCCGGACTCTCCGGACAATATTTAACATCAGTTACTTGGTAACGTTGGTCGCCGTTAGGATTACCAACTTGCTTTGCGCACACCGGGAATCAAACCTTGAGACGCCATTTCACGGAACTGGATACGGGAAATTCCGAATTGGCGGATATAGCCTTTCGGACGTCCTGTCATGCTGCAGCGGTTGTGAATGCGTACAGGGCAAGAATTCTTGGGAAGTGCCTGCAACGCCTCATAATTACCTTCTGCCTTGAGCTTTGCTCTTTTTTCGGCAAACTTGGCGATAAGGGCGGCACGTTTCACTTCGCGTGCTTTCATTGATTCTTTTGCCATAGTTCTATCAATCTTTTTTGTTGTTTTTAAAGGGCAAGCCAAATTCTCTCAACAGAGCATACCCTTCTTCGTCCGTTTTTGCGGAAGTCACAAAGGTAATATTCATTCCCAACAATTTGACGATGTTGTCAATGTTAATTTCGGGGAATATGATTTGTTCTTCGATTCCCAACGTGTAGTTTCCTCTTCCGTCCAATTTGCTCTCAATACCCTTGAAGTCGCGGATACGAGGCAATGAAACACGGATAAGGCGTTCCAAAAACTCGTACATTTGCTCACGACGCAGTGTAACACGCACGCCAATGGGCATTTTCTTACGCAGTTTGAAATTGGAAATGTCCTTCTTGGAAATCGTGGCTACTGCCTTTTGACCGGTGATGGCGGTCAACTCGGTGATGGCGGTCTCAATGATCTTCTTGTCGGCAACGGCAAGACCCAATCCCTGATTGATGACAATCTTCTTCAACACAGGGACCTGCATGATCGTGGTGTAGCCGAATTCCTTGGTCAACGCGGGAACGATGCGTTCCGCGTATTCATTCTTAAGAGATGCGGTATTTGCCATTATTTGATTTCCTCCCCAGATTTTTTAGATACACGTACTAACTTGCCTTCTTCATTTCTAACACGACCTACCCGTGTCGGCTTTCCTGTTTTGGGATCCAGCGGGTTGAGGTTTGAAATGTGGATGGCAGCTTCTTTCTTTTCGATTCCTCCCTGAGGATTCTTCGCATTGGGTTTGGCACTCTTGGAGACCATGTTCACACCTTCTACAATGGCGCGCTGTTTATCTACCAGCACCTGGAGCACGCGACCGGTCTTACCCTTGTCTTCGCCTGCATTCACATAGACGGTGTCACCCTTCTTGATATGTAACTTACTCATTTGTTTTCGTTCTACTGGTTAAAGTACTTCAGGAGCCAACGAAACAATCTTCATGTTTGTCGTACGAAGCTCACGTGCTACGGGACCGAAAATACGGCTTCCGCGCAATTCACCGGCGTTGTTCAACAACACACAGGCATTATCGTCAAAACGAATGTATGATCCGTCGGCACGTCTGATTTCTTTTTTCGTACGTACAATGACGGCTTTCGATACAGTTCCTTTCTTGATCTCACTGGAGGGAATGGTGCTTTTGATGGCAACCACGATGATATCCCCCACCGACGCGTAACGACGGCCGGTGCCGCCCAATACGCGGATACACAGGACTTCCTTGGCGCCTGAGTTGTCAGCGACTAATAGTCTAGATTCTGTTTGTATCATATTACTTCGCTCTTTCGATGATTTCCACTAATCTCCATCTCTTGGTCTTGCTCAAAGGACGAGTTTCCATGATCCGCACGGTGTCACCGATGTTGCATTCATTCTTTTCGTCGTGAGCATGGTATTTCTTTGTCTTTTGGACAAACTTACCGTATATGGGGTGTTTTTCTTTCCACTTTACAGCAACGGTAATGGTCTTGTCACCCTTGTTGCTGAAAACCACCCCGGCTCTTTCTTTTCTTAAATTTCTTTCCATCGGGCTCTTAATTTTGTTGATTCAATGCTCTGTCTCTCAACACGGTTTTCATTCGAGCAATATCCCGGCGTATGAACTTGATCTGACTGGAATTATCCAACGGAGAAATCGTGTGCTGTAATTTCAGTTGATCCAACTGTGCCACATGAGCATCTGCGCGTTCTTCTATTTCCTTTGTCGTGAGTTCTCTGATTTCTTTAATTTTCATACGGCTTAGGCATTAGTGTTTTGAAAATCGTAATCTCTGCGCACTACAAATTTTGTAGCAACAGGGAGTTTCTGGGCTGCCAAACGTAAAGCCTCCTTGGCCAGTTCGAAAGGCACTCCTTCCACTTCAATCAATATTCTGCCCGGGGTAATGGGAGCCACGAAACCTTCGGGTGATCCTTTACCCTTACCCATACGTACTTCGGCTGGTTTTTTGGTGAAGGGCTTATCCGGAAAAATACGAATCCAGATTTGACCTTGACGTTGCATATGACGGGTAACCGCAATACGGGCTGCTTCTATCTGCTGACCTGTGATCCAGTGCGAATCCAACGTCTTGATGCCAAAAGAACCGAATGCCAACTGGTTCCCACGTTGGGCATTGCCCTTCATGCGACCTTTCTGCTGTCTTCTGAACTTTGTTCTTTTAGGTTGTAACATTTCTCTCTTGTGCTAATGTTGACACTTATTTGTTTCTCTTTTTGCGGAAACCACCCCTGCGGTCATCGCGACGTTCGCCACCGGTAGAGGAGCCGGTATTGCGTCCGCCTTCTTTCGATGCGGCAAATTGTGGGGCCAAATCGACCTTGCCATAGATTTCGCCACGGCAAATCCAGACCTTCACACCAATCAGACCAACCTTGGTCAGGGCTTCAGCCTGTGCATAATCGATGTCTGCACGGAACGTATGCAACGGAGTACGTCCTTCCTTATACATTTCTGAACGAGCCATCTCTGCCCCATTCAAACGACCGGCAACCAAGACCTTGATGCCTTCGGCACCCATGCGCATGGTTGACTGGATAGCCATCTTCACCGCACGACGGTAAGCAATCTTACCTTCAATTTGACGGGCGATGTTGGCGGCTACGATTTCAGCATCGAGTTCGGGACGTTTGATTTCATAGATATTGATCTGTACGTCCTTATCGGTGATTTTCTTCAGTTCTTCTTTCAACTTGTCCACTTCCTGACCACCTTTACCGATGATGATACCCGGACGGGCAGTGCATACGGTGATGGTAACCAGTTTGAGTGTACGTTCAATGACAATACGAGATACACTAGCCTTGGCTAAACGCGCGATCAGGTATTTACGGATTTTGCTGTCTTCCAACAGTGTTTCGCCATACTTACGGCCACCATACCAGTTGGAATCCCAACCTCTGATGATACCCAGGCGGTTACTTACCGGATTTACTTTCTGTCCCATGTAGCCTTAGTTTTGTTCGTTAGTGGTTAGTGTATCGATGCTCAAGGTAACGTGGTTGGAGCGTTTGCGTATGCGGTAACCGCGACCTTGAGGGGCCGGACGAAGTCTTTTCAGCATGGAAGCTGAATCCACCTTCAGTTCTTTCACATACAACAAACCGGCTTCAGCCTTGCGTTCGTTCTTTTGTTCCCAGTTCGCAATAGCCGAACGAAGCAATTTTTCCAGGCGACCGGAAGCTTCCTTGTTGGAAAACTTCAGGATGCCAAGTGCCAAAAATACTTCCTTGCCTCTGATCATGTCAGCGACATAGCGCATTTTCCGCGGTGACGAGGGAACGCCGTTGAGCTTGGCGAAGTACTGATTCTTCAGCGCTTCTTTTCTAGCATCAGCTGCTAATTTTTTTCTTGCACCCATGTTATATTCGAGTTTTGTTTTTTCTTACAACGGTTTATTTCTTTTTGTTTCCGCCATGGCCTCTGAACGTGCGTGTGGGTGAAAACTCGCCCAACTTGTGTCCAACCATGTTTTCAGTAACATAAACCGGGATAAACTTATTTCCGTTATGAACGGCGATCGTATGACCAACAAAGTCGGGAGAAATCATCGAGGCACGTGCCCAGGTCTTCACAAGGCTTTTCTTTCCCGATTCATTCATTGCCAGAATCTTGGCTTCCAGCTTGATATTGATGTACGGTCCTTTTTTTAATGAACGACTCATAATTTGCTTGAATGTTGAAGGTTATTTTTTCCGTCTTTCGATGATGTACTTGCTCGATTGTTTCTTCGGCGCCCTGGTCTTTAATCCTCTGGACAATAAGCCCTTCCTGGATCTTGGAAGACCACCTGATGCACGACCTTCACCACCACCCATGGGGTGATCGACAGGATTCATCACGACACCACGGTTTCTGGGACGACGTCCCAACCACCTCGAACGACCGGCTTTACCTGAACTTTCAAGAGCATGGTCCGAGTTACCGACACTACCAACCGTAGCTTTACAGGCAAGCAGAATTTTTCTGGTTTCACCTGAAGGCATACGAATAATTGCATAATTATCTTCCTTTGATGTTAGCTGGGCAAATGTACCGGCCGAACGAACCATCTTGGCTCCTTGTCCGGGACGCAGCTCAATGTTGTGAATCACCGTACCTACAGGTATGTTTTTCAAAGGAAGGGCGTTACCTACTTCAGGAGCTGCTTGTTCTCCAGACATCAGTTTCATGCCGACTTGCAGACCGTTGGGTGCAAGTATGTACGTTTTTTCACCATCAGCGTAAAACAACAACGCAATACGTGCCGAACGGTTCGGATCGTATTCGATTGTTTTTACTGTAGCAGGTATACCATCTTTCGTCCGCTTGAAATCAATGAAACGATACGCTTGTTTGTGACCACCACCTAAGTAGCGCATGGTCATCTTACCGGTATTGTTTCGACCTCCTGATTTTCTCAGGCCGTATACAAGCGACTTTTCTGGTGCCGATGCTGTGATGGTTTCAAAGGCACCAATAATTTTATGTCTCTGCCCCGGCGTTGTGGGCTTTAGTTTACGTACTGCCATTTTTTCTTATATATTGCTGTAAAAATCAATCACATCGCCTTCTTTCAAGGTCACAATGGCCTTTTTGAAAGCGGATTCTTTTCCTTTAATGAGACCGGCTTTTGTATAGCGGCTCTTGTTCTTACCACGGAAATTGGCGGTGTTGACGTCAATTACCGTCACATTGTACATGTCTTCTATGGCCTTGGCAATCTCAATCTTATTTGCTTCAGGCTGTACACGGAAACCATACCGATTCAATTTCTCGGTAATGGCTGTCATCTTCTCTGTTACGATTGGTTTGATGATAATTCCCATGATTAACCCTCCTTATGCGTTTAATTGAGATTCAATGCCGGCAACAGCACTTTCCGTAAGGATGAGCGATTTTGCATCCAACACCTTGTAAGTGTTTAATTCAGAAACCGTTACCACCTTTACAGACGACAAATTACGGGCCGACAAATATACGTTTTTATTTCCTTCCGCCAATACGAAAAGTGACTTTTTATCAGCAACTTTCAAATTAGTGGCCATTGTCACAAAGTCCTTGGTCTTCGGGGTTTCAAAAGCAAAATCTTCAATAACCAGTATGGCATTTTCAGCGGCTTTATAAGCCAATGCCGATTTTCTGGCCAAAGCTTTCACTTTCTTGTTCAACTTGAAGCTGTAATCACGGGGTTTCGGACCGAATACACGGGCTCCACCCACCAAAACAGGCGAGTTGATATCACCGCGACGGGCACCGCCGCCTCCTTTTTGACGTCCCAACTTCTTGGTAGAACCGGACATCTCGCTTCTTTCTTTCGCTTTATGTGTGCCTTGACGGCTGTTGGCACGATACTGCTTCACGTCCAACCAGATGGCATGATCGTTGGGCTCTATTGCAAAGACCGCATCATTGAGCGTGATCTTCCTGCCCGTATCTTCACCTTTTATTGTATATACACTCAGTTCCATTACTTTTCAATGATTACGATTGAACCTTTAGCGCCCGGAACAGAACCTTTGATCATCACCAAATTGTGTTCTGGAATCACTTTAATAACCTGTAGATTCTGGACGGTCACTCGATCACCACCAGTACGTCCGGCCATACGCATTCCTTTGAATACGCGTGAAGGCCATGAAGATGCACCCAGAGAACCCGGTGCACGCAAACGGTTGTGTTGACCATGGGTAGCTTCACCTACACCGGAAAAGCCATGGCGCTTGACAACACCCTGGAAACCTTTACCTTTTGAGGTACCTACAACGTCAACATACTCATCAGCCTCAAATAGTTCGGCTGTTACCACATCTCCGGATTTCAACCCTTCGAATCCCTTGAACTCAACCAAGTGTTTTTGCGGAGCTACGCCTGCTTTTTTAAAGTGACCGGCCTCAGCTTTGTTGGTGCGCTTTTCTGCTTTTTCCTGAAAGCCCAACTGAACGGCTTCATATCCGTCAGTTTCCAACGTTTTTACCTGAGTGACCACACAGGGACCAGCTTCTACAACAGTGCATGGAACATTTTTTCCATCGGCACTGAAAACGGAAGTCATTCCGATTTTTTTTCCAATCAATCCTGGCATTTCTTACTTAATTTACTAGATCACACTTTTATTTCTACCTCAACACCGCTTGGCAGTTCAAGCTTCATCAATGCATCCACGGTTTTGGCACTCGTATTGTAAATATCGATCAGCCTTTTGAATGAACACAATTGAAATTGCTCACGCGATTTCTTGTTGACAAACGTTGAACGGTTCACGGTGAACACGCGCTTGTGCGTGGGAAGGGGAATTGGGCCGCTTACTACAGCACCTGTCGCCTTCACGGTCTTTACGATTTTCTCGGCAGACTTGTCTACCAAGTTGTAATCGTAGGACTTGAGTTTGATACGAATTTTCTGGCTCATGTTTATTTATATTATATTCCTGATGTAGAGCTATTTACACACCATGGAACGTTATTAAATCAAATCAACTCTACCCTTGCATTCTGTTAAGACGGCCGTCGCAATGGCTTTTGATACCTCAGCGTAGTTGGAGAATTCCATGCTGCTGGTTGCGCGACCTGACGTAATCGTACGTAAGGCGGTTACATAACCGAACGTTTCAGAAAGGGGAACTTTTGCCTTTACAACGCGTGCACCGGAACGGTTGGATTCCATACCGCCCACATGTCCGCGACGTTTGTTCAAGTCACCAATCACATCACCCATGCTTTCTTCCGGAGTGATGACCTCTATTTTCATAATGGGTTCAAGCAAAACGGGTTTGGCTTTTGCACAAGCATTCTTGAAGGCTATGTTTGCACATATTTCAAATGAAAGCTGGTCGGAGTCAACCGGGTGGAACGAACCGTCCACAACCGTCACCTTCAATCCATCCAGAGGGAATCCTGCCAACACACCGTTGCGCATGGCATTCTTGAACCCTTTTTCGATGGCGGGAATGTATTCCTTGGGAATGTTACCACCCTTAACTTCATCAACAAATTGAAGATCGCCTTCAAATTCAGGATCTCTCGGGCCTACCTTGACAATCATGTCTGCAAATTTACCACGTCCACCGGATTGCTTCTTGTAGGTTTCCCTGATTTGAACTTCCTGCGTGATTGCTTCGCGGTAAGATACCTGAGGTCTTCCTTGGTTGCATTCAACCTTGAATTCACGTTTCAAACGATCGATGATGATTTCCAGGTGAAGTTCACCCATACCGGAAATGATGGTCTGACCGGTTTGTTCGTCGGTTTTGACGGTGAAGGTTGGATCTTCTTCGGCTAATTTGCCCAAACCGATACCCAACTTGTCCAAGTCTTTTTGTGTCTTGGGTTCTACGGAAATTCCGATAACAGGAGCCGGGAAGTCCATGGATTCCAATACGATGGGGTGTTTCTCATCACACAGTGTATCACCGGTACGGATATCCTTGAAACCAACACCTGCACCAATATCACCGGCAGAAATCGCTTCAACCGGATTCTGCTTGTTGGAGTGCATCTGGAACAACCTCGAAATACGTTCCTTCTTGTCAGAACGAACATTATATACATATGAACCCGATTCCAACTTGCCCGAATATACACGTATGAAACACAGACGGCCAACATACGGGTCGGTAGCAATCTTGAATGCCAAAGCAGTCAAGGGTTCGCTTTCGTCCGGTTTACGTGAAATCATCTTTTCAGGATTATTAGGGTCTGTTCCCTCAATTGCCTCTGTATCAAGCGGACTTGGTAAGAATTTACAAACAGCGTCCAACAATGTCTGAACACCTTTGTTCTTGAAGGATGATCCGCACAACATTGGATTCAACTTCATGGCTATGGTTCCTTTGCGCAGTGCGTTGATGATTTCATCTTCGCTGATTGTGGAAGAATCCTCAAAAAATTTCTCCATCAAGACATCATCGCAATCGGCTGCTGATTCCAACATTTTTTCTCTCCATTCTTTGGCCTCTTCCAACAGGTTGGCCGGTATTTCTTCAATAGAATACTCGGCTCCCATGGTTTCATCGTGCCACAAAACGGCTTTCATGCTAATTAGATCAATAACTCCCTTAAAGCGTTCTTCTGCTCCGATTGGAATTTGAACAGGGCACGGGTTGGCATGAAGAATGTCCTTCATTTGTTGAACAACCTCGAAAAAGTCGGCACCGGAACGGTCCATCTTATTTACATAGCACACACGGGGCACATTGTACTTATCAGCCTGACGCCAAACGGTTTCCGATTGGGGTTCAACACCGCCTACGGCACAATAAGTGGCGACTGCACCGTCCAGAATACGCAATGAGCGCTCCACTTCTACAGTAAAGTCTACGTGCCCCGGGGTGTCAATCAAGTTAATCTTGTACTTGTCACCGGCATAGTTCCAACTTGTCGTCGTCGCGGCGGAAGTAATGGTGATACCTCGTTCTTGTTCTTGTTCCATCCAGTCCATCGTGGCGGCACCATCGTGCACTTCACCGATCTTATGCGTAAGACCGGTGTAGAAAAGAATACGCTCTGATGTCGTAGTCTTTCCTGCATCGATGTGGGCCATGATCCCGATGTTCCTGGTATATTTCAAATCTGCTTTTGCCATTGTCTGATTACCTTTTACAACTCTTTTCTACCTAACCTAACCTAATTCTTAAAAACGGAAATTTGCAAACGCACGGTTGGCCTCAGCCATACGGTGCATGTCTTCTTTGCGTTTGAACGCACCACCTTGATTATTGAATGCGTCAACAATTTCAGCAGCTAATTTGTCCGCCATGGATTTTCCACCACGTTTGCGGGCATATAAAATTACGTTCTTCATTGAAACGGACTCTTTGCGGTCCGGACGAATTTCTGTGGGTACCTGGAAGGTGGCACCGCCGATACGGCGTGATTTGACCTCGACTTGAGGAGTTATGTTGTCGAGAGCGGTCTTCCAAATTTCAAGAGCTGATTTTTCTTCGTTGGGCAGCTTGGCCTTAACGGTTTCCAAGGCGGAATAGAAAATATCATAGGAAGTGCTTTTCTTTCCATCGTACATCAAGTGATTCACAAACTTGGTCACTTTGATGTCATTAAAAACAGGGTCCGGAAGGATTACCCGTTTTTTCGGTTTTGTTTTTCTCATTTTCTCAAAAATTTTCCGTTTTTGTTTGGTTGTCTTCTTGTGTTTCTTCAACGTTCCCGCCGGAACATTTACTCAACCTGTGCTATAAAGCGTCTACCAATAAAAAACAGCGTTGTTAAATAAAACGGTAAGATGTTTAATAGGTTTGGGAAGTCTTACTTCTTTTTACCTGTTGTAGCGGCTGCTTGTCCTGGTTTCGGGCGTTTCGTCCCATATTTGGAACGTCTTTGCTTACGACCATTCACGCCGGAAGTATCCAAGGTACCACGAACAATGTGATAACGAACGCCGGGGAGGTCTTTTACACGACCGCCGCGAACCAACACAATTGAGTGTTCCTGAAGATTGTGACCTTCACCGGGGATATAGCTGTTCACTTCCTTTGAGTTTGTCAGACGTACCCTGGCTACCTTACGCATCGCTGAGTTTGGTTTCTTGGGTGTCGTGGTGTAAACACGCACGCAAACGCCACGTCTTTGAGGACAAGAACTCAATGCCGGTGATTTGCTCATATCCACCTGCGCAGCCCTTCCTTTTCTTACTAATTGCTGAATTGTAGGCATTTTAGAAATTTTTACTATTTATATGGTTTCAACTCGTTTACTTTTTGTCAAGCCCAAAAAGGACTGCAAAATTACAGCTTCTTTTCGATAAACCAATGGCTTACCAAAAAAATACTGCGTTTTTGCCCAAAAGCGGGTGCAAATATACAAAAAAAGATATTCAATTGCATACAATAAATGTATGCGACAGCTTTTGCGCCTGATTATTTTAAGCATCACGCCTCACCTACTCCAAATCCTGCTATTGGAGGCATGAAGGTAGTACCATCCGTAGCTTTTTTGATGGTGCCGAATTGACGTTCATATCTTGATATGTTGTCTTGTAAAGCAGCCAACAAGCGTTTGGCGTGTTCGGGTGTAACAATGATTCTCGATTTCACGTGCGCCTTGGGGACTCCAGGCATCAATCGGATAAAGTCCAAAATAAATTCAGAGCTCGAGTGTGAGATCACAGCCAGATTTGAATATATGCCCTGGGCAACCTCTTCAGTCAATTCAATGTTCAGCTGGTTTTGTTCGTCTTGTATGTCCATGATTCAGTATTTCATTTAAATAATACACCTTATATATATGTGCTACAAAAAACAGCGGAACATCCGCTCAACTATAAAAAAATATCCGAATGGCAAAGATAACTCAGATATTGGTATTAACACAATCCCATCGAAAAACCATATTCCGCAGACAACTTGGATATAAACCGAAACATTATACAGTATGTTTTTTTAAGGTTAATTTGTTAAAAACCGCATTCATTCGGATTCTTTTGTGATTTTTTGACACTTTTTTTTTGGGAGCAAGAAAAAAAACATATCTTTACGCCTGTTTCTCGGACTAGAGGCGGAGAATTTCGCCCTTTAGCCGGTGTATTTTGTACTCAACAAGAACCAAGACCTTGAAAAACACATCATTACAAAGAAGGCTACTTTGGGTTGCTACTCCTGTTTCCTCGATGGGAGAGCGTCCATTTAGGCACTCCAAACAACTTTTTATAAAAAAGCAGCTGCAACACACGAATTCTTGTGTTGTTGATTGTCGTTTCCCACTTTGTTTACCCACAATTTTAAAACAATCATAAGTTATAGATGCTATCGAATGATTTACCGGTTTGGAAGGTCTGACGAAAGCGCTTGAATTTTAAACACAGTTTCAAATGGAAAATCACGTAAAAAAACTCTATCATCGACTGCCCATGTTCTTGGTTGGACTAGTGGTCTGGAGTTCTTTGTTTGTTTCCTGTAAGGACGATTACCCTTACGATGACGGCGAGCCTCCCTGGCTTGGCGAAAGCATCTATGAGTATCTGGCCGCAGATGGGAACTACAAAAACTTTGTGAAAATCATCGACGATCTTGGGTATTCCGAAGTACTTAGAAAAACCGGTAGCAAAACATTGTTTGTGGCTGATGATGATGCCTTCCAGCGCTTTTATAACAGCAACAAATGGGGAGCTTCCCAGTACAGTGATTTAACCGAATCGCAAAAGAAGTTAATCCTGAACTTCTCTGTTATCAACAACGCATACTTGATTGAAACGCTGTCCAATTATTATGACAATGGTCTTCAGGAAGGATCCGCACTTAGGAGAAGTACAACTGTGACTTATTTGGACTCCGTTCCTTTTGTTTTGGACAACAAACTTCCGGAAACCGATCAATGGAAGAAATACAAGAGCGATAGCAAGAATGGTTTGTACTTGTTGCAAGACGGTTCAGCCTACCCCTTGGTGCATTTGCTCCAGAAATCGTTGGATTATTACGGCATTACCGATCCTGATTTCAAAATCATGACTGGTATTGATCGTGTACGCAACGACGCTCATATTTTCTCCCACAAGGTCATTGATAGGGATATTACCTGTAAGAATGGGTATATCCATAAACTTGATGACGTGTTGACTCTTCCCACCAGCATGGCCGCCTACATCCGTAACGTGCCATCCTTGAGCTTGTTTTCCAACATGTTGGACTGGTTCAGTGCTCCGTATTATGACGCGGAAAAAACCCGGCAATACAGAGCTTATCTGGCAGATAGGGATATTCCGTTTACCGATTCGGTTTTTGTCTTGGGATATTTCAATAGTTCCAAGAACAATGGTGCAAGAACGTCATATCCAAGTGGCTCGTCAGTACCCACTACTTCATTGCTTGCCTTTAGCCCTGGCTTCAACAACCTGATTAACAAATCAGGAGCCCTTCAATCAGATATGGCCTCTATCTTTGCCCCTACCAACCAAGCTTTGGAGGATTACTTGACAGGTGGCCAAGGGCGCGCGCTGTTCGATCGTTATGGTACTTGGGACAACATCCTTCCTAATGAAACGGACAACGAAGAATTGAAGACATTTAAAATGAAAATCCTGGCAAAGTTGATCAACAGACATTTGCGTGAATCACTGGTTATTTCCGTACCCAGTCTCTTTTACAAGATGGTTGACAACACCAGTTCATTATTGCGTACCGATAGATCAGACATTGTCGATTCACTGAATTATATTGGATTGAACGGTCTTGTTTATGCAACAAATAAGGTTTATCCTCCCGATGACTTTATTTCTGTCTATGGCCCGGTTTTCTTCAGTAACAAGACGTATGTCTTAAATTGGGCTATTAATGAATACAAGTACAATTTGTACCTAAATTCAATGGTAAACAAGTATGCCTTTGTGGCCCCAACTGATAAGGCGCTTGAATTTTATATCGACCCGTTTAGCTACGGTACAAGCTATCCAACAGCTATTAAATTCTGGTACGATAATTCACCTTCGATGCAGAAAGTTAGGGCCGATATTTACGAGTTTGACAAAACAACCAAAACGGTTGGAAGTTATGTTGGTGAAGCTACCGACGCTTCCTTTATCAAGACCCGCCTTGTCAATATCCTTGACCAGAGTATTATTGTAAAAGACTTCGTTGACAAAAATGGTGATTATTGTGATGGTTTCTACCTGACCAAAGATGGCAACGTAATCAAGGTTACAGGACTTGAAGGCATTGGTGAAGATGTCATTACTTCATACAATACAAAATTCCAAGGTGGCGGCGATTTGATTGAATCAACTCCGACAAACGAACAAGTTGTTCACCCGAGGGATAGCGGCATTTACCATCAGGAAAATGGTACAACCTTCCTTTCTGACACGTTGGTACAGACTCCGCTTCGAAGCGTATTCTCCATTTTGAATGATGCTGCCAACTACCCTGAATTCCAAAAATTCTTTGATTTGTTGTATGGTTTCACCAAGAATGAGGTATTCATCAAAGCTACTAACTATTTTGGAATTGATGATTTCAACATAAAGTTCTTCAATTCTTTCAGGTATACGGTATATGTACCCGACAATGGCGCCATGGACGATGCTTACGCTCAGGGGCTTATCAAAACGTGGACGTATATCGAAAATATGCCTACTACCACACCAGCAGAGGTAGCACTTAGAGATGAAGAAGTCAGTAAACTGGAACGATTTGTTCGTTACCACTTCCAGGATAATTCTGTATTCATTTCACCGAATCAATCGTTTACAGGCAAGTTCCAGACTGCAACGATTAAGACAACGGACCCTGAAACTGATCCTACCTATTTGGGTACGGCACAGAATAAATTTTATCGCATCGAAGTTGCTGATTCTTTATTAGCAGGTGGTCAAAAGACTGTTTCGTTGACATGCGAAATTAACGGTGCTAAGCCTTACACTGTCAATGTGGATGTTTCTGATGAAAAGTATTACAACATTATGACAAGAGACTACGTCTTTAATCGTAATCCTGTAACCATTACTTCACGTACAGACGAAAACTACTTGAAAAGTCAAATTACCACGTCTTCCACTGCAGTAATTCACAGAATTGGTAAAGTGTTGAGATTCGAATAAATATGTGCATTATGAAATCCAAATTTAACATAGCATTACTGCTCTTTGTTGCACTGTGTACTTTTGCGATGGGACAAACATCTTCGTCCATTATCGTAAAGGGTAGCGTGAAAGCCAAAAATGGTGAGACCTTAATTGGCGTACAGGTTAGTGAAGTAGATGCGACAAACCGTGTACAGAGCGGTACCGTCACTAATGAAGACGGTGAATATCTCATCAAAATTAAAAACCCCAACAACAAGCTGACTTTTAACCTTCTCAGCTTCACGAAACAAACGTTTGCCATTGGAAGCACCAGAACCATCAATGTCACGATGGAAGATGCTTCAGTCGAACTTGGTTTAGTCGAGATCAGAGGAGAAAAAAAGTTTGGTGATGACGGTTTCAGTATCCCCCAGCGTGAAATCTCCATTGCAGCCCAAACGCTCAATTTTGGAGAAATTGAAGGTCTGCAGGTAGGATCAATCGACGAAGCGCTTCAAGGTCGTATTGCCGGTCTTGATATCGTATCAAACTCAGGTGACCCCGGTAGCGGTTCTTCCATGCGCATTCGCGGTACCTCGTCCATTACTGGAAATTCAGAACCACTGCTCGTTATGAACGGTATACCCTACTCGGTTGATTCCGACCCGAACTTTGACTTTGTCAATTCAAGTCAGGAACAATGGGCAACCATGTTGAGTATCAACCCGGATGATATCTTGGAAATCACGGTTTTGAAAGATGCTGCTTCGACAGCAATCTGGGGTACCAAAGGCGCTAACGGCGTTATTTCAATCACAACGAAAAAAGGAGCTATTGGTCCGACAAGGATTCAGTACACATATCGTCTTTCAGGTACGAAGCAGCCGAAGGGTTTGAATATCCTTAACGGTGATGACTATACCATGATGATGAAACAGGCTTTGTTCAATGCCGAACAAAATGAAGAAGCTTCTAATGTTCCTGAACTCAGTTATGATCAATCTTTCTCCGACTACGAAGAGTTCAATAACAATACAGACTGGATTAGAGCAGTATCTCGTATTGGTGTCATCCATGACCATAACTTAAGCATATCTGGTGGTGGTGATCGCGCTCAGTTCCGTATTTCCGCAGGTTTCCTTGACAACAAGGGAACCATCATCGGAACGGGAACGAACCGTATAACGGCTAGAACCAGCATGGATTATACGGTATCAGACCGTTTGAGATTCTCCAGTGAATTTTCTTTTTCTTATCAGAAAACAGACAATGCTAATGGAAGTATTCTTGACATCGCCTACAGAAAAATGCCGAATGTCAGTATCTATGAACAAGATCTCTATGGCAATGATACAGAGAAGTACTATGTGATTAAACGTACTTCCGTCCTGAACAGCGCGCAGCGCGATTTGCAGAACCCGGTAGCATTGGCCATGTTGGGTAAGAGTGACAATACCAGCTACAGCCTCCAACCTGTATTACGGCTCACTTATGATTTGACTGATCCTGACAAAAATTATCTGCGTTATACCGCCTCTTTCTCCTTTAATGTAAGCAACAGCAAGAGCGCTTCATTTACTCCGTGGGAAGTGTCCAATGTAGCTTGGGACAACAGCAGAGTTAATGCAGCCAGCAACAGTGCATCACAAAATTCAGGCATCAACGTTGATAACTCACTATCGTGGCAGCCTCGTTTTTCAACGAGAGATCACAGTCTAGTTGTCTCCATCAATCAACGAATGAACACCAGTGACGGTGGTTCTCAAAATGTCAGCTCATACGGAATTTCTTCAAGGACCAGCCATGATGCCACTCAAGAGGCATATTTAAACTCGATTGGTTCAGGAAGAAGCTCCTCACGCGGTGTTTCTCTTTCTGGCCGTTTCAATTATTCCTATAAACAAAAGTATGTACTTTCAGGAACGCTGAACCGTAGTGGTAGTAATAAATTTGGTGAAGGTAAGAGATTTGGTTATTTCCCAGGTTTATCTGCCAAATGGATTATTTCTGATGAACCATTCATGGATTTTGCTAGGGGGATTGTCAGTGATTTATCCATTCGTCCCAGCTGGGGTTTGACTGGTAGAGAACCTAGCGGAAGTTATTTGCACTTCAGTCGATATACTGCATATGACAAATACATTGATATGCAAGCTATCAGACCGGTATCGTTGCGTTTATCCAATCTTCAGTGGGAAACCACAAGTCAGTTCAACTTTGGTGCAGACTTGCGTTTGTTTGATAATAAACTGAACGTTGAATGGAATACCTATTTCAAGCGCACTTCCAATATGATTTTCAGTAATTATGCTATTCCACAGACTTCCGGTTTTGCTTCCATATCAAACATCAATGCCGGTACAATGGATAATAAAGGGTATGAATTGAACTTCAATGCCAGTCGTCTGATTAAATATGGAAAGTTTAGTGCTGACTTCAATATGAACTTCTCGAACGGCATGAACAAGATTATTGAAATCGACGAATCCATCTTAAGAACATACAACAAAGACTATGATTTCAAGAACCAAACATACATGACTCGACTTGAAACCGGTCATTCATATGGTTCTATATACGGATTCAAGTACTTGGGTGTTTACAAATACGACAAATACATACCCGTAGAACAAGAAGAGGCACCTGTTGCTCGTGATAAACAAGGCAGGGTTATCGTTGATGAATGGGGAAATGGACTTCCTATGACTTTTGCTTACGGTACAACCCAACAGTATAAGTTCAGGGGTGGTGACGCCATGTATGAGGACGTCAACAAAGATGGAACAATTGATGAATTGGATATCATATATCTTGGCAACTGTAACCCGCTCATCAGTGGTGGTTTTGGTACATCGTTGCGTTACAAGGATCTTTCATGCAATATGTTCTTCAATTATCGTATAGGAAATAAGGTTGTAAATCAGGCCAGGATGAATGCTGAAAGCATGTACGGTTATGACAACCAAAGCATCGCCGTTAACTGGCGCTGGCGTAAGGATGGTGATGATACACCCATACCACGTGCATTATATCAAGCCGGTTTTAACTCGCTGGGTAGTAGCCGTTATGTTGAAGATGCTTCTTTCGTTCGTTTCAAATACATTCAGCTTAACTATGCTATTCCTACAGCAAAACTGAAACCTTATAAGATTGAACGTGTGTCATTATACCTCAATATTAACAACATTGCCGTATTCACAAAGTATACGGGTGTAGATCCTGAAGTAGGAGGAAGCGCAGGTATGGGGAACGTCGCTAAAGATAATTCCAAAACACCTCGAACAAGAGACTTAACATTCGGTTTAACTGTAGGACTTTAATACTATTCTACCAATGAAAATTAAAATATCCATAATAGCATCATCAATTGCTTTATTGATTGGTGCCACAAGTTGTTCAGACTGGCTAGATGTGCGTCCGGAAGGTGAAATTCTTCTACCTGAGTTTTGGCAAACAGAATCTGACGTTCAATCTGTCATGGCTGCCTGTTACAGAGGAATGATTAAAAATGAATACATTACACGAATCTTTGCCTATGGTGAGATGCGCTCAGATAATGTAGTAGAAGGAGAAAGTTCTGGCGAAACAGTCAATGATGTTCTTCTTCAGGAAATTGAACCTACTCATGAATATACAAAATGGAGTTGCTTCTATGATGTCATCAATATGTGCAACACCTTATTGTATTATGCTCCGATGGCCCAAACCAGGGATGAAAACTTCACTATAGCAAGCTTACATTCCATGGAAGCAGAAGTAAAAGCCATTCGCGCTTTATCATACTTCTACTTGGTACGTGCATTTGACAAGGTGCCTTATACAACTGTACCCAGTATTGATGATACTCAAAATTACTTTATTCCTCAGTTAAACCAGGAAGATGTAATTGACTCGTTGATCGTTGACCTCAAGGATGCTCTACGCTATGCACCCCGTATTCTTCAAAACAACCAGCACACGAAAGGTCGCTTTACGCAGAATGCCATTAGGGCGCTTTTAGCTGACATCTATTTGTGGAACAATGATTATGAAGAATGTATCGCTGAATGTGACAGAATTATTTCTGATGACAAATTGGAACTAATTGAAGCTAAGGATTTCTTCACTTCAGTATTTTATACCGGTAATTCCTCTGAGTCAATCTTTGAGTTGCAATTCGACGAAAAGGTTCAGAAAAACAACTTGACGAGTAGTTTCTATGGTGACAAGGATAAAGTTGGTTCGCTTATGTTTCCGTTGGAGTTGTATAATACCAGCGACAGTCCTTTCAATTTCACAGTAGGCTCCACTGTTGAATCATCAAATGATTATCGTATGTATGATTTCATTCAACCGGTAGATTTAACAACGTGCAAGATATTCAAGTATATTGGTGTAAGTAGAAAAGATAATCCTACCAATGACGAATATACCTTTCGTAACAATACATCAAACTGGATTGTGTATCGACTTGCCGATATCTATTTGATGAAAGCAGAAGCTATCATTCAACGTGACAAGAAGAATGAAGACTTAAAGGCCATTTCTATTTCACAAGCACTTGAAATGGTAAATGTTACTTACCTTCGCTCAAATCCTATGGATGATTCGCTGAAATATACGACATATTCATCTTACAGGGATGCTGAGGACTTGATTCTACGTGAACGTCAACGTGAACTTTTGTTTGAAGGCAAGCGTTACTTTGACCTTTTAAGAGCTTGCAGAAGAGATAGTTCAACAAACCGTATGACCGGTTATGTTGCTAAAACGTCGAAAAGTGAAAAGCTATCGACCAACATGTCAAAAATCGAAGCCCTCTATTGGCCTATTAATGAAGAAGAATTGAAAGTGAACTCAATGTTGCAACAGAACCAGTTCTATAAAACGAGTAAATCATCATTATAAAGACAATAGTAAAAACAAGATGCTAATCATGTTTGAATACACTATAAACAGTAGGGATTGACAAGACAATGTTTGCCCAATAATAGGTTAGATTATGAAAAAATGTACAATAAAATTCAGTATTCTCCTTGCTATTACAGTAGGATTGATCAATTCAGCCTGTAGCAATGAAGAATGGGACAAGCATTACAACAATACAGATGTTGTGCTCATTGATCAAAGCTTGTCTGAGATTATTAAAAATGAAACGGATCTTACAATCTTCAGCCGTTTGATGGAGATTAGCGGGTATGACACCATCTTGTCGAGTTCTCAAACGTTCACCGTTTGGGCTCCTCTTGATGAAGATTCAGCTTGGAATGCAGATTACAGCGCATACCTAGATGAATCGATAAGTGTTAGCGCAAGTGATGTATCAAAAATTAGAAAATTAATAGGCAATCATATCTCCCGCTTTTCATATCCTACTTCGGGACTTGATTCACAGCGCCTATTCATGCTCTGCAATAAGATTGGTGATTTTAAGATGATTAACGGTACTGCTTTTTTGGGTAAAACTGCCTTGGGAACTGATTTCAACATCCCTGCAAAAAACGGTCTTCTTCACAAAATTACCGGCTACAATCCTTACCTCCCTGGACATTGGGAATTTTTAAATGAATATGAAGAAACAGCAGAACTGGATTCATTTAAGAACCATATTCAATCAATGATCATAACGGATGACTATGGTGATGAAGTCAATTATTTTTTCAAGAATTTCGCACAATTGGATAATGACGACAGTACGTATACCGTTATTGCTTTATCGAATACGGCATGGACAAAAGCGCTAGCAAGTGCTCTTCCGTACCATAAGGTATACAAAGATTCAAAGGGCATGCAATTTGAACATAGCAGGAAAGCCATCTTCAGTAATTTGTTCTTTAGTAAGGTTGCTGATCCTGCTGGACTTGATTCAATAATCTCAACTGGCAAAATGGTTTATAAGGATGTTGATAATTTATTTGTGGGTGCTACTCAATACAAATTAAGTAATGGCAGCTCGTTTATCACGGATTCACTGCGAATGAAACCCATTGAATCATGGCATAGACCTATTAAAGTTGAAGCTGAAACAAATCTCTATGGTCGTACAAACGCCATGTCTGATTTGTATAGCAGATACTATTCCGGTTCAACCTATTCCATTTCGGATAAAAGATATGCTTTCCTTAAGTATACTGGAACGCAAAGCACGAGGGCATCACTAACGATGTTAATGCCAAATGTTTTATCTGGAAAATACAAGTTGTATATTGTAACAGTGCCTCATTCCATTGATAATCCGGCGGTTCCGAAAGGACTAAAATTTAAGGTTAAAGTAATTTACAGAAATGAAGCAGGCACCGTTCAAACTGAAGCCAGACCGAATTATGACTCCGAAAAAATACCAGCAACAAGGAATGGTTTCTTTGCAAGTGCAACAACTGTAGACAAGGTATATATAGCTGATTTAAACTTTCCATGGTGCAGCATGTATGAGAAAGGCAATCCAAAGAGCCTGGACGTTTCGGTTATTGTTGAGAACATAGCTACCAGGAATGATGAAAACTCACTAACGAAACCATACACGCGTGACCTCCGAATTGACTATATACTTCTCGAACCTGTAGAATAACGGCACAATTAATTGGAAGATAATGAAACAGATCTCTAATACGAATGCAGGATTCGATGTACAAGGATTCGAACCGGAAGACACTCGAACAGTGGATAAAAAAATAATACGGATGAAATACACTATGAATACTGTTAGGACGAATAGCTTGAGAAGTTGCTTTAGGTTCAGCTTTCTCATTGCGGCATGCTTATTCCTGATGGCAGCCACGTCTCTGAGTGCACAAGTTATTGCCTCAGCAAAGCAACCTAAAGGGACCATTGAGGTAAAAGGACTGGTTCGAGATGCTAACACCAAATTGCCAATTGCTGCAGCCCAGATCAAAGCTTTAAACAATTCTGGAGCTGCAACAACAGACCAGCAAGGTAATTTTACCATAAAAGTTGTATTGACCGATGAAGTGTTATCGGTAAAAGCATTTGATTACGCCGTCAGGGAGGTTCCCATCAAATCAAAAAATCAATTGGTGATTGATTTGTACCCGGAAGTTTTTACTCCTTACTACGAAAATCAGGAACTTGTAACTGGTGTCCAGCGTAATACCACTACGGTGCCGGCAGTCAAAACCATTTCAGACTTTACATTATCACAAGCTTTATCGGCTGATGAATTTATACAGTCTGAGGTTGGGGGCAACGTACGTTCCATATCTCGTTCAGGTTTGGCAGGCATTGGATCATCACTGTTTATCAGGGGATACAACTCTCTGTTATCTAATTCGCAACCGCTGTATGTGGTTGATGGTGTAATCATCAATAACCTGTTTGATGTTGAATCGTTGTTTGATGGACAAAGTCAGAATACGTTACTGAATTTGGATAACAATGATATTCTTAGCATCTCTGTGTTAAAAGACGGAACGTCTATTTATGGTAGCAAAGGATCAAATGGTGTCATTTTAATTAAGACAACCAGAGGTAAAAGCATGGTGACAAAAATCAACCTGAATGTTACAGCCGGTCTGACATCCATTCCCAAAACTACACCGGTAATGAACGCTGATGACTACCGGATCTATGTGAGCGATATTATTGGATCGGCTGGTTATACACCTCAACAGATTGCGGGCATGAGCTTTTTGAGTGATGATAACAGTTCTGTTGCGTATAACAAATATCATAACAATACCAATTGGAATGATGAAGTGTATCAGCAAGGTGTGACACAGAATTACATGTTAAATATCAATGGTGGTGATGAAAAAGCCTTATACTATTTCTCACTCGGATTCACTCAAAACAATGGCATTGTTAAATCAACCGATTTGTCTCGAATTTCAACCCGTTTTAATGCCGATATCAACTTATCACCCGACGTTAAACTGGGTACGGGAATTTCCTATACAAATATTTCAAAATCAACAATGACTGATGGAGTGGATTTCTACACTTCTCCAACTTACTTGGCCTACATTAAAGCACCCTTCCTTAGTCCACATACATTTACTTCCTATGGCTATGAGACTGTAACCAATGATGATGCCGATGAATTTGGAATTGGCAATCCGTCGGGTATTATCAGTGCTTCTATGAATTATTCCAAGCATCACTATTTTGATCTTTCTATGATACCCACATGGGATATCAATAAGAATTGGAATTTGTCTTCCCAGTTGAGTTATACGTTGAATAAATACGAGGAAAATGCGTATGATCCCTATCTTGGTGTTGCAACCCGCTTCTTTGAAGGTTTTGGCACATCAGAAAACAGACTCCGCAATCAACTGGTCAGAAATATCTCTGTATCAGATGACACTCGTCTGAAATTCAACAAGCGTTTTGATGCTTTAAACCAATTGAATGCAATAATTGGTTGGAGATACATAAGCAATACGTTTGAAACAGACTATGTTGAAGCCCATAACTCTGGATCTGACGACAACACGTTGATAAAGAGTTCATATGACTTTAGACAAGTCAGAGGCTTAAACAATGATACAAAATCGATTTCAAATTATGCTGCTTTTGACTACAGTTACAGTAACCGATACTTTTTGTCTGCTGCAATTGCTATTGATGGATCTTCCCGTTTTGGTAATCAGACCGAAGGTGGTTTTCAATTGTTCGGCCACAGTTGGGGTGTGTTCCCTTCAATAAATGGTGCTTGGCTGGTTTCATCTGAACCATTTTTGAAGGATGTTTCCGCTATTGACTTGTTGAAGATTCGTGCCGGTTACGGTATTACTGGAAATGATGGCATTCAGGATTATGCAAACAAAGCTTATTTTAAATCTGTTCGCTACTTGGATAAAGCCAATGGTTTAGTTTTGGCAAATATTGGTAATAATAAACTGCAATGGGAAACAACGGGCAGAGCTTCTGCCGGTATTGATTTGGGTTTATTGAACGAACGGTTGAATCTTTCGTTTGACGTATATTCATCAAAAACCAGCGACTTGTTGATTTGGAAGAACCTGGGTGATCTTGCCGGTTTGGATTCCTATTTGACAAATGCCGGTGAACTATCAAACAAAGGTTACGAGCTTTCGTTGAATGCAAGATTGCTTAACCTGAAAAATGTTCAATGGGAAATTGGCGCATCAGCAGGTCATTATAAAAACAGAATTGAATCGCTTCCAAATGGAGACTTTAAGACTTCTGTCTACAATGCAACCATTCTTTCACAAGTGGGACAAGCAGCCGGTGTTTTCTATGGATATAAAACCAATGGAGTATTTTCCACTCAAAGCGAAGCTGATCTTGCCAATCTCAAGGTGTTGAATACTGATGGAACATATACTAACTTTGGTGCCGGTGACATTATCTTTGACGATTATGAATCTGACGGTGTGATAGACGAAAAAGATATGCAAATTATTGGTGATCCCAATCCCGATATTTATGGCTCTTTTAACAGTAGACTAACTATTAAAAAATTGACAATCAATGCATTATTCAACTATTCGTTGGGTAACGATGTGTACAACTACTTGAGAAGCCAGCTTGAATCCGGATCAACCCTTAGCAACCAAACCACCGTTATGAAATCTCGTTGGTCTTACGAAGAACAAGATACCAATCAACCTAAAGCCACCTATGGTGATCCATTAGGAAATGCAAGGTTCTCAGACCGTTGGATTGAAGATGGTTCGTTCCTTCGTTTGAAAACAATTTCTCTTTCATACAATATCCCTATTAAAAACTTCACCTTCATTTCCGGTTTGGATATTTGGGTAGCTGCAAACAACTTGTTTACATTAACCAACTATTTGGGTGTAGATCCTGAATTCTCAGCAAAAAATGATGTCTTGTTTCAAGGGATTGACGCTGGTCTGGTTCCCCAAACCAGGAGTTTCTTTATGGGTGTAAAGATCAACCTCTAATCAGTTACCTCTTATAATATAATACTGAAATTATGAAAAAAATCATTTATATGCCGGTGTTGCTGTTCATGACTGCCTTGACAATGGTTAGTTGTGACGGACTTCTGAATACTACTTCAGAGCAATACACCTTCGATGAACAGTATCGTATGGGATCAGAGAATGACTCTTTGTACGCATTTGTTGGCATTTTGGCAAAACTTCAACTACTTGGCGATCGTTACGTATTATTGGGAGAACTGAGAGGTGACCTGATGGAAACCGGTGATGATGCTTCCAGATTCTTGAAAGAGATCAACGATTTTGAAATATCTGAGGATAATCCATATGCAAATCCTTCTGAATATTATGACGTAATAAACAATTGTAATTATGTCATCCAATATGTAGATACTGCCAAAAGTGCTAATACAGTCAAGTACAATTTAAAGGTAATGTCAATGGCGAAAGCAGTTAGAGCATGGACCTACCTGCAATTGGCATTGAATTATGGAGAAGTCAAGTATATGACCAAACCCATTTTGGATGAAGAAGATATAGCATCATCTTCTTCAACATTAGATCTTTCACAGTTGTGCGATACCTTGATAAGTGATTTGTATCCTTTTTATCGTGCTGAAGATATCGGTACTTATAGCATAGGCCAATTTGGTGACTTCAACACAAATTATGCTGTGTTCCCTATTCGATTCATTCTTGGTGATTTGTATTTATGGAAGGGTTCTATATTGGAAGGACAAGATAATATCTCAGGTGCAAAAACAAATTACAAGAGTGCTGCGAATATGTACTATAACCTGATGGTTAATAGTAATTTGACGATTTCAAGAGGTAACGCTACATCTTGGGTATTTGATGATAATGAACAACCAAGTTCAATTCCGAGAAATCTAGAAAATTGGCAGAATGTTTACAACATGGGTTTAAGAGAGTGCATAACAGCTCTTGCAAGTTCTGCAGATTACGGAAAACAATTTACACTTGACAGTTTATCGTTTAATAGTATGATTGTTCCAACCCCTATTTCCATTGCAAACTGGGATAATCAGACTTATTTGAATGACAAAACGCTTGTTACTGACGGTGACTTAAGAAAGCGCGGTTCTGTTACAACAGAATACAGTAACTGGGAAAATGCATCATTCAAATTTGACGAACCTATCATTACTAAATTCCTGCGTACAAGTAACAAAAAGCAAAAAGTAATTCTGATATATCGAAATTCACTTTTGTATTTGCGTTACGCAGAAGCCGTGAACAGGTTGGGATGCTCAAAACTTGCTTTTGCCACATTAAAGAATGGTCTGAATCCTAATATTGATAACGATACAACCATACAGAATCAGATTTCTGCTAAAATGCTTTCATTTCCATCGTATATGACCTTTTCTTCCAAACAAGTCTTTACTGCTATTCCACAGAATGAAACTCAGTATACAAATGTTGGCGTTCATGCTCGTGGATGTGGCCTTTACCTTTCGAATAAACCTACAACTGATAAACCTATTATAGATACAACATTTTACGCAATTCCTTACGGTGTTGTAAATAATTCAGCTGTTGATTATGTTGAAGACAAGATTATTGAAGAATTGGCTCTTGAAACTGCATTTGAAGGCAACCGTTTCCACGATCTGATGCGTGTAGCTATCAGACGTAATAATAATGCTTACCTGGCTGATCGGGTATCTGCCAAATACTCGAATAGCGCTGGTATGAAAGCGAAATTGATGCAAAGAGAATCATGGTACTTGCCTAAATAAGTTTTATTGATACTTTATAAAGGAAAGGCTGTCAATTATGACAGCCTTTCCTTTTTTTATACCTATCTGCTGCCTTTGGCAGCCTGCCTCCTCGGCGCTCGAGTAGGTAGTCGCCGTTTTACAACGAAACCCCTGAAACTTTTCAGTTCAAGGGCAACACCTGCGGTGTCGCCCTTGCCTTTTACGACGAAACCCCACCAACTTTCGTTGCAGGGAAACACCTGCGGTGTTCCCTTTTTCCGTTAATAACAAAGCCCCAATAGCTTTCGCTATTGGGGCTCTTCAAAAACGGCGACTACCTATCTGCTGCCTTTGGCAGCCTGCCTCCTCGGCGCTCGGCAAAGCCAAAGCAAGCTTTG
>CAYPLF010000004.1:69107-73754 GCA_964411555.1 uncultured Bacteroidales bacterium | reverse complement strand
TTCTACAGCTTCAGTATCGTTTTCCCCGGCCAGCAAACCCACATAATACACCTGTGGAATGCCCGGGGTGAAAAATTGGATGGCACGCGCCGTCATATATGCATCATCATCACAATCAAGTGCCGAATAGTACGTACACCGTATTTGATGTACATCAAACCCCTCCTCTCCCTTGTGTTGCTCGGAAACAATCCGGCTCAAATTGGCCCCTTTTTGCAGGCAGTGATCAACCACCTTTCGTGCATCGTGCACGCTGACCCTTCCATCCAAATCGGGTTTTACTGGAATGCCATCGTGGCAATCGAGCTGGTTGAACTGGTTGTGCGGGCGGTGTTCCAGGTAATCGACCAGGTGTGTGGACGTACGGAGGGTCAATGCTTCCAGTATGTAATACGGCAGCATGAAGTCGTAAATCCAGTATCCTCGTTCGGCCAATTTGTATTGGATGTTGTAAGATGAGTGGATTTCGGGAAGCAAGATAATGCCGAGCGAGGTTGCCAGTTGACGGATCCATTCCAAGAAATCGAAAATCTCCGGTTCCACAAAAAAGCAGCTGGTATTCAGCTTTTTAATCACATAGCCCACCGCATCGAGCCTCACATACTTCACGCCCATCCGGCTGAAATGAGTCATGAATTCTGTCAGCAGTTGTTTTGTCGCTGCTGCATGGATGTCCAAATCAATCTGTTCCGATGGATCCTGTTTTCCAAACGTGGTCCAGACCGTTTCCTGAACGCCGGTTTCTTCAATCGTAAAGGTGGAAAATGGCAACGGACGACGTAGAAACACCTGTTTCAAATCATCCGGCTTTGGTTTGCCATCGCTCCAGATTTTATCGAGCGTTAAAAACAACTCCGCATATGCCGATTTCCGGCCTTTTATGAGGAAATCCTGAAACCAGACTGATTGCTTCGACAGGTGGTTGACCATCAAGTCAAGCATGACATCGGTGTGTTGGCCAATGGTACGCAGATCCTCCCACGTTCCGAAAGCAGCGTCAATCTCCAGATAGGTCAAGGGAGCAAAACCCCTGTCGCCCGAAGATGGAAACGGAGGCAACACATGCACACCCCCTTCAAAAAGGCCCCGGAAGTCCTCTACAAGCAACTGGTTCAGTGCTTGCAGGTTACCACCCAGGGAATCCGGATAGGTGATCAATTGTACCTTGTTCTTTACTGGCATGGAGATGTTGTTGGATCAAACATTCGCAGGAATGACCTCGTATGATTTGGTAATGATGATGTCGGCCAGGAACTTGTGCCCGGCTATGATTTTGTGCTCGGTTTCCAGGATGCCTTCAACAAAGGGGTCGTTCACTTCATTGCCCCGATTGCGGCGTTTCCTGAATTCCAGGGTGTCATTATAATCGGCATCGATGAATACTTTCGTATCAATCTGCCGCAACAAAGAGGTATAGGTGCCTTCCACTATGATTACCTTCACGCCTTCCAAACTAATCGATTCAATGGTTTCCTGCCCTGAATCGTAATCGATGTGGGGAGATAACAGGGTGTTGCCCCCATTTCTGGCGTCACGAAGGTTGTTGTCCAGTCGTGTTAAATCAACCTCTTTGTGCGGCCCCAACCAGGTCGGATCTTTTTTCCGCATGGCATCGTTGGCCGCAGGGGGTAAGATGAAATAATTGTCCTGTCCAATCAATATGGCCTGAATGCCTCGTTCACCAAAAGCTCTCACCAAGGCCCTTCCGGTCACCGTTTTACCGGAACCGGTCTCCCCGGCCAAAGAGAGCGTATAGATTGAAGGCTTGGCTGTTACTTTGTCAAGAATCAAGGAAACGATGGCCTCAGAGGCCATTTTATGGGGATTGCTCATTGCTTTTTCAGTTGGTCCATAATATCCAACACGCCATCGATAATGGCACGTTCCGCATAACCTGGTTTGCATCGTGACGACAACACCTCGAAGGTTTCGTATCCGAAAGCGGCATCATTGGGAATGTATCCTGAATTGGCACTTCCGTTGGTCAACGAGACCACCAGGGTCCGGGCAAAGGGCGATTCTTTTTTCAGTTGTACGGCAATGGGGTTGAAGACTTCAGCGTTGATGGTGCTTATGGCAATATCATCCAACAGTAACACTCCTAAGCGGAGTTTCACCGAGTCTCCATCCACATATGTACCCGCGCTTCCTGCTCTACCCGTGTTGGTTCGGTTACGGCCGGGAAAGCCGACTGTTTTCTGACCGGCGGAAATAGTAGCCGATGTCACAGTGCGTTCGATGTTCCTCATGACGTGTTTGACCTCTTCTCCCAGCATCACACCCATGGCTTTGGTGATTTCTTTTTGTTCGTTCATCAACTTGGCCACTTCCGGGTTGTTCCTGTCCAGTCCCGTACCTCCTGAAGGCATGGAGTTGCTGATATCCTGGCCCCGTGTTGCATAATCCTTGATGCGGATGTCACGCAGGTCGAACGTTTGTTGGAAATAAATGGGGTTTTGGTCTCCTTCGCAACCGGTTGACCATATGGCAACTATCTTGTTGTCATAGGAGTTTTCAATGTACCGGGAGGTGGCACCGGGAGCGTCACCGCTTACCATATCCAGTTGGCCGGTCAACACGCCGTGCATGGCATAGTTGTAATAGACAGCGATGGGCGTTCCATCCAGGGCTTCTATTGAAACAACACCCACCGTCTTATCGGATGGGCCTTCGTAATTCGGTCCTTCCCACCATTTGCGTGTTTTGGAATCGATGATGTTACGGTTCACATTGACGTACGAAATGCCTGTACCATAGCCTATCCGTGCCGGTTTCAGCTTGCCAATGGCTTGTTTTACCGTTTCAACTATGGTCTGCTCCAGTTGTGTCCCACCAACGCTGTACGGCACACTGTGGGTATGCGTAGCTGTCAGAAGAACATTTTTTGCAGGAATCTTCAGCTCTTTTTCCAGACGTTGTGTGACGTTGGTCCAATTGTTATCACGCAACGCTCCCACTTCGACGGTAATCAAGGCTGCACGCGTTTTGCCGTTGTCGATGACAATGGCCCGGCTGTAGATGCTGTCGTTGATGCCCAGGTAATTTCTGGGAAGGGATTCTTTGGCGGGAGTGATGGAAATTCTCGCCGCACCGGCCTTAATGGCGTTTGCTTCCTTGTTTTGAGCCAGACACGTGAACGCGCCGAGTTGGATGAGGACCAACAAAAGAGTCAGTTTCTTCATGGCATTCCAATTTAATGTTCGAAGTAAAAATACATCAAATACCCCTCATTGATGACGGTAATCGTATAATTATCAATGAAAAACTAACGACAACCGGTCGCGCAACCGGTTGCAGTTGATAACTTTTTTTGATTCTCTGTTCTTTTACCTACATTAGCGTGATTTATTCGGGAGAAGTAAATTCTTGCTCATTCTAACAAATCGGTAGATTCAAGTGGGAACACGGTCGGTAACCATCATTGACATTGCAAAAGCACTCGGCGTTTCAAAATCGACCGTGAGCCGGGCACTGATGAACCATCCCGATATCAGTGAGGAGATGAAAGAGAAGGTAAGGCAGATTTCCAGGGATTTGAATTACGTCAAAAATGTGACAGCTTCCTCGCTTCGCTACAAAAAAAGCAAATTGATCGGATTGATTGTTCCGGAAATATCCTATTTCTTTTTTCCTTCTGTCATCAATGGCATTGAAGCCGTGGCACACAGCAAAGGCTACAACTTGTTGATCCTGCAGTCGAACGAACAGTATGAAAGGGAAGTGGAAAATGTGGACATTTTACTGTCGAACAATGTAGAAGGTATACTGGCTTCCGTTTCCCGTACCACCCAATCAATCGAACACTTTGTACACCTGACGGAACAACACGTTCCCCTGGTCTTGTTCGACCGAATCGTAGAGGACATCAAAGCGGATACAGTGTTGGTTGACGATGTGGACGCTTCCATCAAAGCTGTGGATCATCTGATAAAAACCAACAGAAAAAGAATAGCCATCTGCACGGGAGACTTAAACCTTTTGATTAGTAGAAATAGGTTAAAAGGTTATGAGCATGCGCTTTGCAAATCTGGAATACCCATCGATGAACGCCTTATCGTGGCTGCTGGTTCTTCAGAAGAGGCCGAGCTCAACGTGAAAAGACTCTTTGCACTGGATTCCCCTCCGGATGGTATTTTTGCCATCAGCGACCTAACCATGAACGGTGTCATGAAAGCCTTGCACACATTAGGGAAGCGCATTCCCGAAGACGTTTCCGTCATCGGCTTTTGTGAAGAACAATACAGGTCCATGTACCATCCAGCCTTGACGGCCGTTAATCCAATGGGATTTGAAATTGGGAGGAAGGCCGTTGACATGCTGTTTGAACAAATACAAGCACAATCACAGTCGCTCCCGGTACGAGAACCTAAAACGGTGTATTTGAAAAGCGACCTGGTTCTTGGTGGTTCAACTTGATTTTGTCCTTAACAAACAAAGCCCTACTTTTAGACTCAATTTTTGCACATTGTATGCATCATGTATCGAATCATTCAAACTAAGCCTCAGACTATATGAAACCCTTTATGGATGAGAACTTTCTGCTGGACAACGACTTCTCGCAGACCCTGTTCCACAACCACGCCAAGCACCAACCCATCATTGATTACCACTGCCATTTGAACCCGGCACACATTGCCCAGGACCGCA
>CAYPLF010000004.1:0-69007 GCA_964411555.1 uncultured Bacteroidales bacterium | reverse complement strand
GGATTGATGAAAAAGTTCAACGTGGAAGTGGTGTGCACCACCGACGACCCCGTTGACAGCCTGGAGCACCATATAGCCCTTAAAAACGAAGGTTTCAGCACCAAAGTGCTACCCACCTGGAGACCCGACAAGGCCATGGCGGTGGAGAATCCTGTGGCTTTCCGCACCTATATCGAACAACTCTCAGCAGTATCCGGCGTGTCGATTTCCCGTTTTTCCGATGTCATCGATGCGTTGCAAGTGCGTCATGACTTTTTTGCCAGTGTAGGCTGCAAGCTCAGCGACCATGGCATCGAGGAATTTTATGCCGAAGACTATACTCAGGCACAAATTGACACCATTTTTAACAAGGTATACGGAGGCCACGCATTGACCAAAGAGGAAATCGTCCTGTTCAAGTCGGCCATGCTCTACGAGTTCGCCATTATGGACCACAAGAAAGGCTGGGCACAGCAGTTCCACTTTGGTGTAATCCGCAACAACAACACTCGGTATTTCAACGCTGTCGGCGTGGATACCGGCTTCGATTCCATTGGCGATTTTACCCTGGCCAAGGCTATGAGCAAGTACCTGGATAGGCTGGATGCCAGCAACCAACTGCCCAAAACCATTTTGTACAACCTGAATCCCCGCGACAACGAACTCATCGCCACCATGCTGGGCAATTTCCAGGACGGAAGCGTTCCCGGAAAAATCCAGTTTGGTTCAGGCTGGTGGTTCCTCGACCAAAAATACGGCATGACAGCCCAGATGAACGCGCTATCCGCATTGGGTCTGCTCAGCCGGTTCGTGGGTATGCTCACCGATTCGCGCAGCTTCCTCTCCTACCCGCGCCACGAGTACTTCAGGCGTATCCTGTGCCACCTAATCGGTACCGATATAGAGAATGGCGAACTGCCGGCCAGCGAGATGGATTTTCTGGGCAAACTGGTGGAAGGGGTATCTTACTACAACGCCAAACAGTATTTTGCGTTCTGATTTTTAAAAAAAAGCTGTTTCTTTGCAGCACTAAGCAGTAAAAAAGGTTTTTTCTTATGAGTAAAAAAGTTGTCACCTTCGGCGAAATCATGCTGCGTCTGGCCACACCGGGCTACGAGCGTTTCAGCCAAGCAAACCAATTCACAGCCACTTTTGGAGGTGGAGAGGCCAATGTGGCTGTCTCCCTGGCCAATTACGGCATGGATGCGTCTTTTGTCACCCGTCTTCCCAAAAACGACATAGCCCAATCGTGCCTGATGAACCTGCACAAGTATGGGGTCTGTACCAAAGACGTCATTTTCGGCGGCGAACGTGTGGGTATCTATTTTCTTGAAACCGGTGCCGTAGCCAGAGCCAGCAAGGTGGTTTACGACCGTGCCCATTCCTCCATTGCCGACATCCAACCGGGAATGATCAATTGGAAGGAAGTGTTGAAAGGTGCCGATTGGTTCCACTGGACAGGCATCACACCTGCACTGTCACAAGGTGCGGCCGATGCGTGTCTGGAAGCCATCAAAACCTGCAACGAGATGGGTATCACGGTGTCCACCGACCTGAACTTCCGCAAGAACCTGTGGAAATACGGCAAGAAAGCCTCGGAAGTCATGCCTGCCCTGGTGGAAGGTTGTGACATCATCCTGGGCAACGAAGAAGACGCTGAAATGGTCTTCGGCATCAAACCCGAAGGTTTTGAAGTGGCTCATACCGGTGGCGAAGTGAATGCTGCTGAATTTGAGTCGGTTTGCACCCAGCTGATGAAACGCTTCCCGCGTGCAAAAAAGGTTATCATTACCCTGAGGGGTTCCATCAACGCCAACCACAATACCTGGGGAGGCGTGCTGTATGCCGATGGAAAACTCTATCAATCAAAACGATACGACATCACGCACATTGTTGACCGCGTGGGCGGTGGCGACTCCTTCATGGGAGGTCTTATTTATGGTTTGCTCACCTATGTGGGCGACGACCAAAAAGCTTTGGAATTTGCCGTGGCTGCTTCTTGCCTGAAGCACACCATTTACGGCGATTTCAATATGGTTACGGTAGACGAGGTTGAAAAACTCATGGGAGGCGACGCTTCGGGTCGTGTATCCCGCTAAACAGCAGAATATGGCACGATTCAATAAAATGCAGGTCATTGCGACCATGGCTTCAACGGGTATGGTCCCTGTCTTTTACCATAAGGACATCGAGGTGGCCACCAACGTACTGAAAGCTTGTTATGACGGTGGTGTACGCGCCTTTGAATTTACCAACCGGGGTGATTTTGCCCAGGATGTGTTTGCCAGCCTGGTGAAGTTTGCCGCCAAGGAATGTCCCGACATGATTCTCGGCATTGGTTCCATCGTCGATCCGGCTACAGCAGCTCTCTATATTCAATTGGGAGCCAATTTTGTGGTTGGCCCGCTGTTAAACCCGGAAGTGGCACGCATATGCAACCGTCGGTTGATTCCGTATACCCCCGGTTGCGGCTCGGTTTCTGAAATCGGATTTGCCCAGGAAGCCGGCTGTGACCTGTGCAAGGTATTCCCGGCCGGCAACGTGGGTGGTCCTTCCTTTGTCAAGAACGTATTAGGTCCTATGCCTTGGTCGTTGTTGATGGTGACAGGTGCCGTAGAGCCAACGGAAGAGAACCTCACCACCTGGGTCAAGGCCGGTGTGACCTGCGTGGGTATGGGCTCCAACCTGTTTCCCGCATCTGTGCTTGCCGCCAAGGAATGGAACAAGATTTCAGACCTGTGCCGCCAGACGCTCACCTACATCAAAAACGCACGCTAACCTTATATCCATGAATACCACTGTAAAAAACCTGAACGAGAAAATGACGAAGTACAGATGGACCATTTGTACCCTGTTGTTTGCCGCAACCACCATCAATTACCTGGACCGCCAGGTATTGTCGTTGCTGCAGCCCATTTTGGCTGAAGAATTCCACTGGACCGACGACGATTATGGAACGATAGTTTCTGCCTTTACCTTTGCCTACGGCTTCTTCATGCTGTTTGCCGGCCGGTTTATCGACTGGTTGGGTACCAAAAGAGGGTATGCGTGGGCCATCGCCATTTGGTCAATCGGTGCCATGGTACATGCCTTGGCCGGCGTCATGACAGAAAAGATAACCGGTTTGGAAAATGCATCGGCGCTTGCTTCAGCTGTTGATCCGGCTGTCATCGGTACCATTACCACCGTAAGCGTGTTGATGTTCATCATTGCCCGAATGGTTCTGGCGCTTGGTGAAGCCGGCAACTTCCCCGCTGCCATAAAGACCACGGCCGAATACTTCCCCAAACGCGACCGAGCCTTCGCCACCGGTATATTCAACTCTGGTGCCAATGTGGGTGCCATCCTGGCTCCGCTCACCGTACCCTTCATGGCCAAAGCCTGGGGTTGGGAAACGGCCTTCCTGGTGGTTGGTGCCGTAGGTTTCCTCTGGTTGATTTTCTGGTTGATTTTCTACAAACCCATGGAAAAGAACCAAAAAGTCAACGCGGCAGAACGGGCCTATATCCTTCAGGATGACGAGAAAGACAAGAAAGAAGTAGTGGAAAAGGTCAAGCGCATGTCTTTCTGGAAATGCATGAGCTTCAAACAGACCTGGTCCTTTGCCATCGGCAAGTTCATGACAGACGGCGTGTGGTGGTTCTTCCTCTTCTGGACACCGGCTTACCTGAAAGCCGAATACGGCATGTCACCCGAGCAAGTGGCCATTCCCATTGGTGTGTTGTACACCTTGACCGTTGTTGGCTCAGTTTTTGGTGGTAAATTTCCTACCTACTTCATCAACAAGGGTATGAATCCCTACGCCGGTCGTATGCGCGCCATGTTTATCATTGCCTTGTTCCCATTGGTCGTTCTATTCGCCCAACCGTTGGGACACCTGGAAAGCCTGGGTAACCTGGCCTATTGGATTCCCGTCCTGTTAATCGGCATAGGAGCCTCTGCCCACCAGGCTTGGTCGGCCAACATTTTCACTACCGTGGGTGACATGTTTCCCAAAAGCGCAGTAGCCACCGTTGTCGGTATCGGTGGTGCTGCAGGAAGCCTTGGCGGCGTCGTGGTCAACAAGAGCAGTGGTTTGCTGTTCGACTACAGTGCTCAAGCCTGGCAATCCATTGAAATCCTGGGTGCTTCCGGAAAGAGCCTTGGCTACATGCTGGTCTTCACGTTCTGTGCCGTAGCCTACTTGTTGGGCTGGATCATCATGAAATCCTTGGTACCCCACTACAAACCCATACTGGCGGAATAGAACCAATACTCTGTCGGAGCGAAAGGGTGCGATGGCCTGTTGCAGGGCTTTCGCACCCTTTTCATTTTTTTTCGGAATAATTGGCAAGTTGTATCATTATCATTAAATTTGAACCATACATATGTGTATGAGATTCCTGATTTATGAAAAAAAACGTTATACTCTATATGGTTGGATTTATGGCACTGCTGCTGCCATTCTCCTGCAACAATGAGGATGAAGGCTTGTACCAACTAAAAAATAATCCGGTGCAATCCTATATGAATGCCTCATTCAAACTTACCGTGACACCCAACATTCCGGGCTGGACGTATTCCAGCCAAAACGGCAACATCGCTTCAGTGACAGACAGTGGCGTGGTTACCCTGCATTACGTTGGTACAACCATGGTCTATGCACGGTATGATTCGGCAAACTATGTAGATTCCGTTCGGGTAACCGTCAAACCAAGAAACACGTTGTTCAGGGATCCGTTTTTAACCTTCTTTTGTAACGAAGAAACCGTCAAACGCAACGAAAAAGGGCGCTTGGTGGATCTTAATTATGAAGGTAAAAGCGGAAGAGAATATGAGATCTGGTTCGAGTATAATCAAAACACAGAACCTAAGCAATACTCTATACTCTACAATTTCAATACAGACGGTTGCTATGATTATTCATCCATAGGTCTGGATTCATCATTATTTGAAGCTACGCTTTCACACTTGTCAGAACGTTACCTCTTTCAAGGCAAAGAAAACCGGTTTTCCGGGAATGAGTGGTATAAAGAATGGACTTTCATCAATCCGGACAGCAGCGTTTTTGTTTGTTTAAATGAATTTGAAAGATATCAAAGAATCTATTACCATCCTTTTCCATAAAGAACCCATCTTACGCTTCCATTTTACCAAAATAGCGTGTATCTTTGTCTATATTTTCCATTAGAAATATAGTTTAATAGGAATAATATAGAAACTTCTTTTTTAGGGTAAAGAAGATGAAAACAGATCGGTTTGACATCCGTGGCATGAGTTGCGCGGCCTGCGTCAACCACATTGACAAGCAGGTCAGACATGCTCCCGGCATTTTGGAAGTGCAGGTGCAACTACTCACCAACAGCATGACCGTTACCTACGACAATACGGTTGCAACTCCTTCATCCATCGAAGAGGCCGTCAAAAAAGCCGGATACGAGGCTGCATTGCAATCGAACGATTCATCGGAAGGTACTGCTTCCAAACGAAATCAACGAAGAGATATTGGCGAGCTTCAAGCACTGGAAACAAACAAACTCAGAACGCGGTTCTGGTGGTCAGTGGTTTTCTGGCTGCCTTTGTTCGTGTTGAACATGGCTCCCATGGTGGGCCTACCCATACTGTCCGGATTTTTCGGTCACGAGCATCCACTCACCACGGCTTTGGTCAACCTGCTGCTCACCTTGCCCGTCGTCTACCTGAACCGTACCTTCTTCACCAATGGCTTCCGTTCGTTGTTCCAAGCCTCTCCTACTATGGATACCCTGGTGGCTGTTGGTTCATCAGCCGCTGTACTGTATGGTCTTATTGTGTTATTTACAATAAGCAACAAACTGGAATCTGGAAATCTGTCGGTAGCCGGACAGTTAGCCCATGCCCTCTTTTTTGAGTCGGCGGCTACTATCCTCACCTTGGTCACATTGGGCAAGTTATTGGAATCGCGTTCCAAGCAACAAACCACAACAGCCGTATCGCAATTGATGGAATTGACGCCGCTTGTTGCGGTTGTGATTCGAAACGGCGAAGAAATGGAAATTCCTGTGGAAGATGTACGCGTTGGTGAACAGGTGGTTGTTCGTCCGGGCAGTCATATTCCAGTGGACGGTGTGTTGTTGACAGGCAATTCATATGTGGATGAAGCAGCCTTGACAGGAGAAAGCATTCCCGTATTCAAACATCCTGGCGATACGGTACTTTCAGGATCGGTCAACCAAACCGGCTTTTTTACCTTTGAGGCAATGAGGGTTGGCGAGGATGCCACACTGAACCAGATCATCCGGTTGGTGGAAACAGCCTCCATGAGCAAAGCGCCCTTGGTCAAACAGGTAGACCGTATCAGCCGTTGGTTTGTGCCTGTGGTACTGGTTCTCGGTTTGATTACGGTTGTAACATGGCTCTTGTTAGGCTACTCGATTGATTTTGCCCTGACAGCCGGCATTGCTGTGTTGGTGATATCTTGCCCCTGTGCGCTGGGTTTAGCTACACCGGTAGCCGTCATGGTTGGAACAGGGCGAGGCGCACGCAGGGGTATCCTGTTCACTTCAGGCGACAGTCTTGAAAAAGCCCATACGGTTTCTACTGTGCTTTTGGATAAGACAGGAACCGTAACAACGGGTAAACCTGCTGTGACCGACATGCTCATTGAACCCGGCCTTGATGAACCAACAGTACTTCAAGTGGCGGCCTCACTCGAAACCCTCACAAACCACCCCTACGGTGTGGCCATTTTGCAAGAGCATCAGGAAAACGGAGGCTCAACACTTCCTGTTGAACAGTTTGAAGCTGTTCCGGGAAAAGGCGTGAGCGGCCGGATCGATGGGCAACTCGCCCGGGTTGGAAATGCAGCCTACCTGCAGGAAGCTGGGATACTCATTCCCACATCTACCTTGGAACACATCAACACCCTGTCTGAAACGGGCAGGACACCCCTGTTTGTGGCACAGGAAAATCAGTTGCTCGGCGTCATTTTTGTGGCGGATACTCTTAGGCCAGGCATTAATGAGGCCGTGGAACGACTGCTGCGTACTGGCAAACAGGTGGTCATGCTTACGGGAGACCATGCCGCCACAGCCAACGCCATCGCGCGGGAAGCCGGTATTTCGGACGTGCGATCGGACTTGCTGCCTCAAGACAAGGAACGGATTGTGGCCGAATACCGGTCAAACGGACAGCGGGTGGCCATGGTGGGTGATGGTATCAACGACGCTCCTGCCCTGGCTTCAGCCGATGTGGGGATAGCCATGGGAGCCGGAACGGACATCGCCTTGTCTTCAGCCGATGTGGTACTGATGCGTAACGACCTGAACGCCATCAACGATTTGTTTCTGCTCAGCAAAAAGGTGTCAGCCACCATCAAGCAGAACCTGTTCTGGGCTTTTTTCTACAACACGCTCGGCATTCCCCTGGCGGCCGGTGTGTTCTATCTTACCTGGGGAAAACTGCTCAATCCCGAGGTGGCAGCGGCTGCCATGAGTCTGAGTTCCGTCACCGTGGTGCTGAATGCCCTGCGGTTGAACCGCCTCTTCCGGGGCAAACAAGCCAAATCAAACCAACGTTCCGATGAACCTGCTTCATTTGAATCTTTGAATCAATCCAAAACAGATACTCCAATGAAAACTACTCTTTTACACATAGAAGGTATGAGTTGCGGCCATTGTTCCGCCACCGTAGAAAAAGCACTCAACACACTGGAAGGAGTCAACGCCAGCGTAGACCTGTCGAAAAAAACAGCCACGGTCACCCATCCGGACAACTTGAGTACCGATGTGCTGGCAAAGGCCGTCAGGGATGCTGGATACGAGGTAGTTGATTGACGCCCTATCGCTTGGCCAAGTCATCATAAAGGCATTGCAAAAACGCCTTTCCATTGGCTACTTCCTCCGATGTGGGGTCACCGTACACCACCTTCTTTTGGGCATGGTCGTACACCACTTCGCGTTGCGGTGAGGCAAAGCCGAATCCATCCACAAAAGTAAAGAAACCGAACTGCGGATTGTTGGGATTCAGCAGGTTTTTACTGAAGGTAAAGTCCGAATGGTCTATGCCCAATTGGTAAAGCAAAGTAGCCGCCAAATCAATCTGGCTGCCGTAACGTTCCACCCTCATGGGTTTACTGATGGCACCCCCAGCCCAAATGATGGGTATTTTGTAGCGATTGGGGTCGGTATTCTGTATGGTATCCGGATAGCGCATGGTATGGTCGGGTACAAACACCAGCAGCGTGTTTTTCCAAAGCGGCGATTGTTTCAACGTTTCAATAAAAACGCCCAGACAGCTGTCAGTGTAAGCTACAGAATTGAGGTAGGGATTTTCGTTACGCTGCATCGGCACATCAAACGGTTCGTGACTGCTGAGGGTTTGTACGATGGTGAAAAATGGCTGATGCGGCGGCTGTTGCAGGTCGTTGATTAGTCGGTCCACCAATACATGATCCTGTGCCCCCCATTTCGACAGGCGATCTTTCAATGGAAAATCCGTATCTGAAATGACCTCTTCGATGCCCGAACTCATCAGGTATGAGCGCATGTTGGTAAAGTCCGCATCACCACCATAATAGTAGGAACAGGCGTATCCCTCATTTTTCAACGATTTCTGGATGGAAGGCAGGCTCTGGCTTTTGGCCGGAATTTTCATGATGGAAAACGTGGGTTGTGCCGGATAACCGCTCAGGACGGAAATGATTCCCCTGTCGGTACGGAAGCTGTTGGCATACATATGAGTGAACAAAACCCCCTCATCACACAACCGGTTCAGGTTTTCCGCCACCGGCAGTCCACCCAGCTTCTCAAAGTTTGACGACATGAAACTCTCGAGAAGGATAAGGATCACGTTAGGACGTTGCTGGTTCAACAACGAGGGGATGGAGTCGGCAGCAATCGGTTTTTCCTTGAGTTCGGCAAACAAGCGATGGGCTTCATCAGGATCCATAAAGCGGTATTGTTCACCCAAATTGTTTTCCATTTCAAAAGAGGCCATCAAGTTGAAGGCCGGATTGACGGCCGCGTGGTTGAGAAACAACACATCACTGAAATAAACCTTTCCCACGTTCATGGTCGAAACGGTGACACCGCCACGGATGGGAAGGAACAACAGCCCAGTAATGAGCAACATGCAAAGGGAATATAACGCGCGATGAACCAGTGGCTTGATGGTTGGCAGGTTTTTGAAGGAACGCAGCACGAAGCGGCGGAAAAGCCAGTAGGCGCCGGCATAATACAGGGCAAAACAGACCGCGGCAAGCATCAACATCCAAACGGAAACGCTTGCCAATGCATCTTTTGGTGTATTCAGGTAAAACAAGGGCGTCGTATCGATGCGGAAACCCCAGTAGGAATACAGTTCAATATCTACCAGGAAAATCAGCGTGGTGACAAGCAGCATGACAATGCTGTACACATGCATGAAGGGAGAAATGTATTTCTTGTCTACCCAAATGGATGCGAGCAACAGCAGGGCTGGCAGCACAACCAGGTAAGCCGCCGTAGAAAAATCCAAGGGCAAACCGTGCCACATGACGGCAAACCAATCGCCCAACGAAGCCTTGGAGGCTTGATTCCAGTGGTACAGCATGAAGATGGGTTTCTGCACCACAAAAAACAGGATGAAAAAGAGGTAACTTCTTAAGAGGGCAAATAGTCTTGTTTTCACGGAATCACGAACTTTTCAACAGGAGGGCAAAAGTAACAAATAATTACAGTTCTCAAAAACCTCCCGTTCCCAATAACACCAAGGTGCAGGCTTCAACCGGTTCAATCCCGTTGGAGCGCAACAACGTTTCAAAGGTTGGATTCTCCGTTCCCGGGTTGAAGATGACCCTCCTGGGTTTCAACGACACTACATACTCGTAATAGCCGGGTTGGTTGGCCACACCCACATAAAGGGTTACCGTATCCACATCATCGTAAGGTAGTGGTTCTGTCACAATGGGCAGGTTGAACAATTCCCCCACCCGCGCACCGAGCAGGTAAATTTCGTGGCCGTGCTGAAGCAAGCGTTCGGCAGCCTTGTACGCATACCGTTCCGGGTTGGTACTGGCACCTATGATCAATGTTTTTGTTTTCATGCTTTTACTCGTTGAGGGGATTTCTTTCTGTAGCAATAAAGATACAAAAATAGTTGGCACATATTGGATGACTTGATGAACAAATTGAACCAATCAATCGTGTTTTTTTCTGTTAATTTGATAGAATTATATTTTCTTGTATATATTCGCTATTTGTTAAACCAAACATAGGCAGATATGAAAACAAAGATGGTTTCAATTGCTGCGCTTGTTTTGTTCATGGTTGGGGTTCCAAAATTTATCAATGCCGAAACCAACCAGGTAGATTCCATTACCAACCTAATCAAAGGCGTTTGGTATAAAATATACAGTGAAAAGGGTTCAACAGGTCAAAAAGACGTGGTTTATGATAGCGATTCAACCGTCATCAGTCGAATTTCCGGCACAGACAGTATCACGTGGATAGACTATAACTATGGCAATAAAAAAACGGTCGGGTATGCCATCTCGTATGGACAATCCAATGTGTCGAATGAAATCAGTTGGAAACTGAATACTAGCACCCCGTTTTTTATCGGTAATGAGACGTTCCAACTGAAGACTGATTTCCTGTTTTCAATCCATAAGGATACCCTCCAGCTGATAAAGGATATTCAAGATGGAGACACCTGGGTCTACGCACGATCCAATGTACCATCACTACCGCCTTACGGTATAGATTCTGTGTGTATGTTATTAGAAGGGGTTTGGTACTTAAACAATAAAAACGGTGGTTATTCTGGTTCAAGATTCTATTACTACAATAGTGATTCCACTGTCATTAATCGGATACCAGGTACTGACTCAATAACGATGAAAAAATACGAATTGGGAGCTTTAATCAGCAAAAAGAATTACTTGGTCAACTACTCGAGAATAGTTACAAGAAATGTAAAAGGATGGAAGTTGAATGACAATATTTTGAGTTTCTATGGAAATTCATTCGGAATCCTTGATGATTTTGTTGATGGATGGGGTTATTGGTATAATCGAACTCAATTAGTCACCAACATATCCAACCCCAACCAGGCTAACCACAAAATGGTTCTCACTCAGCTACCTGGTACATCTCGCTTTTCTATATCCGGCATAACCTCCATCGACCGTCTTGAAATACGCGACCTATATGGCCGAATCCAACGGCAAATGGACCAGGTTGATGTGGGTGAAACCATTGATATATCTTTCCTATCTGCAGGAATCTACCTGATCAAGGTCTATTCCGGGAAGGAAACGTATACTGGCAAAGTAATCCGGAAATAAGCGGCTAATAAGTTTTTTGTTTGCTCACACTATTGGCAATTTTATTGGTTGACATTGTTGACCTAACCTTACACAGGAGCAAACCGCTCCTTCAGGTTGAAAAACACAGCCGGATCTATGTCGTTCCGAACGGTCAACGACAGGACATCGTGCAGCTTTTCCAGTTGTCGGATTACCTGTTGTTGACGGTCGTCGTTAAGCACCAGCAAATACATGACGCTGGTACGGCCGTCACCAATATGGCCGCACAATATTCCTTCCAGGTTGTAGCCGCGTCGGGAGAACAATCCGGTGACGTGTGACATCACGCCGGGGTGGTTATTGACCACCAATTCCACTATGGTATACATCGTTTTCTGTATTGGTCTAAGTTGTTCACTGTTGGTCAATCATCTGTTGGTTCGACCCGCCAGGAGGCACCATGGGCAATACCAGGGCATCCGGGTTTATGGGAACGTTCACCAGTGTTGGCACATTGGCCGATAAGGCCTCTGCCAACATCGTTGCGGGATCTTCAGCCGTTGACAAGTCGTACGCCCTGATGCCGAAACCACGGGCAATGGCCGGAAAATCGGGCAAGCTCTCGAAAGTGGATGCCATGTAATGCCGTTCAAAGAACAAGGTCTGCTGCTGTCTGACCAATCCCAGGTGCCCGTTATTGAACAGCAGGATGGTCACCGGCAAGCGTTGTTCGGCCAGTGTGGCCAGTTCCTGGATGTTCATCAACAATGAACCGTCTCCCGAAAAACAGACCACCCTCTTTTCAGGATGTGCCATGGCAGCTCCAATGGCCGCAGGCAGACCGAAACCCATGGTGCCCAATCCGCTGGACGTCAACAATGTACGGGTTTGAGTAAAGGGGTAGGCTTGTGCCACCCACATCTGGTGCTGCCCCACATCGGTCGTGATGATGGCATTCTCAGGCAGTCGTGAGGCCACTTCTCGTATAAACCGTATGGGGTGGAAAACGTCCGCATCAGATGGGATTGGCACGAATGGCATATCTGCCTTCAATTTAGCAATCCGTTCGCACCAATTTGAGCGAAGTGTTTGATGCATAAGCGGATACAGTCTTTTCAAGAAGGTATGGAGATCTGCTTCAATGCTTAGGTGTGAGGGCTTGATTTTGTCTATCTCGGCCTTATCGATGTCTACATGAACCAAGGTGGGTAGTTTGCAAAAGGAGTGCACATTGCCGGTAGCCCTGTCATCAAACCGCACACCCAACGCCAACACCACATCGGCTTCTTCAATCAGCTGGTTGGCATACCGCGTACCGTGCATGCCAATCATGCCCAGGTTGAGGGGATGATCGTGTGGCACGGTACCAAGCCCCCGCAAGGTGCTGGCAACAGGAATCCGGTAGTGATCCATCAGTTGTCTGACCAGCTGTGATGATTCCGCTTCTGCCACCCCTGCCCCAACAAGCATCAAGGGACGTTCCGCGGCGTTCATTTTTTTGGCTGCTTCCAACAAACCGGCTTCATCCGGTTTTTTCTGTATATCGGGTTTGATAAACGAAGGCCAGTGTTTCACTTCTACCTCCTGCAACTGGACATCTTTGGGTACATCCACCAAAACGGGTCCAGGTCTGCCCGATTCAGCCAGGTAAAACGCCAACGGAATGACTTCTAGCAATTCCCGAGCCGACCGTACCAAAAAGTTGTGCTTGGTGATGGGTATGGTCAGTCCATACGTGTCCACTTCCTGGAAGGCATCGGTCCCGATCAGTCGGGTGGATACTTGCCCCGTAAAGGCGACCAACGGCACCGAGTCCATCTTGGCATCGGCAATGGCTGTCAGCAGGTTGGTGGCGCCCGGTCCGGAAGTAGCCATACAAACAGCGGCTTCTCCTGTACTTCGGGCCATGCCTTGTGCTATAAAACCCGCTCCCTGTTCGTGCCGGGCCAGCACATGCCGGATGTTGCTGCCATAAAGGGCATCATACAGCGGCAAGTTGGCTCCGCCTGGAATTCCCGAAACCACCTTGATTCCTTTTTTTTCCAACAAGCGGACAATGATTGAGGCTCCTGTTTCTTTCATAGTTTGTTCAAATTGGGTAAAATAAAAAAAGCCCCGCCGGTTTTCACCGACAGGGCTCTGTATGTTTTGATACGTTGCGTCTAACTGCGGTGAATGCACAATCTCTCCACGACCACCACAGTGACCACACTCATACGTGTATTGGAAAGAATAGCATTCATCTGTTTGCTCTTATCTAAATGCAAATATACAATATCCAACAATTAGGCCAACCTGCTTTATCCTATTTTTTTTGGGAGACCGACAGAAAAACCGGAAATTCTTGTTCCTTTCCTTCTTGGATGCGCCGTATGACAAAACAAGGTTCCAAGGATACCGGGGTAAACCCGGCCACATCCAGGGTCTGTTCCAACCAGGTTTTTTCAAAACCAAGATGTCCGTTGAATCCTTCGCCGTGGAAACTGCCATCTTCAGGATACAAATCGGCAATGGCAAGATACCCTCCCACACGGAGCAATTTGTTGAAGCGTTGAAACAGGGCTGAAACCTCTTCAATGTGATGGAGCACCAACTGCATGACAATGACATCAAAGGGTTTGTCCGAATAGTCGGTAGCCATGAGGTCGTGGCAGACGGGAACGGTATTATTCCACCCGTTTTCCAGCACTTTTTGCTGCATTACTTCCACCATACCGATGGCGTTGTCCATCATCACCACTTCCTGGAAACCGGGAGCCAGAAGGCCTCCCAAAATACCGGTGCCTGCACCAAAATCCAGTAGCCGCATCGAGGCAGTATCCGGTATGGCTGCCATTAGAGCCTTCGCAATGGCCGTAGAGCGCTCCAGATGCATGGGGTTTGCATCCCATTCTTTGGCTCTTTCACTAAAATTATCCATTCTATGTGTGTATTATCCTAATGCCACATCCAACAGCATCATGACGGCAAACCCGATCATGGTACCCACGGTGGACAAATCGGTTTCGTCGCCGTTTTGTGATTCCGGTATCAATTCCTCCACCACTACGTAAATCATGGCACCGGCAGCAAAAGCAAGTGCATAAGGCAATAGGGGTGTGATGTAAACTACCATCAAAGCGCCAAACACCGCGGCAATTGGTTCCACCAAGCCGGATAGCTGACCGTAGGTGAATGCCTTCCAACGGCTGAAACCTTCCCTGCGTAAAGGTACCGACACCGCCGCACCTTCGGGAAAGTTCTGAATGCCGATACCCATGGCCAATACCATTGCGCCGGCTAATGTGCCCACTTCGGGCGAGTTACCCAACACGCCAAAAGCCACTCCAACCGCCAACCCTTCGGGTATGTTGTGCAAGGTAATGGCCAGTACCAGCAACACGCTGCGTTGCCAGGAGGTCTTGATACCTTCGGCTTTGTCGCGGCTCAAACCCATGTGCAAGTGGGGCAAAAAACGGTCAACACCATACAGGAAACCACCACCCAACAAGAAGCCCACAACAGCAGGTACCCAGGGTGTGCCACCATGCTCCTCAGTCATCTTGATGGCCGGATCCAACAGCGACCAGAAACTGGCCGCAATCATCACACCGGCGGCAAATCCCAGCATGAGATTCAGCATCCGTTTGTCAATGGTTTTGAAGAAAAAGACCATGGATGAGCCCAAGGCTGTCATCAACCAGGTGAACAGGGTGGCCAGCAGAGCCAGCAGTACCGGATTCAGCGTCAAGATACGTTCCAACATGCTCAGAAAATTTTCTACAAAATAAGCAAAAAAAACAAAGTTGCCATCAAAGCCGGTTCAATCGGCCAAGATGGCAACTTGTATACGTTCGTCAACGTGGCAACAAAACGTTGCCAATCAGGGGGTATCAGGGAGCCGTGCTAACGTAAGAAGAAGCCTTGGTGGGCTCACCGCTCACGTATTTGGCGTAATTCGGGTACGAGCACAACAGGTAGCCATCCACGTTTGGATCGGTCCCAATGCGACCTTTGGAAATAACCAAGGTTTTTGCCGGAGCCTGACCTTTTTCCACCCAGTTCATCAGTAACTGCAGGTTGTCGTCACCGTTCGGTCCTGATTGTGAAATCGGAGTGACGGCCTGTCCTTCCCCATTCACCTTGTATCCCTGACCGGAAAGGCCGTGGCCACCTGTAGGAACTACAAAGAAGCGGGCAAACTCGTCGACTGTTTTACGCCCCAACTTGTTCACCACCGATTCAAAATAATCCAATTGAGCACCAGGACAAGCAATGTTATCCATGGCACCGATGGTGACAATCATTTTACCACCGTTTTTATAGAACTCTGTCAAATTGGGATCGGTGGTATCCAGCCACTTGGACAATTCCACGCGGCGGGCATTCAACGGTCCACCTTCTACATAATCCAGCGGATTAGCCTTCAAATCTCTAAATAAGAAACCAGTAACACCGACAATACCCATTTGCGAGTGATTTCTGGCGTTTTCGGGCGCACCTTCCTGACCTTTATACCGTGAACGGTCAATCAAACCCATACCATCAGGCTGAGTATTGGGCAACCACATACCAAAGCTTTTGACACCGTTGGCCAATGGTGTAGCGAACATGTAGTTGCTGTACATCATTTCCATGGTTTTAATCTGTTCGTTGGTGAGTTTTGCCTTCTCTGAATTGTCGTTCGGGTCGGGATCTACGTTGTTTGGCGCGCGTAAGGCAGCCCAGGGATCTTTCGTGCCTTTTCCGTCGTTCACGTTGAAAATTTCACGCGAAGCCGTGTAGTTGTTGATGACACCGTCTGCAAGACCGTCCAACTTGTCGCATTGACGGAGGAATTCAGCCCTTACAGCATTCACCTTGGCGGGAGTCACCCAGTTGACCAGGGGTTTTTCCTGGATACGGATCAGCTCGGGAGCCAACATCAGGGTGGAAAAATTCAAAATGGGCACATTGGCAATGATACCGCTGTAATCTTTCGGATACCGTTGGGCAACCGTCAGCGCTTCGCGACCACCGTGAGAGGTACCCACGTAGTAGTTGTATTGGGCGGGTTTGCCGTACAGACGTACCATGATATACTCAGCAGCGTCGTGGGTTTTCTTCATTTGCATGTAACCCATGTTTTTGATGGCTTCGTCGTTTAACGCCCAGTCGTCACCGCCTGAAGGGCCTGTAGGCAATGTAGGACCTGCTTGTGCCGGAGCGCCACCGCCAAAGCCACCCATTCCACCCATCATTCCACCCATCATACCACCCATGCCGCCACCAGCCTGGTGACCGGAATCGCTGCCATAGAGGACAAATCCTTGTGCCAACATCTTATCCCAATTGGCACTGACAGTAATGGAGCCATTCATACCGCCACCACCGCGTTGCAAAGAACGGAATGAAAAGCTTGAAGGCAACAATACCCGGAAATTGATGGGCCATCCCTTGGGATCAACCGGCATGATGGAACCTTCGATAACCCCGTAGGCTTGCCTGTCACCGGAAGCTTCCACCCAACGGGGTTCATACAACTTGACTGAACCCACAGGTTCGCCAATCGAAGAGACAGGAATAGAGGTCCCGATCTTCTTCAAATCGTCTTTTGTGATGACAATGTTGGTCGATGGTTGTTGTCCATATGCCATAACGCCTATGACCAACAAGCAAGCCATTGTCAAGAAAATTGTTTTTTTCATCGTACTATGGTTTATTTGAATGAATGATATACTGTTCATTGTTGCTGAACTGAGCCAAATATAAAATTAAATGATGAATCTCCCGTTTTTTTTACGTCAATCGCATAAAAGACTAGGTGTTTGTCCGAAGGACCAGGCCAACATAAAATTGCTGGACCTGCCTGTCCATGATCTGTTTGAAATATTCATATACTACATCACCGGTACAATGACCGGTAACAAATGTTGTATTCTGATAATAGGCAGTCAACCAGTTTGCCAGGGTGTCAAGATCTTCTTCCGATTCAAATCGTGCTCCTATCGTGGAGTCAAGCAAGTGAAACCCTCCAAATACGAAGGCCGGTTCTTTACCAAATCGCTCTGAGTAATCGGCCACAATATTCAAGACACCTTTATGTGCACAGCCGATAAACAACAAGGGGTGATCCGTTCCAAAACAAGCCACCAATTCATGCTCAAATGGATCGGAAACAACATTCTCCGGACTACCAACCCACAACGTAGAGTTGGCTTTGGGAGATGGAAAACGCTGCATGGTACACGCATAAAAGCAGCTTCCATCTTCCAGCATCAATTCATCCTCTACCAATAACAGCCTGTCCTGCCAGGAAGAGGCATCGATGGGTATGCCCAATTCTCTCAAACCACCGTGACGAGACGAATAATAACGCTGTTTCATCACCAGTGGAGACATGATTACCTTAGCCTTGTCGTTGATGGCCAGGAAGGCCTCCAAACCTCCGGTGTGGTCCAGATGGGCGTGGGAAAGAAAGACATAATCAACCGTGCGCAAATCAATACCCAAACGTTCGGCATTTCGTATAAAACAATCCGAACGACCTGTGTCCAGCAAATAGGTATACACCTCTGTTTCCAGATAAACCGACAACCCATGTTCTGTTTCAAACACGTCGTCGTTGGCTCTATTGTCGGCCAACACCACCAGTTTCATGCACAAAGGTTCTTATAAAAAGTAGACATTCTCTTCAATGTGCCGGGAAATCGGTTTTTCCTCTCCCAACATCCAAATGATGTCACCAGGCAACAACGTGGTACTGGCCTCAGGATTGACCAACTGCTTTCCTTGCCGTTCCAATCCAATCACCAAGCACTTGGTCCTGGCGCCAATATTTGATTCCACCAGATTTTTTCCAGCCAAGGGCGAATCGTCTGAAAGAGGAATTCCGGCACAGGTGATGCGGTATTCCTGTTTCTTCCGGTTGAACTCCAGTTTGGAAAAGCCGTGCAGGGTCATGTAGGAGTGATCCACGAATTCCAGGGAAAACTGCTCGTCTTCCTGCAGTTTGCGCAATTGGCTCTTTTTACCGGCCAGACGGATGGAATCACCTGGTTTCAGTTCATACGCACCCGAAGGAATGTTGATAATCTCCTCATTTTTTGTACGTACACGAATCAGCATCAGGTTGTATGACTGCCTCAGATTCAGTTCTTTCACTCGTTTACCAATAAATGGACTACCTTTTTTCAAGCGGAACGCACAGGTGAACAACTTATAATCGAGCCAATGATTTTTGTGCATGTCGCTGAGTTGCATCACCCCTCCTGCCTCTTCAATCTTTTTGAAGTTTTCTTCCATGTGCCGCTCGTTCAGGTTGATGAGAAAGCGCGATTCCAGGTTCCAGAAATGACGTAACAAACGCTTTGATTTCATGATACTGAACAACAGCAACAACGTCAACAGCAAATTGACAAACCAAGGAATGTCAAAAAAACGATTGGTAACAAAAATCAAGGTGGCAAACACAGCAAAAACCCGGAACCCGACCAACAACAGCAACACCTTTCTGTTTGTCGTTTTTTCCATCCATAGGTTCATAAAGGCGGCCGATTCCACATTGTTACTCAACAACGCCCGCAGGAAAGGAGACAAAAACAACAAACTAAGTGAAAAACAGATGATGGAAGCCACCGGTTGATGGAAAACATCCTGCATAAACGGATATACATAATGCAAAACCAGAAACAAAATGGCTATGACCAGAAAAAGCAAGACCAACAAGTAGGTTAGATACGATTGAACCACACTGATCCAAGCCTGTTTACTGGTGGAATATTCCGTTTTACGAGAAGGTTGTTCCAGACGAAGCAGCACTCTCTCAGGCAACACTTTTTTCAAAAATACATACATGGGCCTAGCCAGCTTCATGATATAAGGAGTCGTAAAAATGGTTATGACCGATACCGCAATCACAATGGGGTATAAATACGACTCCGTCACGTTGAGCGATAGGCCCAGACTGGCTATGATAAAAGCAAACTCTCCAATTTGAGCCAAGCTGAAACCGGAACGCAGCGATGTCTCAAGCGTTTGACCGGATAGCAAAAAACCCATTGTTGAGAAAATCAGTTGTCCGACAATGACCGTTCCAACCAGTATCAATACTATGGAGGCATGATCCACAATAACCTCCGGTTGAACCATCATACCGACGGAAACAAAGAAAATGGCTCCAAAAAAGTTCTTTAAGGGGTCTATGACTTTCTCTATCCGTTTTACATCATACGTTTCTGAAAGGATGGATCCCATGATGAATGCGCCCAAAGCAGCAGAAAATCCGGCTTTGACCGCCAATACGACCATACCCAGGCACAAGCCGCAGACAATGACCAACAGTGTCTCATCGGATGTAAACCGCTTGATTTTTCTCAAGAAAGTAGGAATCAAAAATACCCCCAACACAAACCATATCGCCAGAAAAAAAAGCAGTCGCGTAATGACAACAATCAAGTCCATGCCATCAAAAGCCTTACTCACGGAAATGGTAGATAGGAGCACCATCAAGATAACGGCCACCAAGTCTTCCACCACCAAGACCCCAAAGACCAGTTTGGTATGGGGAGCCTCACGCAATTTCATGTCGTCAAAGGCTTTGATGATAATGGTTGTGGAAGACATGCACAGCATACCGCCCAAAAACAAGCTGTTCAAGGTTGTCCACCCCAATAATTGTCCAATCAGCAGGCCGGCTGACATCATGCCCACTACAATGGTCAAGGCCGTAATAAATGCGGTCTTGCCCACAGAAAGCAACTTTTTAAAGCTGAAATCAAGCCCCAACGCGAAAAGAAGAATGATGACACCCAAGTCAGCCCAGGTTTGCACATTGACCGTATCGATCACATTGATGGGCAATAAATTCACATGAGGACCAAACAAGAGACCGGCAACAATGTAACCCAGCACCAACGGTTGTTTCAACCATTTGAACAACAACGTAAAGGCTCCCGCTGCAATAAGTATCAACGCAAGGTCGTAAATCAGCGAAGGTAAATGGGACATGCAGAAAAAGGATATGGTAGAGTTATAGACAAACTTACGACTTTGGAATATTTTCTACAAATAATCTGTTATATTTGTCAAACAGATTCTATATCACCATTTCAATGATAGTTGACACCCTAGACACGTTTGCTGCTCACACCAGCACTCATCCTTTGTTTGGTCAGGCCTTTGATTTTCTTATCAATACCGACTTTTCAAAGATTGATCCCGGAACGTTTGTATTGGTTGAAGGCAAACTGACCGCTACCCTGATGGATGTAACCGGAAAGCAGCCCGAGGAGGCAAAGCTGGAAGCGCACAGGCGGTTCATAGATATTCAACTGGTGGTGGACGGGTGTGATACCATGGGATGGTCTCCCCTGGCCTCGTGCTCACACGAAGTTGCTGGATACGATGCTGAGAAAGATGTTGTTTTTTATTCAGACCCGGTATCCACCTACATCAAGGTACATCCGGGTCAATTCGTCGTTTTCTATCCCACCGACGTGCACGCACCCTGCATCGGTGAAGGGACTATCAGGAAAGTAGTGGTGAAGGTATTGGTTTAACAACAACTAATAAGAGGCAACATGGCTTCTCAAGAGAAAAAAAACACACTGAAGATTGTAAAGAATGATCCTTGGCTGGAGCCATATAAGGAAGCCATTTTAGGTCGACACCTGTATGCACTTCAACGCGAAGCCGAATTGACGAACGGTTCCAAATTAACAGAATCAGCCACCAACCACCAGTATTTCGGATTGCATAAAACGGCATCAGAGTGGGTGTTCCGTGAATGGGCGCCCAATGCTTCTGCCATCTACTTGACCGGTGATTTCAACAATTGGTCAAAAACAGACGAATATAAACTGAACAAACTTCCAGCTGGTGTATGGGAGATCCATCTTCCACTTTCCTCCATCCAACACGGACAACTTTATAAAATGCATGTGGTATGGCCGGGAGGTAGCGGTGAACGCATCCCCGCGTATGCCAATTACGTACTGCAGGACCAACATACCCATTTGTTCAGTGCGCAGGTATGGGAGCCGGAAAAACCGTATAGCTTCAAGAACAAACGTTTCAAACCGGAAAGCGGCCCCTTATTCATCTATGAATGCCATATAGGGATGGCTCAGGAAGAGGAACGGGTTGGAACCTACAACGAATTCCGGGAGAAAATACTGCCCCGTATTGCCAAAACCGGATACAATACCCTGCAAATCATGGCCATCCAAGAACACCCGTATTACGGATCGTTCGGATACCACGTTTCAAACTTTTTTGCTCCCTCTTCCCGCTTCGGCACACCCGACGAGTTGAAACAGTTGGTTGACGAAGCACATGGAATGGGCATGGCCGTCATCATGGACCTCGTTCATTCACATGCCGTTAAAAATACGGCCGAAGGATTGGCCGCTCTGGACGGTAATCCGTACCAATATTTTAAAGGTGAGCATCCAACCTGGGATTCCCTGTGTTTTGATTACGGTAAAACCGACGTGATGCGCTTCCTGCTGTCCAATTGCGCTTACTGGATGGAAACGTACAACTTCGATGGCTTCCGCTTTGACGGAGTCACATCCATGCTGTACCACTCACACGGTCTGGGCGACACATTCAACCATTACGGCGATTACTACAACGGTAACCAGGATGGTGATGCCATCTGTTACCTCACGTTGGCTAACAAACTGATTCACGAAATCAACCCGAAGGCCGTTACCATTGCCGAAGAAGTGAGCGGCATGCCAGGCTTGGCAATTCCCATCAAGGATGGAGGCATTGGCTTTGATTACCGTATGGCCATGGGCATTCCCGATTACTGGATCAAACTCATCAAGGAAGCCAAGGATGAGCAATGGAAACCTGGTGGTATCTGGTGGGAATTGACCAACAGACGGGCCGATGAAAAAACCATCAACTATGCCGAAAGCCACGATCAGGCTCTGGTTGGCGATAAAACCCTCATTTTCCGCCTGATTGATGCTGAAATGTACTGGCATATGTCGAAGGGCGACACCAATTTTGTGGTGGAACGGGGTATAGCGCTGCATAAAATCATCCGTTTGTTGACCGCTTCAACCTTGAATGGCGGTTACCTGAACTTTATGGGCAACGAATTCGGACATCCGGAATGGATTGATTTCCCCAGGGAAGGGAACGGCTGGTCGTTCAAATACACCAAGCGTCAATGGGGTCTGGCTGACAATCCTGAACTGAAATACGAACAGCTCCAGACCTTCGACAAGGCGCTCATCGACTTGCTCAAATCCAAAAAAGAATCGCTTGATTGTGGACCCGTTCAGCGGTGTATCAACGATAGCGACCAGGTGTTGGCTTTTCAGCGTGACGACCTGCTGTTTGTAGTCAACCTCCATCCCTACAAGTCGTATACCGGATATGGCATGCTGGTTGATAAGGGCAGCTACAAGGTTGTTCTCAATTCAGACTCGTCCCGATTCGGGGGATACGGTTTGATCAACGAGGGCATTGAACATTTTACTCAAAATGGTCTCGAAAAAAATACCGACCTGGAATGGTTGCGTTTATACCTACCTGCCCGGACCGCTCAAGTCTTTCAAAAACAATAATAAAACACGAATACCATGGGACACCACCACATCGACAAGTTAGACGAAAAAATCCTGCAAATGATTTCGGTCGACGCGCGCGTACCTTTTCTGGAAGTGGCACGCGAATGCAATGTTTCCGGCGCAGCCATCCACCAACGCATTCAGAAATTGTCGAACATAGGTATCATCAAGGGTTCGGAATTCGTATTGGATGCCACAAAAATTGGCTATCAGACCTGTGCCTTTGTGGGTGTATTCCTGAAAGACCCGGAACAATTCAGCCACGTGGTTGAAGCGTTGCTCAATATCCCCGAAGTAGTGGAATGCCATTATACGACAGGTCAATACGACATGTTCATCAAAATATACGCCAAAAACAACAAGCATATGCTCAGCATCATCCACGAGAAACTTCAACCGCTGGGTTTAGCTAGAACGGAAACGCTCATTTCCTTCAATGAAGCTTTCAGACGCAATGTGCCTGTTTTAGACCTTGAGGTGGATGATTGACGTTGCTTGAAGCGCCTTAATTTGCTGGTTTAGGCTGTCTTAACACGATTAAGGCAGCCTTTTTTGTTGTATATCATTTTGAAAGTGATATGCCATATTATGTGTTATTATGATAGCAATTAAACCGTTCAAATAGCATAATAGCATATATTTTTGCATTTATATTTCTTTTTGTATTGAATATTCGGATTTTTGCTTTATGTTTGCAACGGAATTCAATCATTCAGCAGACAAATGCTACCAAATTGCCGGCACGGGTAGCAATTGGTCAACCTGAGCGATTTATTAAAAGATTGTATTAACCGTTAAAACAAGACCGCTATGAGACCTTCCTTTAAAACGTGTGTGAAAACAACAGCTTTGTTGCTCGTATCAACCATGGCCATTGGAGCTTATGCCCAAAATGATTCAATAACCTATTCCGTAGGTGCGGATGTTGTCAGTTCTTATATCTGGCGTGGCGTACCCCAGGAAGCCACAAAGGGAACGCCCAACATCCAACCCTTCGCCTCACTGACCACCGGTTCCTTGACCGTAGGCTTTTGGGGATCGGGCAGTTTTATCGGAAACATCAAAGAAGTGGACATATACGCCACGTATGCCATCAACAAGTTGTTTTCTGTCACATTGACCGACTATAACTGGAATTTCTCTAAGAAATATTTTTCCTATGGCAGCGGAACAGACCATGTGTTCGAAGCAACCGTTTCCTATGCCGGCGTCGAATCGCTGCCACTGAGTGCCTCACTCAACACCATGTTCTATGGAGCCGATAAAAAAACAAATGGCGACCAGGCTTATTCAACCTACCTGGAACTAGGATACCCGGTCAGCGAATCGGCCAAGGTGTTTGCCGGCGCCTCGTTGATGGAGAGTGTCGCATATGGAACAACGGGTTTTGGTGTGACCAATCTAGGAATCAAGGTTTCAAAGTCATTGGCCCTAACAGACTCTTTCTCCTTACCAGTTTATGGAATAGCCGGATTCAATCCGACCCGGAATGACGCTTTCCTGGTAGCCGGCATTACGTTCTGATTCATGTATCCACTTATTCATCAAATACAGATTCATTATGAAAAAAATTGAAGCAATCATCCGCAAATCCAAGTTTGAGGAAGTCAAGAAGGCTTTGTACGAAGCCGACATCGACTGGTTTTCGTACTGGGACATCACCGGATTGGGAAAATCAACCGAAGAGCAAGTTGTCAGAGGACAGGTATTCCAGTCCAGTTACATCCAACGCCGTATGTTGTCCATTGTTGTCAGGGATATCAATGTGGAAAAAACCGTCAACGCCATCTTGAAGGCCGCCAGAACAGGCGAAACCGGTGATGGCAAGATTTTCGTCAGCGATGTGGAACAGACGTACCGCATCCGTACGGGAGAAACCGGCCCTGAGGCTCTCTACAATAAAGAAGAGAACCATCACTAAGTCGGTTTAGAAATTCATGTTTCATATCAATTATACAACAATGAAAAAAGTACTATTTATAGTCGGTCTATTGATGACCGCGGGTGCCGTGAGCGCCCAAACAGCTCCGGCTGCTGCTCCCGTCGTGGATGCCGGTGATACCGCATGGATGATCGTGGCGACTGCTTTGGTCATGTTGATGACCATTCCGGGTCTGGCCTTGTTCTATGGTGGACTGGTCCGCAGAAAAAACGTATTGAACGTGTTGATGCAATGTCTGATTCTTACCGCTGTCATCAGCATCGAATGGATGGTTTGTGGATACAGTCTCTCTTTTGGTAGTTCACACGGCGCTTTGGCTCCCTACATCGGTGGTTTTGACTGGGCTTTCCTGAAAGGCATCCACCTGAGCGACCTCAGCCCCTACTTTATCTCTCATTCACAGGCAACTGCCGATGGTGGAACAATCGGTACTATTCCTCACATCCTGTTCATCTTGTTCCAATGTATGTTTGCTGTCATCACACCGGCCCTTATCATCGGTGCTTTTGCTGAACGCATCAAATTCAAAGGCTTCCTGTTGTTCTCCGTTCTTTGGGCGCTGTTTATCTACAACCCCATTGCGCACTGGGTATGGTCGGCTGACGGTTGGTTGTTCAAACTGGGTGCGCTTGACTTCGCCGGTGGTACGGTCGTACACATCAACGCGGGTATAGCCGCCATCGTAACGGCTCTCATGCTGGGCAAACGTCGTGACTACGAACGCCACGCCATTCCTCCTCACAACATTCCTCACGTCTTCATTGGTGCCGCCTTGTTGTGGTTCGGTTGGTTCGGATTCAACGCCGGTAGCGGTTTGGCCGCCGACGGTTTGTCTGCCAACGCCTTCCTGGTAACTCATATTGCTGCAGCAACGGCTGCTTTGACCTGGGCTATCCTGGACTGGTTCCACGGTGGAAAACCGACCATTGTGGGTATGTGTACTGGTGCCGTGGCTGGTTTGGTGGCCATCACGCCGGCTTCGGGGTTCGTCGACCTGACGGGTGCCTTGATCATCGGTGTGGCTGTGTCTGTCATCTGTTTCCTCATGGTGGCTTTGGTTAAGCCGAAATTGGGCTATGATGATGCTCTTGACGCTTTCGGCGTACACGGTATTGGTGGTATTTTGGGAGCCATCCTGACGGGTGTGTTGGCTACTCCGGTTGTTCAATCTGCTTATTCAGGAGCTGCTTTCGGAAACTGGCACCAGTTGGGTGTGCAGACTATCGCTACAGTTTCCACCTTGGCATACTCTGGGCTCGGTACGTTCCTGCTCTTCAAGTTGACCGACTTACTGGTGGGTGTCCGTGCTGATGCTACGGAAGAAGCTGTGGGTCTGGATGAAACGCAACACGGTGAAACGGCGTACACGGCCTTCGACTGATAACCTCTCTTTCCTTTTCTATATACGTAAGGGGCATCTCGGGGATTTATTCCTTGAGATGCCCTTGTTTATAACCGTTTCCGTTCCGCCGTAGATTTACGTGGAACGGACTATTAGAAATTGTCGATTCGATAGACCAACAGACAGCCGTGATCGATGGAGAGGGAGAATTGTTCGCCGGTTGATTCGTTCAGGGTACCTTGCCACCAGGAGGTGAAGTTGCGGTCTTCCACCGGGTATTTCAAGCCCATGGTGGTCAGGCGGGTAGTCGGATTCAGAGAAAAGATGGAGACCTGCTGACCGTGGAAGCTTTCAAACCGGGCCACGGTAAATTTTCTATCCCTTGTAGTGCAGACCTCCGGGGCCTTGGTATCGTAGGTATTGGCCACGAAATCGTTGACCGACATGCCGGAACGGAACGCGTCGATGCGGCCATAATCGGTAAGCAGGCACACGGATTTCAGTCGTTGGGCATAGTCTGCCAGCAGGGCTATATTGCCCAATGTATGATCTTCACGTAAGCCGGTGGCACCCAGGATGGCCACCTCGTCGAATCCGTTTGCCACGCAATAATCCACAGCCTTGGTCAGATCATTGGTTTCCTGGTCGGACGACGGATGTAAGCGGTCGGCAAACCGTTCCATCAATGCGTCGGAGATGCTGTCCATGTCGCCGACGATGGACTGGGGTTCCAGGCCAAAGTCGAGCAATTTCCGGACAGCTCCGTCGCAGCAAATGATGTACGGCGCTTGTTTCAACAGGTGATGGCGCTTTTCGGCTTCGGGAAAGGCCCCGTCGGCCAGAATCAGTGCGTGCATAAACGTACGTTTTAAAATCTGACGGCAAATTTAACCAAATAATTCCGAGGAGCTACTGGATATAAACCCGCTTCCGTATAGGTGGGGTCTCCGTTTGCAAAATGCGCCTCATAGCCCCATCCGTTACAGGCATACGACTGGCTGGTCAGGTTGACGACGTGCAGGCTCAGGGAGGCGTCGGTCAGATTTTTGATGCGGAAATCGTAGGTTAGCGACAGGTTGGTGGTTTGGTACGCATCCAGTTTCAACGCGTCGTTTTGCGTATTGGTTATGTATTGGTCCCCCACGTACTTTTCGGTGGCGGTCAGGCTTAAGTTGTGCAGGGGTTTCCAGGTTACACGGAAGGCACCCATGGTTTCGGGTGAGTACGGCAGCTTGGCTTCATCGAAGTGCTGGCTGAGCTGGGCAGCATCCCCCCAATCGGTGCTGTTGTCGTAGGTTTCATACCAAACGGTATAATCAACTACCCGATTACGGCTAAGGGTCGCGTTGGCATCAAATTGCCAGGCCTCGGTGGGTTTCCATCCCAAGGCCAGTTCAATACCGGCCCGGTAACTCTTGTCTACATTGCTCATCAGTTTGTAACCCACATCGTTAAGTTTTCCGGTGGGCACCAATTGGTCTTTGTAATTCATGTAATACAGCGTGGCCGATGCCATGAACTCCTTATTGTCAAACGTATACCCCACCTCGTAATCGGTCAGCCGCTCGTGTTTGATGGCACCGTTGCCTCCAAACTTGAACGCGTCCTTGATATCGGCACGCGCCGGTTCACGATGGCCAACCGCCACCGAAGCGAAAGCGGTATGAAGGCCTTTGGAGTAATACAGACCGGCTTTGGGGTTAAAGAAATTCCACGAACGCAACTGCGTCATGTCCACCATGTCATCGTCATCGATGCCGGTTAACTCGTGCATCACATAACGGTATTGCAGGTCGACATAAGAATTCAAGCCATCCATCAAGGTATACTCGCCTTTTACAAATACATTCTCATCCATTTTTTTACCGCGGTTGCGCACCCACTCGTACCCCACCGGAATCGATTGGTTGTTTTCCACCCACGACAGAGTAGCGAAATGATCGCCGTCGTAGTAGGTGTACATGGCTCCGGTTTGGATGCGGAGGCGGTCATTCAGGTAATCCAGGTTCACATGGGCGGTATAGAACCCGTTATCCATATTTTTACGACGGATCAGGTCCGTTTCAGTATAAGTGGTGGTGTCCACTGTTTGATTGAGTAAGCCCATAGACGAGAATTCCTTGTCTTGTTTGTACTGTTCATAGTAGCCAAAGCCATCGGTGTAGTTCACCCCGGCATTCAACAGCAGCTTTTCATTGAACGCGTGGGTGTAGAAGGCCTGAATGTGGTGTTGGCGGTAATTGTCGCTTTCGTTGTCGTAGTACACACCGTCCGTGATGGTGCCGGCAGGATTAAAGGTTGGATCTTGCTTCATCTGGTCGGCTGAGATGCCTTCCCAGGTAATGCCGGTGTGCTGGTCGCCATAGATGTAATTCACGCGCAGGGCCGACTTGTCAAACCGTTTCACAAAGGAAGCAAACAACGATTCGTGGTCGCACCAGCCGTTGCGCAAAAAACCGTCTGTGGTGAGGTTGGAATACCGTACATCAAAGCTAAGTCCTTGGCCGAACACACCCGTACCCGCAGCAATATTTTGCTGGAAGGTGCCGTAGCTGCCCACCGTTGTGGCCGATTCGACAAAGGCCGTTTTCGACGTAGAGGTACTCATGTTAATGCTGGCCCCAAAAGCACCCGGACCGTTGGTTGAGGTGCCTACCCCTCGTTGAATCTGGATGCTGTTCAAAGCGGAAGTCATGTCGGGAATATTCACCCAATACACTTCCTGCGACTCGGCATTGTTCAACGGAATGCCGTTCAGGGTGACATTGATGCGGCTGGCATCGGTACCGCGCACACGTAAGGCCGAATAGCCCGCTCCTGTACCATTTTCACTGGTGGCCACCAACGATGGTGTCATCCACAGCACATGGGGCAAATTGTTGGCAACAGTCAGTTGCTTGATTTCGGCGGCCTGCAGGTTGGTTTGGGCTACCGGGGTCGTGTTCGAGGCCCTGTTGGTGAGCACCAACACCTCGTCGAGTTCCCGTTCACGAAGGGTGTCCGCTACATTCGGGCGTTTTTTCGGCGACTCCGCTGAATGGGTTGAAGACTGCGCTGAAAGCGTGAAAACGGTGGCAGATGCCGCCACCAGGCACAAAAAAAACCTTTTCATGATTAACTTGATTAAAGTGTAACAATAAAAAGGGGCACGTGAAGAGAAGGATACCAGAAAATGCGCTCAGTGCGCTTACTTTTTCCCGACGGTAGGATTATCTACATCCGGTTCAAAGGGTATTATCTCAGCCCCACCACACCGGTGGGACACCCCTAAAATCTCCGCAAAGGTACGAAAAGAAACTCATTTTTTGGCGTATCTTTGCAGACGTACCAATTTTTTCAAGCAGACATGGGAAAAGTGATCCAAATCGGAGCCGGTGGCGTAGGAACGGTAGTCGCCCACAAACTGGCCCAACACCCTGAAATCTTTCAGGACATCGTACTGGCAAGCCGTACCAAATCCAAGTGTGACCTAATTGCCGAGGCCGTATCGAAAGCTGTGGGGCGTGATTGCATCCGCACCGCCCAAGTGGATGCCGACGACGTAAACCAACTCATCCAGCTGATCAGCGCGGAAAAGCCCGACCTGGTCATCAACGTGGCCCTGCCCTACCAGGACCTCACCATCATGGACGCTTGCCTGGCCTGCAAGGTCAGCTACCTGGATACGGCCAACTATGAACCCAAGGACAAAGCCCACTTCGAATATTCCTGGCAATGGGCTTACCACGAACGCTTCAAGGAAGCCGGTCTCACCGCCATCCTCGGTTGTGGGTTTGACCCGGGTGTGACCGGTGTCTGGACAGCTTATGCCGCCAAGCATCATTTCGATGAAATGCATTACCTGGACATTGTCGATTGCAACGCAGGCGACCACGGTAAGGCCTTCGCCACCAACTTCAACCCGGAAATCAATATCCGCGAAGTGACGCAAAAGGGCAAATACTGGGAAAACGGCCAATGGGTCATGACGGAACCCCACCAAATTCATAAGCCGCTCAATTACCCCAACGTAGGCCCCAAGGAATCGTACGTGATCTACCACGAAGAGTTGGAGTCGCTGGTGAAACACTTCCCCACCCTCAAACGCGCCCGCTTCTGGATGACGTTCGGTCAGGAATACCTCACCCACCTGCGTGTGATTCAAAACATAGGCATGGCCCGCATCGACCCCATTATGTACAATGGCGTCGAAATTGTGCCCATCCAGTTCCTGAAGGCCGTGTTGCCCGACCCGGGTGACCTGGGCGAAAACTACACAGGCGAAACATCCATCGGCTGCCGCATTCGGGGCATCAAGGATGGCAAGGAATTGACCTATGCCGTGTACAACAACTGCAGCCACGAGGCCGCCTACAAGGAAACCGGCGCGCAAGGCGTAAGCTATACCACCGGTGTACCTGCTGTATGCGGTGCCATGATGTTCATGCAGGGACTGTGGAAAAAGAACGGCGTATACAACGTGGAGCAATTCGATCCCGACCCCTTCCTGAAAGCGCTGGCTGAAAACGGACTGCCCTGGAACGAATATTTCAATGTGGATTTGGAGGTATAATCAACCTTCATACCATCGTTGCTTGGAAAAGCTGCCGGTAATTTACATTATATTTATATAATATTAACAATATCATATTGCTAACACGTTGGCTTTTATTGTATCTTTGAATCGCTAAAACCAACAAATTGACAAAGCCATGGCAAAAGAAAAGGAAGAAACCAACGCACCATCCAACGAGAAGCTGAAAGCCCTGCAGGCAGCGATGGAGAAGATAGAAAAGAACTACGGCAAGGGTTCCATCATGAAAATGGGCGACGAAGCCGTGGTTGACGTACCCGTCATTTCAAGTGGTTCCATTGCATTGAACGCAGCCCTGGGTGTGGGCGGTTATCCCCGTGGTCGCGTGATTGAAATCTACGGCCCGGAATCGTCCGGTAAAACCACCTTGGCCATCCATGCCATCGCCGAAGCCCAAAAAGCTGGAGGTATTGCCGCTTTCATCGATGCTGAACACGCATTTGACCGTTTTTACGCAGAAAAACTGGGCGTTGACATCGAAAACCTCTGGATTTCACAACCGGACAGCGGTGAACAAGCCCTCGAAATCGCCGAACAGCTCATCCGTTCTTCCGCCATCGACATCATCGTGATTGACTCTGTGGCCGCTCTTACGCCTAAAGCCGAATTGGAAGGCGAAATGGGCGACTCCAAAATGGGTCTCCAGGCACGTCTGATGTCTCAGGCCCTCCGCAAGCTGACAGCTGCCATCAACAAGACCAACACCACCTGCATATTCATCAACCAGTTGCGTGACAAAATCGGTATCGTCTTCGGCAATCCTGAAACAACCACGGGTGGTAACGCGTTGAAATTTTACGCCTCCGTCCGTTTGGACATCCGTCGTATCGGTCAAATCAAGGACGGTGAAGAAGCAACAGGCAACCAGACTCGCGTGAAAGTGGTCAAGAACAAGGTGGCCCCTCCCTTCCGCAAGGCTGAATTCGACATCATGTATGGTGAGGGTATTTCCAAATCGGGCGAGATTGTTGATTTGGGTACGGAACTCGGCATTATCCGCAAAAGCGGTTCCTGGTACAGCTACGGCGAAACCAAAATCGGTCAGGGCCGTGAAGCTGCCAAGGAATGCATGCGCGACAACCCCGAATTGGCTGAAACCATAGAAAACGAAATCTACGCCGCCCTGAAGGCCAAACACGCGTAAACAAACGTTTCAGGAAACATCCGGATTGATCAGTTGTCCGGAATACATCCACAAAAAATCCCGTGCAGGTAGTAAGCCTTGCACGGGATTTTTTTGTGGGTAATGAAACCGTTTGGGTTCTGCAGCCAAATTGTAGGTTTTGCAGCCGTTTTTGGGGCGGTTGCAGATTTTATTTCAGCCAACCGTAGGGTATTTCCACTTTTGCATCGAAATCAATGCATTGATTTGATTGTAACCATTATCCACCAAACCATTCAATCATGGAATTGAAACATTTCTTGCCAGGAATCCTTTGTATTGTGGCCGCTCTGGCCATTATGGTGCGTCTCATGCACTACGCCCGTTTTTACGCCCCCTCCTATTTCTTTTGGATTGGTCTCATTCTTGCCGTTGTCGGATTGATTTCCCTTGTCATACCGTTGGCCTTTCTGTTTATCCTGAACCGGACCATAGCCCTGATCGTATTGGGTGGTGGTTTGCTAACCCTGACAGCTTCTTTATTCTGGCCCGTTCAACTGACAAAGGCTCAAACCGATCAGGTTATTGATCAAATGCTACCTGAATTTGCGTCCAACGAATACCATGAACGTATCATCAACGCTTCCCCCGAGACCATAAAGGAAGCCTTTCGCATCACTGGTGTCGGAGATATTCCTGTCGTCCATTTGCTGATGAAAATCAGGGGCATTGCTGAAGAAAAAGACAGGAGTGGCGAAGTATCCAAGGCAGAAGCCGAAACCGGTATCCTGAAAACACCCGATTTTGATTGGATTATCGTGGATTCCATCGAATGCATCACGTTTATGATTATCAATGTTTCAACCAAAACTCCGCCGCCTGTGCTGACCACCATCGAGCAATTCAACGCCTTCAACGAACCGGGTTACAACAAAGTGGCCGTCAACTTCTGCTTTAAACCCCTGGGGAACGGTCAAACATTGGTTTCCACCGAAACCCGCAATTTCGCTCAAACGCCTTCGGACAATCAACAATTTGCCCGTTACTGGCGCGTCATTTACCCCGGCAGCGCCCTTATCCGGCGCGTTTGGCTGGACACTTTGGCCAAAAAAGCCGAACAAATGGAACAACAAAAAAGCAAATAACAACACACATCGACCAACCATGAAACTTCTAAAAAAAATCACCAACGGCATTGTGCTCATTCTTATCGGGCTATTACACACACAGGCTGCTTTGACCAGTTTTCAAACTCAATTCAAGGGCTTTTCCGAAACGGCATTCTTTAACGTCAGCAAAGGCCTCCAAGAACTGCCTGCTGCTGTTGGTAAAACAAATTTTGAGTCGTTTGCCACCTTCTTTTTCTTTTACTTTGGTCTCCTAATCATTACCCTCGGCTTTTTGGTTCATGGCATTGAACGCAAGAAAGGCATTCTTCCGCTTGGATTTACTCTCTCCTACTTGATTGTGGTGCTTATTGGCGCTTATATGGTACCCAACTCCGGCATAACTGTTCTCATGTTGCCCCACGCGCTGTACATGATCATCAGCAGTTTGATCAAGCAGAAAAAGGCAAAGATTTGCTAACTTTACCCCATTCAGAAAAAACGATATGATTCGAGCCATCAAAATTATTCTGCACCTGTTCTATTGGGTAGTATTCTGCCTTTTCTCAGGCGTGGTGGAGTACCAACTGGCGGGTGGTTTTGATGGCATTGTCCGGGAATGGGTTTCCTACCTCTTCAGCCTTGGCTGGGCCATCGCGGCTTTCTATGCGTTTTATTTCTTTTTTTACCGCCTAATTGAAAAACAGCGTTACCTAAGCTATATCCTAGCTTCCATCGCGTATACGGTTGTGCTTTCGTTGGCCTTGGTTTTCCTTTATAGTTGGGTGTTCCCCAACCATCCTGCAATAACGCTGAATGCAATCATGCCTCCTTTGATTGGCACCTTGATCATCTGCCAAACAGGCAGTTTGCTTAGAGGTTTTATCCGCTGGTTTGAAGACATCCAACACAAACAGGAAATGAAGCAGATGTTGCTGCGGAATGAACTGGACATGCTGAACGCGCAGCTGAACCCGCACTTCCTGTTCAATACACTCAACAACATCGATGCGCTGATTCGCTCAAACCCCGACAAAGCCTCCGAATCATTGATTACCCTGTCGGAAATCATGCGGTACATGCTGTACGAAGCTAAAAAGCCCTTGGTACGCTTGGGCGACGAAGTGGTACACTACCGGAATATCCTTAGCCTGCAGGCCATGCGCTTGAAGGATCCTTCAAAGGTACAGTTCCGGGTAGAAATGGAAGACCCCGCCCTTGAAGTAGCTCCTCTCCTGCTGTTGCCATTTATTGAAAATATCTTCAGGCACGCATCGTTTGATGCGCTCGATGCGGTTGTCGACATCCACCTCCAAAGCACCAGCAACCGGTTGGTCTGCAGCTGTGCAAACTCCCTGAAAAAAGCCGGGTCAAACCGTTCCGAAACTGGTATTGGGTTGGCCAACTTGAAACGGAGGCTTGAATTGCTGTATCCGGATACCCATAAACTCACCATCAACAACGATGGCACCCTGTATTATGTTCAATTAATCCTCGATTTCAAATGAACTACTCCTGTGTGGCTATTGATGACGAACCGCTGGCACTTGAAAAAATACGCGGCTTTATTGAACGCATTCCCTTCCTGACGTTGAATGCCACGTTCGACCAACCGACGGAAGCCCTGGATTTTTTAAACAGCAACACTGTTGACGTGTTGTTCCTGGATATTCAGATGGAGTCGCTCACCGGGTTTGAATTACTTTCCGCTTTGCCCACCCGTCCACATGTCATCCTTACCACGGCTTACAGTGAATACGCCCTCAAAAGCTATGACTTCGAGGTGGTCGATTACTTGCTGAAACCCTTCTCATTTGCGCGTTTTGTGCAGGCTGTCAACAAGGCCACCAAGGGATTGGACAATCACACGGAAAAATCAGAAGCACAACCGGACTATTTATTTGTGAAGGTTGATTACAAACTGGCGAAAGTCCAACTGGATGACATCCTGTACATCGAGGGTATGCGTGATTTCCGCTGCCTGCACACCACCAACGGCAAATTGCTGACGCAGCAAACCTTCGGCTCATTCGAATCCCTGCTGCCCTCATCGTGCTTCCAACGCATCCACAAATCGTACCTGGTTTCCCTAAACCACATCGAAAGCATCGAAAAACACCGCGTGAAAATAGCCAACACCCTCCTGCCCATCAGCGAAACCTACCGCGACAGCTTCTACGGAGCCATCAATAAAATGGAATAGGTTTTGCCACAACGTTATAATTTGACAAATTTCAAAAATTTATCCACCAATTTTTGATACAGAGCTGATAAGGGTGTGATAATAATTAATGAAAGTATTACAATATAAATAGAGTTTATACTATCAAATAAGGTGGATATGGTTAGTAAAACAAGCATATGCAGCAGATAAACGGAAAAAGATATTTTACTGATATATAAGAATAATTGATTTATAGGTTTTAATTTCAAACCATAAATCGCAATTGCAATAAGAGCATAACCTGTTAATGCAAAAAAGTCATTAAACATTCTACCCAATTGTCCTCCTTTTAATGCCATAAAGCCATAAAATGCACAACATATTATTGCAATAGCAAACAGCAATACCTTACGAATGTCCGCACCAATTATTTTTTTGTTTTTAGATACAGTTTCAGCCATGACCATGCCTAACACAAATTCCCAATAGTATTGCAAGAAGAAACTATTAAACACTCTCTCATCCGACTTATTTATCAGAGACACAAAGACAGCCCAACCAATACTCAGCAAAACGCCTGAAATTAAAAACCATTTGGTTGATAGTTTTGATTTTACAAATACAATAAGATTGAAACATAGATAGAACTGCAAGATCATGGATATAAACCAGAGAGGATAGCCATATGATCCGACTATATTCTCGTCAAACATCTTATATAGGAATACATGGCCTCCAAACGCGTATAGAGAGTTTTCATATACAGGTATAACCAGCGATATTAGAGCGGATAATATTACTACAACTATGTAGGGGACATATATTTTAGTGAATCTTCTCTTCAAGAACGTTCTATACGTTAAGGGTTTGTTCAAGTACGAAAGGTATAATCCAAAACCCGAAAGCAAAATAAACAGATGAATCCCCGTTCCTCCAAAAAAAATCAGTGAATTAAAAGGGGAAGGGAGTTGCAAATATTGCAAATAATGAAAAATCACTATTGTAACTATTGAATATCCTTTTAGAAAATCAACTATTTCTATTCGTTTCATAGTTGTGACCTGGTATTTATTCTTCTTGATAAACGTATTGCCCAATAAGCTTTACAGTAGAGTCAACAACAAAACAAGGCTGTTCGATTAGGACAGCCTTGCTTGTAGGTTAAGGAGATTGGGTTATTCGAAAATGCCGAGGGTTTCGCAGTAGGCAATTTCGCCGTCAACGATGAAACGAATTTCCTCGTCGGTGTATTTACCCACCTTGTCTTTCATGGCATTCTTGACCACAAAAGCAGTCAAATCGTCCAGATCCACCTCGACTTCCTCTTCACTCTCATCGTCTAAAAGACCCTCACGCTCGTAGTACTCATAGATCAGGTCGATGATGTAATTCAAATCATCATCGCTGAACTTCGGTTTCAGTTCCTGAGGAATGTAGTTGCGAATGAACGCAACCGCTTCGTCCTCATCGTATTCAAACATGTCATCTTCCACTTGTTTCATACCAATTAGATTATTTAGGTTCTGTTTCAGTAGCAGGAGCTTCTTGTTCCAGGGAAAAATCAGTATTGCCAGAAGCAATCAACAAGTTGTACCACTGGACCAACTTTTTGATATCAGTAGGATACACCCGATTACGATCAAAATCAGGCACGATTTCAGCGAAATACGCACGCAACGATTCCGTATCAGCTTTAGGATCCACGGAAGCCGCAGCTCCGTTCTCCTTAGCCTTCATAGCCTCCAGGATTTCAGCCAACGGCTTGTCTTCACCCGTGGTGAACATGGACACATCGCCCAACGACACAACCTTGTCAGACGAATAAGCCGGCACCCGTTTCTTATCGACCAAAGACTCAACAATCAACATATTTTTACCCTGTGAAATCACTTTGAACAAACCGGGCTTACCGGAAATGGATACGATTTTCTTAATCATTATATAACTATTTATCAATTAACTATCAGTTGTTTCAAATAAGTTTGTAAGGAAATAACCTGAGGAATCAACGCCTTGACATCATCGTTCACCAGCACCCTGTCCGCATGAGCCAACCGCTCCTCTTCCTTCAGCTGCCACTGCTTCCGTTCGCGTACCGAATCAGGTGTACACCCGTTCCGTTGGCACACGCGTTGAACCCGTAGATCATCAGGAGCCGAAACCACCACAATGAGGTCGCACAACGGAGCCAGGCCCGCTTCAAACAAAATGGCCGATTCCTGCACCACATATGGAGCTTTTTGTTGTTCGGCCCATTTACGATAATCCGCTTCAACTATGGGATGAACCACCTTGTTAATGAAACTCAACGCTTCAATATCAGTAAAAATGATACTGGCCAACAAGCTTCGGTTCAACCGACCTTCCGCATACAGCGATTCACCAAACCGGGCCGTCAATGCAGCCTTCAAGGATTCATCCGAGTCATACAACTCCTTGGTACGATCATCCGAGTCGTACACAGGAATACCCATGACTCCCAACAAGGTGGAAACCACGGTTTTCCCGCTCCCAATGCCGCCTGTAAGACCAATCCGTATCATCGTTTTTCAATCAAACATTCAATGGATTCAGGCTGAATCTTGACCCGTTGAACATACTCAGGTTGTTTGATCAGTTGAAGTTTCAGTTGTTTGTTGGCTGTTCCTATCACCTTATCGTAAGACACTCCCACCTCAAAATCGCTTTCATTAACACGCTCATAAGCAGATACCCCCACCAAAAATGAGACACGCACGGAGGAAGGAAAAGCCAACAACCGTTCATTGGCCGGAAAACCGATGCCCTTAACCGGTACGGTCAGCATTTTTTCGGTAAATTCTTCCACATTCACGTGTACCTTAACCTTATTGGTGGATAAACGGACGCCATCGTATGACTTAAGCTCGACGTCGTAAGTTTTGTTTTCCTTTATACCGTCCACACGCAACAAGGTCGTTTCCACTGAATCCAGCTTATCGAGCAACTCCTGTGGTGCATAGGCTGTAACCGTTGAAGGCTCAGCCACTACATCACCGGTCAGCAAATGCTGAGCGGATGGATGAATTTCGTGGTCCACCAAAACGGTTAGGTCTTTGCTGGCCTTTTCTACAAAATAAAAAGAAACCGTGTCGGGATACACGGAAATCAGTTCCGTCGTGGGATCCAGCGATTGGCGGATGTACGATTCAATGAGCAAACGGTCTACCTTACCGATGCCGTCATGCCTGTACCAACTCATGGGATTCAGCCGGACAGCCATCTCCTTCCGGTGAATGAAGTACTGGTGCAACACAATTCCCTTGTCCCTCAAGGTTACCTTGAACGACTTGGGAAGCGTATTGGTGATAGAAATGTGTTGAGGAACCGGTTCATAGACCACAGGAAGTGTCAACTCGTAGGTGCGGATTTCCTGCATGGCCTGCAAGGACCAGAAAAACAGCGAAACCAACAGGAAACCCAGGAAAATGAGCACATCCCTGCCAGAAGCCTTCCTGAAAAGGCGTATGTTTTTACCGACCAGTTGCTTCAGGCCTTTAACCATCGACCGAAAACCAAACGAAACCGTTATTTTTTCTCTTCGGCAGGTTCACCGGCAGCAAAGACAGCCGATTTTTCCACGCGTATGCGCACGTTATCGGAGACTTCGATGATGAATGAATCATCCTTCACTTCACGGATCTTTCCATAGATACCTCCTGAAGTAATCACCCTGTCACCACTTTTGAGGGCGGCACGAGCCTTCTGGATTTCTTTTTGTTTCTTGTTTTGCGGACGGATCATGAAGAAATAGAACACGACGAAAATCAGGGCAATCACCAACAAGGATGAATAAGGTGAGCCTGAAGCTGGAGTTGCCGCACCGGCAGCAGCTTGCAAAAAGATGGATGAAAGAATCATAATCGTATTTTTTATGTGATTAGATGCAAATATAGAAAAAAATATAAGACTTACGCCTTGAAGATTTTGTGCTGCTCGCGGAGAGTAGTTACCACCTGATCGAGAATACCGTTGACAAAGGTACCACTCTTCTGTGTGCTGTACACCTTGGCAATGTCGATGTACTCGTTGAGCGAAACATTTACGGGGATGCCCTCGATTTCCATGATTTCAGTTAGCGCAACTTGGAGGATCAGGAGGTCCATCAACGCCAAGCGTTCCAGTTCCCAGTTTTTCGTAGCCTCCTCAATCAACGCCCGGTATTGTACACCGTGCAGGATGGAGCCCCGGAACAAACTGGATGCGTAAGCCTTGTCGGATTCATCCTTGTACATAGGAAGCAATGGTTGGTCTGCACCGGTAGCTGGGTCAAATCGCTTGATTGACTTGATGACAAACGTGATGACAATATCCAGGTCATCGTTCCAGTAAATGCTCTGTTCTTCCAACACGTCGTACAGTTCATCACTTTGCTGCAGAATACGCTTGAAAATTTTGCGCCACAACTCCTTATCCGATTCATAAGAAACCTCAGACTCGTTCATATACTCCTGATAGAAGTCTTCGGACACAATCTTTTCGTACAACGACTTCACAAAAGAGTCGTAGTTGACCCACGACATACCGCTGTTGGTAAGATAGTGCTTCAAGCTGGCATTTTGTGCCAACTGGGTGACAAAAGCGTTGTTGACAAAACGAAGGTTGGGATTTTTTTCCTCCTCAGTGGGCAGGTATTTGTTGCGACCTGCATCAATGCGCTGTTCGGCGAATTGCGTGACAGCCAGGATAAGCTGCAACAGAAAGAAATATAAATCATAGGATTTTTCCAGGCTGTGAAAGAACTCTTTCTCTGCTTTTGTCAGATCCTTGTTACCACTCTGGTAGTAGGCATACACCATCTGGACAGCCTTGATGCGAATTAAAACGCGATTGATCATCGTTGTAAAGAGCTGCAATTATTCTGCGAAAATACGACAAAAATCCGACAATAGTCTTCTGAGCCTGAAAATTAATCGATACCCTTTGCCAAACCTATTTTTTTCGTATCTTTGCGCCGCTTTTATCGCATCATCGTGTGATGGGAAAATTCTAAGCACAACTTACTATTTTTGAGTAACACAAACCCGAACAAATGAAAAATCTACAACTCTCCGGTTCTATGAGAACCGATTTTGGCAAAAAATTCGCCAAACAAGTGCGTAAAGAATCCAAAGTACCCTGTGTACTGTATGGAGGTGAAGAAGTGATTCACTTCATGCTGGAAGACAATGACCTACGTCCATTGATTATCACCCCCGACATCCACACGGTTGAACTCAATATTGATGGCAAGACCTACATGTCTATCTTGAAGGAAGCTCAATTCCACCCGGTTAAAGACAACGTACTGCACATCGATTTCATGCAAATATTTGAAGACAAACCCATTATTGTGGAAGTACCTGTCAAGCTGAACGGTTTGGCTGAAGGTGTCAAAGATGGTGGAAAACTGAGCCAGGAACTGCGCAAGCTGAAAGTAAAAGGTTACTATAAAAGCGTTCCCGATGTACTCAACATCGATGTGACCAAACTTGGATTGGGAAAAACCATGCAAGTGGGCACAGTCAGTTTTGACAACATCGAAATTGTTACCCCGAAACAAGCCATTGTCTGCGCCATCAAACTGACCCGTGTTGCCCGTGGTCTGGCTGCAGCTGCTGCCAAGCAAGAATCCTCCAAGTAAATAAGGAAGATAAACCATATACGTGGCCATCTCTGGGGATAAACCTTCGAGATGGCCACTTTTTTTGCATTCGGTGAGTCAACAACCAACCGAATGGTTATTTTTGTAGCAATTCATTTGAAAAACCTCATGCATTACCTCATTGTCGGACTCGGCAACATAGGAGCCACCTACCAACATACCCGTCACAACATCGGTTTTGATGTATTGGACGACCTGGCCATTGACAACAAGTTGAAATTCACTGATCAGCGATACGGAGCGGTGACTGAAATGAAGCTCAAGAACCGCGTATTGACTTTACTGAAGCCGTCCACCTACATGAACCTGAGCGGCAACGCTGTTCGTTACTGGATGCAGGCCGAAAAGATACCGCTTGAAAACGTGCTGGTGATTGTTGATGACGTTGCTTTGCCCTTCGGTACGCTCAGGCTCAGACCCGGCGGCGGTGATGCCGGACATAACGGGCTCAAGCACATTCAGGAAACACTGGGAACGCAAAACTACGCCCGGTTGCGGTTCGGTATCGGCAACGATTTTCCCAAAGGATATCAGATTGACTATGTCCTGGGGGGATGGTCGCCCGAACAACTGGAAACCCTCCCGGAACGCATCACCGAAGCCGGCAAGATTATCCAGAGCTTTTGTCTGGCGGGCATTCAACGCACCATGAATGACTTTAACAAACGCTGATGGCCAACGAAACACGCATTGACAAGTGGCTGTGGGCTTCCCGCCTGTTCAAGACCCGTTCCATAGCAACGGATGCCTGTAAAAAAGGACGTGTCACTATGAAAGGCGTAATTTTGAAGCCATCACGGCTCATCAAAGAGGGCGATATCATTGAGGTACGCAAACCACCCATCACCTGGTCATTCAGGGTGTTGAAAGCCGTCAATAACCGCGTGGGTCCCAAGCTTATTCCGGAAATTCTGGAAAACGTCACCTCAAAGGAACAACTTGAACTCCTGGAAATAAGCCGCCTGGCCGCCGTCAACCAACGCGCCAGAGGCACGGGACGCCCCACCAAGAAGGAACGCAGGGACATCGACACTTATACCGGTGATTTCAGTTTGTCGGATTGGTTTGTTGACGAAGAAGATGACGATAATGATGAACAACACGAATAGCACCCCCGAATACGACCTGACCGTCATCGTTGTCAATTACAACGGCAAGCACTGGTTGGAACGGTTGATGCCACAGATACAGACTTGTGTGCTGCAGCCCGGACTACTTCGGTGCGAGGTTGTCGTCGTGGATAATGGCAGTTCCGACGCATCGCTGGCTGCACTGGAGCAGTGGCCCTGGGTTCGGGTCATCGTCTCTCCCACCAACCGGGGTTTTGCCGCGGGCAACAACTTGGCCTTGCAAACCTGCCGTTCCCGGTATGTCTTGCTGTTGAATACAGACACCTCGTTTCCGGACGAAGGCAACCTAATTACCTTGGTCGAGTACATGGATCAACACCCACAAGTGGCTGTACTGACTCCGAGGCTTATGTTGAGCAATGGCTTGCTTGACAGGGCCTGCCACAGGGGCGAGCCTACTCCCTGGGCATCCTTTACCTACTTGATTGGTTTGGAGCGCCTGTTTCCCCGTTCACGCTGGTTTGGAGCGTATCATCAGGGCTGGAAGGACAGGAACACGGTTCACACCATCGATGCCTGTTCGGGTGCGGCCATGATGGTACGGACGGCTGCCATGGATAAAGTTGGCATGCTCGACGAGCGGTTTTTTATGTACGCGGAAGATTTGGATTGGTGCCGTCGCTTCCGGGAAGCCGGATTCGAAGTAGTGTTCCATCCCGGTGCCACCATCATCCACCACAAGTATCAATCGGGCATGGAAGGAACATCCGGCGAAACACGGAAAGCCACCCGCACCTGGTTTTATGAAACCATGCTACAATACTACGACAAATATCACCCTTCAAGCAGGAAATCGCCATTCAGGTTGGCTTTGAAAGGATTTATTTACATAAACAGCCGGCAAACAACTGGTAGATAAACACATCGCCCCAGCCGTCAATGGTCCTGTTCCAGTTTTTCAAACATCCCGCCTCCGTATAACCGGAACGTTTGAACAAACGCAGGCTGGGCAGGTTATTCCAAGGAATATAAGCGTACAGTTGGTTCAAATGCAAGTAAGAAAAGGCATAGTCTTTCACCAACGATAGGGCTTCCAAGCCGTACCCTTTTCCCTGATACGCATCGTCGAGTAAAATACCCACTCCTCCTCGACCGTGGTAAGGGTCGAAGTCATACAAATCAATCGTACCCATCACAGCATCCGTTTCTCTATTTACCATCATCAGGCGCAATTGTTTGACCTCATAGATATCGTGCGATGCCGATTCAATGTAGTTGTGCAACACATACCTGGAAAAAGGGGATAATGTATTGCCATACTCCCACAAGCGGGAATCGTTCTCCCACTTGTACAAATACTGCAGGTCCTCCGGTTCGAGGGCTCTCAGCTTGATCCGATCCGATTCCAACCAATTCATATTCGTTCACTTTTAGTTTTCTTCCATAGGTGTATCCTCTGTATCCACGGATACTTCATCGGGGTTTTCATCCACCATCTCTTTGTTGTTGTCCGTTTCGTCCCCCAGTTCGGATTCGAAACGCGCTTTGGTTGGCCATACAAAGACAAACAACACAAAGACCACCATCATAAACATGAACGCACCCTTCATCTGCGTGAGGTATTGCACCAGCAGGGCGTAAAAACCTATGCCGGAAAATACGGCCAGTCGAATATACACAATTTTTGAGTAACGAGAAAGCCGGTCGCCTTCAAATGAGGCCGCTTTCAGTTTTTTAACCTCGCGGCTTGACCACACCAAAACGCCCGGAAGTCCTCCCAAACCAAGCAATACCAGGATTTGTTGCAGGTTGGTCGCCATTACTCCGGCTGGTATAAGAACCGCGTTGTCCGGGTTGAAGGCAATGAAACATAGTGCTATCAGTACGATGACACTGATCCAGTATAGGCGTTTGAAAAGAGGTTGCAGGCTCATGGTTGGTTGTTTATGCTTAAATGGTTATGTTGGAATCACCCTTTGTACGCCACGCGGTTTACGATGGAACGCCCCAAGGTAACCTCATCGGCATATTCCAGTTCGTCACCCACGGCAATACCTCGCGCTATTGCCGTGACCGTTACCGGCAGGGCGGCTACTTTCCGGTAGATGAAAAAAGCCGTCGTGTCACCTTCCATCGTGGCCGGCAGGGCCAGTACCAACTCATCGGCACCCTCTTCGCCTACTCGTTTCACCAAGCTCTCAATTTCCAGTTGAGAAGGACCTATTCCGTCCATGGGTGAAATCAAACCACCCAACACATGATACACACCTTGGTATTGTCCGGTGTTTTCCACGGCCATGACTTCCCGCACGTTTTCCACCACACAAATCTGTCGGCGGTTTCGCTGTGGATTGGCGCAGATGGGACACAGTTCATGGTCAGTGATGTTGTGGCATACGGAGCAATAACGGATGTCGCGTTTCAACCGCAACAAGACCTGCCCGAAATGTTCCACCTGGTCTTTGGGTTGTTTCAGCAAATGGAGCACCAGGCGCAAGGCCGTTTTCCTACCTATTCCGGGCAATTTGGAAAACTCATTGACGGCCTCTTCCAGTATGGTTGAAGGAAACGATGGATTCATGGAGGACAGCTTGATTGAAACAAAGATACGCCAAATTGCCATTTTGTCAAACTCCATCAAATAAACTACCTTTGCGCCCATGAATACCTCTCTTTGGCTGCTGCTTCTCTTGGTGGTTTACTACGGTCTTATCATTCTGACAGCACGCATTGCCGGCAAACGACGCGACAACGACGCTTTTTTTTCCGGCAACCGCCAGTCACCATGGTACATCGTGGCCATAGGTATGCTGGGCACCTCCATTTCCGGTGTGAGTTTCATTTCTGTTCCCGGCATGGTGCGAGAAAACGGCTTCCTGTACATGCAGACCGTTGTGGGGTTCTTTTTCGGATACATCCTCATTGCCAAGGTTTTGCTCCCCCTCTACTACCGGTTGGAATCAGCCAGCATCTACGAATACCTGGCCAAACGGTTTGGCAACCACGCTTATAAAACCGGAGCGGGTTTCTTTTTGTTGGCCAAGGGTCTGGGAGCTGCAGCCAAGGCCTTTGTCATCGTATTGATGATGCAAACCTTGGTGCTGAATGCGCTGGGAGTTCCCTTTGCCTTGACCGCCTGTATATTTGTCTTCCTGATTTGGTTGTACACCCAACGGGGTGGCATCAAAACGTTGGTGTGGACGGATGCCCTGCAAACCATAGCTTTGCTGGTTTCACTGGTGTGGTTGGTGATTGCGTTTGGAAAGGCGCTGCATCTTGACATACACGGCATGGTGAGTACCATCAGGGACAGTTCTTACAGCCAGTGTGTGGAATGGACCGATTGGCACAGCAAACAACACGTGGTCAAACAATTCTTCAGCGGCATTTTCATAGCCTTGGTCATGACGGGTCTTGACCAGGATATGATTCAAAAGAACCGTACCATTCCCAGACTGAAGGACTCGCAAAAGAACATGTACTGGTACGGTTTCGGCTTTATTCCCCTCAACCTGCTGTTCCTTTCTTTAGGGGCGCTTATGCTGACCGTTGCCAACCAACAAGGCATCGTGTTGCCGGAAAGTTCGGACGAAATCCTCCCCCTATTGGTCACCCAAGGTTTTCTCCATCCGGCCGTAATCGTGTTATTTGCCCTGGGTATCCTGTCCACCTCGTTCAACAGCGCCGACTCGGCACTCACGGCTATGACCACGTCGTTTTGCATCGACATTGCCGAAAAGCCGACGGATGAAAGGTTCCGAAAGTGGACGCACGTCGGGTTTGCCGTTTTGTTGGTGGTTTTTATTCTGGCATTCCGATACATCAACCGTCCATCATTGATTGACGTGATATACACCCTGGTTTCCTATACCTACGGTCCTTTGTTGGGTTTATATGCATTCGGCCTACTGACCAAACGCAAGGCGAAAGACCGGTTAATTCCCTGGATTGCCCTCGCTTCCCCTGTGCTGTGTCTTGCCCTGCAATTTGCTTCAGAAAAGTGGTTTGCTTATACCTTCGGATATGAATTACTGATGATCAATGGATTGTTTACCTTTACAGGCCTGTGGCTGATTTCTAACAACAAACCGACATGAACATAACCAGCGCTACATTCGTCATGAGCAGCCCCGATTTGAAGGCTTGCCCGGACAGTACCCTTTCCGAATATGCTTTTATCGGACGTTCCAACGTGGGCAAATCGTCGCTCATCAATATGCTGACCAATATCAAGGAGTTGGCCAAGACATCTTCAAAACCGGGCAAGACGCTATTGATCAATCATTTTCTGATCAACAAGGAGTGGCACCTGGTGGATTTGCCGGGTTATGGGTATGCCAAGACCAGCAAACAAACCCGTGGAAAGATTTACACAATCATTACCGATTATGTGGTGAAACGCCCGCAAATGGCGTGTTTGTTTGTGTTGATCGACTCCAGGCTACAGCCGCAGGCCATCGACCTTGACTTCATCGAATTTCTGGGGGAAAACGAGGTGCCGTTTGCCTTGGTGTTTACCAAAATCGATAAGATTTCACGTGGCAAACTGGAAGGCACATTGGAGGCGTACAAAAAAGCGCTGAGCGAACAATGGGAAGAGTTGCCGCCCATCTTCACCTCGTCTGCAGAAAAGAAACTGGGCAGGGACGAACTGCTGGATTACATAGACTCCATCAACCAATCCATGGCCGACTGAGCCTGAATCGCCTGTTCAGCGCTTCTTTTCCCTTGAAGGCTGGCGCATTCAGCCACCAATAAGCCAACAGGGCGGACACCAAACCGATGAACGACCCGGCTGTCACATCAACCAAGAAATGCTGGGACAGGTACATCCGTGAATATGCCACCAACAGGGCAGCCACTAAAAACAACAGTTTCAGCCAGCTTGGTTTTGCGTACAAGGCCAGCACCACAAACAGGGCAAAGGCTCCCGACGTATGTCCGGAAGGGAAGCTGTGCGAACTGTGCAAATGCACGCCATCTACCACATGGAATGAATCCATGCCTTCAAAGAGCACCTTGGGCCTGGGACTGTCCGGCCAAATGACCCGTTTACCCAGTTGGGTGAATATAACGGCAAACAGCGATGATGCCAGGATGGTCATTGGTATCCGGAACCGAATGAACAAGGTGATTACGGTTATACTTGCTATTAAGGGGAAGGCGCCAAACTCGGTGAAAAATTTGAAAAAACCGTCAAGGAAGGGACTGTTCCATCCATTGATGGCCATATGGATATCATGTTTGTTTGAGGTCAGCAAGGTATATATGCTTACCAAAAATACCATTACATAGCAAATCAGCCACAAACGATTGTTTTTCCACCAGTTATTCATTTGTAAGTATCTTGTTGAGCGGGCAAATGTATTGAATTTTCCAGACTAACCCATAAATACGCAAGCTGGTTCGAAATTATTTGTATTTTTGTCACAACTATTGTACCACTACCTTGGATCTATTCGAACGTATTCGAGCCAACGAAGAGCCTGTTTCCAAATTAGCCAGACAGCTTCACGGTTACTTCACCTATCCAAAACTGGAGGGGCCTTTGGGACCTCGCATGAAGTTTCGTGGCCGGGAAGTCTTGAACTGGAACATCAGCGATCATCTTGGATTGGGTTCCAATGCAGACATCAAAGCCCTCGATATTGCCATTACGGAAAAATGGGGACTGTCCTATCCTGTCGGGAACCGGGTCATGTCGGGTCAGACCAGTCTGCACGAGAAACTGGAATCTGAATTGGCCGAATGGACTGACAAGGGGGACGCCGTGGTGCTCAATTTCGGTTACCAAGGTTTTATGTCCATCCTGGATGCCTTGTGTGGCAGAAACGATGTGATTGTCTACGATTCCATGATCCACGCCTCTTTGTTGGACGGTATCCGCCTCCACATGGGTCGTCATTTCGTGTACCAGCACAACAACATGGACAGCTTGAAAAAGCAGCTCTGTAAGGCGCAAAGCACCACCAAGGAAACCGATGGTGGCATTCTCGTCATGACGCACGGGGTTTTCAGCAGTACGGGTGAATACGGTAAGTTGAAGGAAATTGTCGCCTTGAAGAAGAAATATGAATTCCGCTTGTTGGTGAATGATTCTGACGGGTTTGGCATTGAGGGGAAGAACGGTAAAGGAACCGGGGATCACTTCGACGTCAACAATGAAATCGATATTTACCTGGCTTCTTTCTCGAAGGCGTTCGGTTGTATTGGCGGATTTGTTGCCGGTCCTGAGGACATCATGAATTTCCTGCGTTACCACACCCGGACCCAAATCCATTCAAAGGCGTTGCCCATGGTGTACGTCAGTAGTATCCTGCAACGTATGGACTACTTGAAGCAGCATCCTGAACTCAGCGAAAACCTGCGTGAAAAGGTTTCTTATTTTAGGGATGAGCTTATCAAGAATGAATTTGACACAGGTAATTCCGAGACGTTCATTTTACCCATTTACCTGACTTGTACCATCTACCAGGCATTGAACCTGATTATTGACATGCGGGAAAATTACAACATTTTCTGCCCTATCCTGGTGTATCCGTTTGTGCAAAAGGACAAGTTGCTGCTGCGTTTCCTGCCAACCACGCTGCACACCAAAGAAGACATTGACTACACGGTCAAAGCGCTGATCAACATCAGAACCAATTTGACAGACGGTCGGTACAACGATGTCTCCGATTTCCTGGACAAAAACGACCAATCTGCCTGACACAACTTCCTACTTAACATTATCCCGTTTCCGTTCCGCCGGGAGGGTATCTGCGCTCCGACTTGAGTCGGAGCCGAACCTGCCCGTCCCGGTGAAATGGACGCAAGCAATGCCCAAATCCCCGTACTGAAGGGAGCGTTGATTGCGCAGGGAAAGGTAATTGATTAAGTTAGATCAAGGATGGGCGGGTGACGCGTCTCAGGGCTACGGGGATGAGGAAGAGGTCGTAGTCGCTACCGTAGAGCAAGTACCTGTTTATCCAGCCTGTGGCGTATTTCTCCAGAAACTCCCGCTGGCTTTGAAAATCCTTTAACGGCTTGAACCGGTTGGAAACATAGTGTTGAATTCGTTCCGGCATGGTTTCCGGTTCGATGACACCGATGGAAGAGGCAATACCCAAATGAATGCGGCGGTAGCCCGTTTGGCGCGCATATTCGACCAAACCATCCATTAAAACCTCTTCACTTCCAGCAGGAACAGCATCTCCCATACGGAACAACCCAATGGAACAAGAATCGGAAACCGGCATGGGCATGACCGTCACAAAAGCCACAGGTTTCTTTTCTTTACCACAACGAAGCAACAGCAGCTGTTGGTGTTTCACCACATCGGCGTCGAATGTCGAGGTGTAGAAACTCACTTCCTTTCGGTTGGTTTTATCCAACCACTCTTCGGAAATAGAACGCAGCTCATCCAGTAACGATTTGGAATGAGAAGGTGTGCACGCTTCTACCACCAGTTCAAGCAAGGGATCCACTCCTTTCGAGCGGTACGCATCCACATCGATAACAGCTTCCTGCCCAACCAGGATTCGTTTTTTATTGAATGGGGAGAAATCGTTCAACGCACCCTCTCCCACCATAAAGTAACACGATTTCCAGCCGTTTCCCATGCAAAAATGCTCGAACGATTGGATGGCATCAACCTTCTTCTCCTTTTTACAAACAGGACCTTCCAACACAACAGCCACTCCCTTGGCCACCCTATAGGCCATAAAAGCCGGCACATCAGCTGTATAATAATTCACTTTGTCTTTCTCCAACTTGAAGGCATCCAGTGAAGAATCACCCCAATCTTTGATCAATCGTTCGGCTTCGGGCTTCAATTGATGCAAGTAATTCAATCGGATCTTTCGTGTCTTGAATAAGGTAACCACCAGTAACACCCAGACGCCAAAGGCCAGGACATGCACCAGGGTAAGGAATTCTTTGGCAAACCCCGAGGTAGGAACCAGGTTGTTATCCATGAGAAACAAGCTCCTAAGGGTGTATTCAATCGACATGCCAAAGGTGAATTCTACCCCAAAATGCTTTTTGTCGAGCAAGAAAAAACCTAGCACATCAAATAGCAACACAGCAATAAAGACGATGTAGAATGCCCTGAAACCGAGTGTCAACCACTTGAGGTCTGATTTGACACGGTATTCTTTCCTGTAAACAACCAGCAATATCAAAAGGGTAAAGGCAACAATGGCTTCAACCACGTTGACGGTACGGGTCAATTGCCAAACCAAGGAAAACAAGGTTAATCCAAGTGCCAGGATATACGCATTCCTATGTCCCCTCATCAGGTTGGCTGCCACCAACAACATGACAATGCTGACAAAAAGCATCATGGTTCTGGAAACATGCAGACTTTCAATGGGCAAGATGGAAAGGCTCCAATGTAAGTGCTCAGCCAGTGGAATGTTCAACACCGAAAACATGTTTGCCATACCCAACACCAACATACCAGCAGCAGGTAAGGCTCTACCTATCAATTCTTTACTTTTCCATAAAAAGGCAAATAGCCCCAACAAAAGTGGCAACCAAAACTGGAAGATGCGGTACAGCAAGGTAGTCCCCATGGCTGTTGAAGCGTCATACCCGTACGTTGACAGGATAAAGGCCAACGTCAGTTCCACAGCCCCTAAGCCACGCAGAAAGGGAGAAATCATCATGGGAATGACAGAGACAATATAACCAACGGCCGCCACTTCCAGGCTGACTGAATAGCCCAATGCGCGGATGCTGCAATAAACCATCAGTATGCTGACAACTTCAATGAGAGTAGAATAGATGACAGCCAGCAACAACGATTTCATTTCCAGCTTCTCCGTCAGCAAGCCTTCCAGTTTTTCAGTAAATGAGAGATTGATACGTAACGATAGTCTGTATACGAGCCGCTTACGTAGAAACGACCACACGACAAGCACCATGGACGACAATATTACGCCCAATAATAGTAGCCACAGCCATGAGTTGCTGATGTATTGTTGGCTGATCAATGTGTAGATGATGACCGGCACACCGACCAGAAAAACGGTCAGGATGGCTATGTATCCGAATAACAGACTGGCTTTCAATCCTTGAGGCGAATTGACCTGTTTTTTTTTAAGACGATGGGGAGTATAGGCCAGCGAAGCAATCGCTCCAGCCGGAAGAAAGACACTCAATACGTTTCGTTTCAGATACAACTCCAGAGCATCCAACAAGTTGATATGGATACCAACCGAACGAAAGGATGCCACATACATGATGGCTTGCAGGAATACAAACAAGAAGGTGGCCACCACTGCAGGCAACGTCCAGGTGGTGTTGGCATTCAATATACGAGGGACAATGGTCTTGATCTCTCCCACCTGGCTTCTGAAAAAGTAAATGGCCAACAAAATGATTAAAACAGCCAGAACCTCCTTCCAGTAAGTCTTAATTGAAATAGTTCTGTTTTCTCGTTTTTTATCCTGCTCCATACCCATTCTGAGACGCTTCACAAAAATAACATTTTTATGCTTTATAATCCTGTTTCGATTGGGTATCTTCGCGGCTCATACCTATATCTTTTATAATTACCAACAACCATGAAGAAATTCACGCGAACCAACGCTTTTACATGCATTCTGGCTGTATCAGGCAGTATCTTTTCACTAACAGCTGCTGCTCAGACTGCAGTTTCTACTCCTTACCAGGTTGAGTTGAACATAGCCAAAACCGGCATTACCGTCAGCCACACCTTCCACGGCATCTTCTTTGAAGACATCAACCAATCGAACGATGGCGGCATCAGCGCCCAGCTGATCCAGAACAATTCATTCCAGGCCTATGATGTGCCGGGATCGGCTGAATATGGCCCTGCAGGAAACAAAAAGTCCGAGTTTTCCAAATCACCCACCGATATTTACGGCTGGACCGTTGTCAGCACCGATGGTGCCATTGGTACAGCTACCACGGTGGAAGACAAACCGTTGGTAACGTACAAGAAACTGTACAACTTCGATTCAACAGACCAGTACGATGATGCTATGAAATACAGACAATTCTGCATCCGCTTCGACATCAAGAATCCGGGCAAAGGCTTTGGTCTGGCAGCCAACGGATTTGGCATTGGTGAATACGGTCAGGAAAGACAGGGGTTTTCCTATTCCAACAACACCCAGATTCCTTCCATCGCTGTCAATGCGGGTATTTCCTACGACCTGGGCCTGTACCTGCAAGGCAACGGATACAAAGGCGCTGTGAAGATTTATCTGGAAGACGCTTCCGGGAAAATCAACTCCAACACCGTGACCATTAAGAAATTGAAAAACACCTGGAAGAAAAGCAAAGGCAAACTCAAGGCTCAACGCAGCGTGGATAGCAGGCTAGTCATTATTGGCTCAGCTGCCGGTACCTTCTACCTGGATTTTGTCACGTTGATTCCCGAAGCCAAACAACTGTGGAAAAACGGCAAGTACGGTGCTTTACGCAAAGACCTGATGCAAGCCCTTGAACAACTGAATCCCAAATTTATGCGCTTTCCCGGCGGTTGTGCCTCAGAAGGTTCAAACTACTGGGGACAGTATTTCTGGAAGAACACGGTTGGTCCGGTGGAAGAACGCATCGGCATACGTAACCACTGGGGCACCTGGACCTCCCAGTTCATCGGGTTCTATGAATACTTCCTCATTGCTGAAGCCTTGGGGGCCAAAGCCCTGCCCGTCATCAACAATGGGGTGACCTGCCAGTTTGCCGGACGTTCCTACATTGCTCCCCTGGGTACCGAAGAAGAAAAGAAACGCTTCTACGATATCTACGTGAAAGACGCCCTCGACTTGATTGAATTCTGTAACGGCGACGCCTCAACCGAATGGGGTGCCAAGCGTATTGCCTACGGCCACCCGAAACCCTTCAACCTGGAATACCTGGCCCTGGGCAACGAAAACAGCGGAGATGCTTTCTGGGAACGCTTCGAAATTGTCCAAAAGGCGGTCAAAGAAAAATACCCGAACATCAACCTGATCACCACATCCGGTTCTGCAGCTGCAGGTAACGAATTCAACACAAATTACGGCATCATCGACAGCAAATACCCGGTCAGCATCGTGGACGAGCACTACTATTCCAACGACAACTGGTTCTATTCCAACACCCATCGCTACGATGTAGGTAAGACGCGTGGCAATCAAGGCAACACCTACGACCGAAGCAAGGCTACCCGGGTTTTCGTGGGCGAATACGCCAACAACAACGCCAACAACGCGTTTTCCTCTGCCTTGGCTGAAGCCGCCTATACGACAGGCCTGGAACGCAATTCCGACATGGTGGTCATGGCCGCTTACGCGCCGTTATTCTGCAAAAAGGGCTTCAACAAGTGGAATTCCAACTTGATTTGGTTCGACAACCGCGGATTGTGGCGCTCCACCAATTACTACTACATGTCGTTGTACGCTAACAACACCGGGGACAAAACCATCGAAAGCACGCCATTTATCAAAACGGCCGACAAGACCGAAGACGCTAAGGTGTACACCTCTCCCACCATTGACACCAAAACAGGTACGGTCTATCTGAAAGTGGTCAATGCGGAGAATGTAGCCAAGGCAACCACGGTGGTTATCAATGGAAGTGCAACATCGTACAAAGCTACTCTGGAATACATTTCGTCCGAAAACACCACTGTGAAAAATCAAGGTACCCAAAACTTCTATTCCACGGCACCCGGTGTGGAAAACTTCAATTACGATGAAGCGGTTACGCCGAAAAAACAAGAGTTGGGCGTTGTTTCGGGCAAGCTTTCGGTTACACTTCCCCTGAACTCGGTGAACATCATCAAGTTGGTGCCTACCGGGAAGTAGAACGACCTGCTGTTTAATAAAGAAGCCGCCTTACTGTAGCAATAAGGCGGCTTTTTTTTTATTCAATCAAATGGTTTCACTCTTCTTTGATGCACCGAACAGAATAGGCATCCGATTTATAACCCTGACCAATATAGCCGCTACTCATCCAAGAAACCAGTCCAAACATGTAGGCATTGTAGTCCTCAATACCAGGGGTGGAAGCCCACCACCAACCTCTGTCTCTCAATGTCCTGAACGTTGCAGAAGTTCCATCGCGTGTCCCACCGGGTAACGCTTTAAAACCCCAGTCAATGGCTCCTGTATTGGGATCATTCCAATGGCTAAAACCCGATTCCTTCAGCTTTCCACCGGCAACTTCTTCGCCTCCCAGGTATTCGACCAGGGTTTGCCAGTCTTCCTGCGTAGGCACACGCCAACCGGTTGGAGCCAATTTGCCGGTATTTACGGCGTACCAGTTGTACAAAAGACCGTAGATTTCCGTGATTGAATTATCGCCATACATCGTGTATCCGGGAGAAGTGGAATGATACCCAGATATACCGCCAATGGAAGTTCCGTCATTGTATTTCGTGGTTTTCAAATTCTCTACCATCCAGGTTTGCGTACCAATCTTTATGGTATGGTATTGGTTTCCATCGAGATCTTCAACCGTATTGCTGCTTGGTGTGCTGAAAGTCACCACTTCCCCATAGCTGACCCCGGTGCTGTTTTCGGCAAAAGCCCTTAGGTAATAGGTGGCACCTGAAGTTAACGTATCCAAGTTCAACCAATCTTCACCTTTTAGCTCCAGAGAATCTATCAATATAACCTGTGCATTATTCACATCGGGCTGTGCGGATGTCATACTGAAACAAAGACCGCTGCGGGTCAATACGCCGCCGGTTTCGATCAACTTGATTCCTATTGAGGCCTTGGTTTGGCTAACATCTTTCAGGCAGGTGTTAAGCTTGGCCGGGTAATCTTTCAGGCAGCGTACGGATAAACCGTTATTCAAGTCCGATTGATCAGTATATACACTGTAAGGTTCTATTCTTAAGTTATAGTATGACGCGTTGTTTTCATCCGGACCTTTGCTTACCGTCCACCACATCGCAACTGCGCCGATATTGAAAACTTCACCGGTTGAAGAGCGATAACCACCGGGCAAAGCAGTAAATCCACTTATGTTTGTTCCATTCGCATAATCAAACAGCCAGTGTGCGGCTCCTGCCTCTTTCAACCGAGATAACAGCATATCTTCGGTTTGATTAGTTGTACTCAAACTATCCAGTAACGTCAAATACTCAGTTTGAGATGGAACATGCCAACCAACCGGTGCCAATTTATTGGATTGAACCGCCCGATGATTGTACAGGTATCCATATTCGTTGACCGGTGCCAGGGTATCGTTTAAACACCGGGCCCCCGTTGACAACATAGACCATGTCTGCGGTGTATTCACCAATGGAATCAATGTGCCATCGTTATATCGGCTCACCTTAAGGTTTTCTGCCATCCACACCTGTTCACCTATTTTTACGGTAGAATATACATTTTCGTCAATATCGGTCACTGTTCCGGCGTCGATGGTCTCAAAAATCTTCACATCACCATACGATACGCCCATGGAATTTTTGGCATAAGCCCTGACATAATACATTACGCCTGTTTTCAAGCCTGACAACGTGGCTCCAAATGTATTTTGTACAGCTTCTCCAGCAACTACCACACTGTCTTTCAGGTTTGGTTCCTTGTTTGTCCAACTCCAGCAAAATCCATATTCCTGGATGTCCTCTCCCCCGTTTGAGATGATCTCGCCTTCAACACCAGCTTTGGTAGCCCTACCCGCATGGACTTTGCCTGTAGTGACCGTGGGTGCCTGATTTCTTACACAACGTACAGACAAGCCATTATCAGCTGCATTCATGTTGGTATACATGCACTGTGGTTGTACGAACAAATTGAACAAATAGGGTTTGTAGTACCTTGATGCTAGAGCCTGGTTGCTTTCACGTCGTTTTGGAGCTGATGGCATTTCACCCTCGGTGGATGTCCAAAAAGCGGCATATTCAAACCTGCTGTTGTACGAACCATAACCAAATAAACCGGCACCCACCGCACCAAAGCCGGTAGAATCGTACGCTGTCACAGGCAAGTCGTTCCAATAGGTTGTGTCGCCTGCTATCAAGTGTTGTTGATTGATAGTGACGGCACCTACCAATGTTCCAAAATCATTATCGGTTGCCACATGCCATCCTTTCGGGGCCAATCTGGTGTCCATGACGGCAAAACCATTGTATAAAGCGCCATACGGCAATCGGTTCAACGAATCATTTTCATACCAGCCGTAGGCACCTTCATAAGCTTCCATGGATGCCCATTGTTCGGAATCGGTAATTTTATAGATGGGGCTGCCGTTGTTGTAACGGGTTGTCCTCAGGTTTTCAGCCATCCAGACTTGATGACCAATGACTACTGTCGGATAGGAAATGCCATCTCCATCCACACAGCGGTAGAAACTGAATGAAACGATGGAATCCGAAACGGGTGAAACCACACGCACACTCTTATCCACTCCGGCCAAACCGGTCAACTTCAGTCTGTCTCCGGGTTCAAAATGCATGTAACGTTCTTGTTGCGTTTCCTGAACTTGATGCGGTTTTGTACCCATTTGCGCAGAAACGGCTTCACCATCGGTTTCAGACAAGCGGATGCTTCCTCTTTCCGGGGCGTTGCTGATCAATTTGCCGGAATATCTACGGTTGCCTGCGGTAAGAACCACGAAATTCATACCGGCCGGTACATTTGACAAGGTAAAACCATTCAGTCCGTTTTTAAGCGTTATCTTTTTGCTGATAACTGGTTGACCGGCTAAATTTAAAACAGCCAACTGGGCCACCTGAGGTGCAGCAGATTGAAATGAAATGGTAGCGGAACCATCCATGGAAGGATTGGAAAAAATGGATAGTCGTTCTGCTTTTTCAACGTCAATATCGTTCAAACCAACCGGTTGGTCTGTCAATATCAGGACTTCCCCACCGGCAATCCGGATGGTTTGTTGGTGTGTCACGTTTTCCACGAACACTGAATCGATGGAAACAGTATCGGCCGACGGCACAAAGTGAAAGGTGTATTCCAGGGCTTTCGCCGGTTGAAAGGCAAGTAAAAACAGGGTGGAAACCAGCAATAGGTGGTAATTGCAATAGGTTTTTTTTGTGTTTTTCATTTATTAATCAGTTTGGTTTAATTTTTTGGTCCAAAACAGCATGTTGGGTGTGCATGCTTCAAATCCAAGACTGGAATACAGTTGTTGCGCAACAGGGTTGTCCTCGCGGACTTCCAGGGTAACCTTGCAGCATCCCCGTCCGTTTGCGTATGCAATGACCTGCTCCATCATGGAACGTCCCAGCCCTTTTCCTCTGAAATCAGCGTGAATGACCACATCGTGTATGTACAGGTAGGGTTTGACGTTGAAGGTGGAAAATAGTTCGAAACAGGTGACCATACCGATGCGACGGCCTTCATAAGAGAGAAACAGTACAAATGCTCCGGGATGTTTGGATAAGCCGTCAACCAAACTGACTTGTTCTTCGGGTGTGAGTACCGGATGATCCCCCATGGGGTCTTCCATGTAGTGGTTGAGCAAATCAATCAGCGATTTAACATGCTCCGGTTGTTTAAAATCACAACGTTCTATGAAACAGTTGTCCATCTCGGTTCTCATCTTAATATGACGCCAGTGTTAACTATAATCTTCATGTATGGTCATTCGTATAATGGAAGGACGTTTGTTTTGCCGTACAATATACGATTCATTTGACTATTAATCAACTTTATTTACACAAATAATCGACACAGTATCCATTTTTTTCTTTCCATAAACCTTCGATTTTTTTATCCTTGTTTTTTTAACGTTTGTTTGTATCTTTGGCCCTAACGTTATTCGTACTCATTCTAATCAAACCTTAACACTGCATGAAACGTTTATCATTAGTATTGCTTGTATGCGGAGCGTTTGCCGTAGCTTCTTACGGTCAATCGAATCCTGTACTGAAAGTTGAAGGTGGACAGATCCAGGGCGTACCGACTGCCACCAAGGGTGTCATTGCCTACAAAGGCGTTCCGTTTGCCGCTCCTCCCGTTGGCAAATTGCGTTGGAGAGAACCCCAACCCGTTGTTGCCTGGCAAGGCATTAAGAAGGCTGACAAAGAAGGCCCGGCTTCCCATCAAAACCTCTGGAATCCCACCAGTTTCTACGGAAAAGAATGGGGCGCCGCTGATTTCAACAATTTCAGCGAAGACTGCCTGTACCTGAACGTCTATACACCGGCTGCCGGTCAAAAAGGCAAGAAATTGCCCGTTGCCATGTGGATCCACGGTGGTGGTTACCGCGAAGGTTTCGCCTACGAACCTGAAATGGACGGTGGCGAAGAATGGGCTACCCGTGGTGTCATCCTGGTTCAGGTGACCTATCGTCTCGGTATCCTCGGTTTCTTCACACACCCGCTGTTATCAGCCGAAAGTCCCAACAAGGTTTCCGGTAACTACGGTGTGATGGACCAGGCTGCTGCACTGAAATGGATTTACAACAACATCGAACAATTCGGTGGCGACCCCAAGAACATCACCATTTTCGGTCAAAGCGCCGGTGCAGGTAGTGTTCAAACCCTGTTGGCTTCTCCCATCTCCAGAAAATACGTTGCCAAAGCCATCAGCATGAGCGGTGGCGGTTTGGCTGGTGCTCCTGCAGCAGCTGCTCCAGGCGCTCCCGCTGCCGCACCCAGAATGGGTGGTATGATGGGCGGTTTCGGCGGTGCCCAATCGTTGGATTCCATCGCTGCCGGCAACAAACGCATGATGGACTATTTCAAGAAGACCACATTGGAAGATATGCGTGCCATTTCATTTGAAGAGTTGAACAAAATGTCAACAGAATACTCACAAGCAGGCCGCGGCCGTATGGGTATGATGTCTCCCATCACCGACAAGTACTTCCTGATGGGTTCGTTCAGCGATGCTGCCCGTGCCAACGAAATTCCTGACATACCCTACATGTTCGGTTACACCGCCAATGACATGAACGACATGTCTCAAGCTATCGCCAACTTTGCTGCATTGCGTAACGAAAAGAGCAAACAACCCGTTTATGCCTATATCTTCTCCCGTCAATTGCCGGACAAAGAGGGCGTAAAATCACCGGGCGCTTTCCACTCTTCCGACCTGTGGTACATCTTCCATTCATTCAGACACAGCTGGAGACCTTTCACTAAAGGTGACAATGAATTGAGTCTGAAGATGGTCGATTTCTGGACTAACTTTGCCAAGTACGGCAACCCCAACGGAAAGGATGCAGTTGTTTGGACAGCCTTTACCAAGGAATCTCCCAAGTTCATGACACTCGATGTGGTTGAGGGTGACAAGGCTAGCTTTGTCATGACCGACAAACCCAAATTCCTGGGTGGCGGCATGCCTCGCTAAGTAGTGCATTATCTCATTTAAAAAGGGCTGAGGGAAACTTCAGCCTTTTTTTGGGTATTTTTACTTGCATTAACAGGTAAAATGTTCTATATTTGATACAATAATTACCTGTTCTATGACTCATTATTTGAATTCAGAAACAAACGAGGATGATCCGATTCGAATGAATGAATCGGATGTGGTGTATGCCTTACGCAACCAAACAGTTAATACAACCACTTTGGTTAATCTGAAGAATCAGTACAATATACGTGGAGAAGACATGTCGAGATGGTTGCATATCACTCCTAAAACACTGCGCAGTTATATGGCACAAAAAACAGTGCTTACTGATGGTGTTGGTGAACAGGTCTTACTTTTGAGGGCACTGTTTAACCACGGTACCACCGTATTTGGATCGGTTGCAGGTTTTGATACGTGGTTGTGTAGGGAACACCCCCTACTTGATGGAGTCAAGCCCATGGAACTGCTGGGTTCCGTTTCCGGCATTCGTCTGGTTGACAGCCGCTTGTTCGGGATTGAATACGGAGATAACGCCTAAGACATGTTGGTCTATCGTATTTGTCGTGCACGGTTTGCCACCTCATTACAAGCCTCCGGTTGCGCTGGCAGGTGGAACAGTGACAGCCAGTGGGTATTGTATGCAAGTGCCAACCGTTCCCTGGCAGCATTGGAACAGGTGGCCAATCGCAGCAACATCATGCTGCATGAGCCTTATTCCATCCTTATCATAGACGTTCCGGATAGCGAATTATGCTGTACCACCATTCAACCGGAGTTGTTGCCCTCAGACTGGAAACATCTTTCCGGTTATGGCGCGTTGCAGGAAATCGGTTCCCGTTGGTATCGGACGTCCGAAACACTCCTTCTCCGTGTGCCCTCAGTCATTATTCCACAAGAAAGCAACTACCTGATCAACACCAGGCACCCCGACTTCCACAAACAGGTTAAATTGATTGATATAGAGCCTTTCGGCTGGGACCATCAAATCGTATAAAAAAACCGACTTTTCTGTTAGTCCGATTCGAACATCACAGAAAAGCCGGTCATTTATCAAACGTAAGACGTGCCTTCAGGCAAATCTACTTTTTTTCTTATTTCTTGTAGGTTGCGGTTTTGATGACAGCATCGTAAGCGGGTTTGGGTTTCAAGTCGCCGTCAAACAAGAGGGCAGCTTGTCCATTACGCCATGAGCGGGTGTCGCTCAAACCCCAGAAGGTTACGCGTTCGATGACATCTTTGTGACGCATAAAGATTTCAAATAACTGTCTGTAAATTTCAGCTTGTTTTTGGAAGTTTTCCGGAGGAATAGAACCAGCACCTTGGTTTACACTAAAAGCACCACTGTTGCTACCAGTAGCGGTAACATCCAATTCGGTGATGGAAACCTTCAGACCCAGTGAAGCGTAATTTTCAATGGCTTTTTCAACATCAGCCAAGTTGGTATCCAGATGCCAGTGACCTTGAATACCTACACCGGTAATAGGAGCACCTTCTTTGATAAGACGTTTGAGCAGAATCATTGAGCTTGCGTGTTTGCCTTTGTTTTCAACAGCGCCTTGTTCAATGTTGTAGTCATTGTAGTACAATTTTGCTTTGGGGTCAGCTTCATGAGCCCACTTGAATGCCAGTGTCAATACTTCCGGACCTACAGCCTTGTACCAGCTGGAATTGCGGAGGTTTTCCGTTATACCTAAATTTTCGCCACGATCCTCAATTGATTCATTGAACACATCCCAACCAATAATACGACCTTTGTAACGGCCTACTACGGTCATGATGTGGCTTTTCAAACGAGCCAAAATAACTTCTTTGGGAGCTTGCGGGCCTGAATTGCCACCGCCGAAACCACCAAAGCCTCCACCAAATCCACCTTGACCACCGGCAGGACGTTGGCCTTGGCCCATACCTCCTTGTCCGGGAGCACCGGCAGGACGTTGGCCCTGACCCATACCACCTTGACCGGGAGCACCAGCGGGAGCACCGGCAGGACGTTGACCCTGGCCCATACCACCTTGACCGGGAGCGCCAGCAGGACGTTGGCCTTGACCCATACCTTGACCGGGAGCAGCTTGTTGAGCGGGAGCAGCAGCGGCTTGAGCGGCAATGGTGGAATCAGTTTGGAAGAACCAAGCCGGACTTTGTGAATGCCAGCCTAAGGTATGTCCCCAAACCTTCAAACCATTCTTTTCACACCATTCAACCATAGCATCCGTGGTTGTAAAGTTGTATGTATTGATTTGCGGATGGATTGGTTGCGGTTTCATACAGTTCTCCGGCGTAACAATGTCGTATTGAGCCCTAATGCTTGCTTGGTGAGCTTCATCATTTCGGGTCAAATCATCGGCGCATCCAATCAGGAAAATCCCTTTGTATGCTTCTTTTAAGGTTTTTTGTGTCGTATTTCCCTGTCCATAGGCAGCTATGGCTACAATTAAGGAGAGACACGCAATTAATTTTCTCTTGTTCATGTTTGACATCTTTAGATTAATGGATAATATGGAATATAACTTACTTTAGACTACTAGCGGATAACAAGGATTAACCGATTAACTGTGTTTTTCATTCAACAAAAATTGGCGCGATGAATGTACGAATCATTTGAGAATTATCCAATTATTGGACGCTTTAATTACAGTATTCTAGTTTTGTGATACAAAATTGAATTACACAAGTATATCAGTTTATTGAACAACAATAGCCAATTTATCTCAATAAAAAACACGAGCTAAATCAATCGCATAACCGCATTATTACAGGCACGATTGCTTTTTAGGGGCTTGTGGGTGGGGTATCTTTGTATCAACAAAAACAAACGAACATGGCACTATTCATCAGTCCGCGGGCTTGCCCTCAAAACCATCCCTGCCCCATCGTCCGGATTTGTCCGGTCGGAGCCATCTCGCAACAAGGAAACGGCTTGCCAGTAATTGACGAAGCTCTATGTACGGAATGTGGAAAATGCACGAAATACTGCGGTATGCGCGCTGTGATCAAACGCAACAAATACAACTACGATGAATACATTGAAAAGACGCCACCTGATGCGTAAATACCTGCGACCCGTACTTGGAATCGCCATTGGAGGCCTGTTGGGCCTGGGTTATTACTTCTTAATCGGTTGCAAATCAGGGCAGTGTGCCATCACCGGTTCGCCATTGGGCAGCATCCTGATGGGCTCATTTATGGGATTGTTCATTACCTCCAGTCCTTGCAGCAGAGGAAGCTGTTGAAGACCAATACTTAACCAGCAAGAATCAATGCTGTGTATGTTTAGTCAATGTCAATTAGAGTACTGACTACATTCAAGCAAGCACGTTGTCCATTTCACGGATAAACGCCACAACACCCGCTTCAATTTGCTCAATCAAATCTGTAGCATCATTGAAATCGGGATGTTCAACCAATACGGACTCCACTATGGAAAAGCCCTTTTCTACCGAAACGGGGATGTGGTAGGTATTCCAATCGCTTTCTTTAAATAGGGTCCAGTACTTCTTTTGAATGGTTTTATTCTGACCAGCCAACCACACTTCAAATCGATTGTCGGTGTGGTTGTAGACGATGGCAATTTTTAATTTTTGTTCCTTCAGTTCAATGGGCGTAAACGGGAAATACGTGATGGAGGTATCATTGGAATACAAACTACCTATCGTATATCCCACCGGGTAATTGCGAATCAGATACGACCTTAAACCCTTCATAAAACCAAACGCTCCACTGTAAATCCTTGATGAGACTACATTGTGTGATGTTTCTGATTTGCCAGATTTAATAGGAACACATAAATCAACGATAAACTTTCGTTCCGGGTGTTTCCTGTAATCGTTGCGATACACCTCAAAAAAGTCTCCATCCCTGAAAGCATAACCGTTTTCAAGAACCCACACACACAGACTGTCCCAGGCCTTCTGAAATTGGTCTGGAGAGATGACAAAATGGCCAACAACAAATCGGCCTTTTTGAATGTCCATTTTTACAACGTCACCATCGACCAAACAATTTTCTCTGACAGTTACGCATGCACTTTGTCGGATTTTGGATGATTCAGTTATTTTTGGATTGTCGTGATAAAGTGTAACAACCTTACAATCGGGTAACATCTCGGCTTCTTTGGAGGTAACCCATTTAAATAGCCGTTCATACGTTTGGTTGATTTGTTCCGGTTTTCCAAGGTGCATGATACCTGCCAGCGTAATTGCCGGTAAATCCAATACTTCTATGTGTGCATTCATCTTCATCCAAGTTATAAGTGAATCAATGCCACAAATGTAGTTTGGGGAATCAATGGAGGCTATACCATTCTTGTTATTTTCACGAATCCCTTTTTCTTTGTATTCAGTCGGACTTATCCCGTAATACTTTTTAAATGCTCTTGAAAAGGAACTCGCGCTGTTGAATCCGTAGGCATAGGCTAAATCAACATACGATTCAGTTGTACCAACTGCAAGGATAGACGCAATACGCTCAATTCTTTTTCTGACAATAAAGGCATGTAGGGTTTCTCCAACAATGGTTGAAAAAATTCGATGAAAATGAAACGATGAATAAAATGCTTTGTTGGAAAGACCTTCTAAATCAAGGTCTTTGTCAAGATTGTTCTCGATGTAACCCATCACATGATTGATCCTTTTCAGGTACTCATGTTTGGTCTTACTATGTTCGTAGCGTGCCATACTCCTGATGTACGGTTGTTAAACAAACCATTACTTTTTGACTGGAGCCACAGGATAGACTACTCCATTTACAGTAATCGTTGAAGGTAAAACGCCCTGCTTAGCTCCCGGGTATAGCATCGATTTGAAATAAACGGTTTTTTTATCTTTAGAGAGGGCATACACCACCTTATTCACCACGGCGGCTTCTTCTATGCGTTGGTACTTTTTCCATTTGCTATGTTGTTTATACGCATCTGCTGTATTGAATGGAACGTATACCATACAACCTATTGTATCAACATCATTTGTAAAGTGTGTAAACGGTTTATTACTCAATGAAACAATCGTCTTAATGTTGTTTCGATCTATGGCATCTCCACCCATCAATGTCAGACTTTCCGAAAAGCACACCATTTCCAGCTTATTTTGATAAAACGCCTCCGCACCAATCATTTCCACCTTGGAAGGAATCATTACGGACGCAAGATTGCATCCGTAAAACGCCCTGTTGCCAATAAAAGTCAGCAAATTAGGCAAAGAAATGCTTGTGATTGGGCATGAATGAAAGGCATCGTCGGGAACTTCTTTTAATTTACATCCAGAAGCGAAAGTCACCTTGGAGAGTTTTTCGCAATGCCAAAACGCCATATTACCCATCTCAACCAAGGAAGAAGGAAATGCAACGGCTGTCAAATTGATGCATGAGTTGAAAGCATCGCGGCCGATTGAAACAAGTACAGGACTGAGTGTCATTGTTGTAAGATGGCGGCAATGCTGAAAAGCGGCCGTATGTATGGATGTGACAGTAGCCGGAACCGTGTAGGTGCCATTTGCCGGTACGTGTTCAGCAGGAAAGCGAATCAACTGTTTCATATCAGCCGAAAACAAGACACCGTTAACTACCTTGAAAGCCGGATTCACCCCATCCATGCGAATGGTTTTCAACAATGGACACGCCTCAAAAATACCTTTTCCCAATGTACGCACTCCGGAAGGAATGGTTATACCCGTCAACTCCTTACAGTTGCTGAATGCACCTGCCCATATAGAGGCAACCGTCAAACCCTGCACCACTGTCGGAATCACCACGTTACCCACAGGTGGCTTCACACAGCTTTTTAATTCAATGGTGGTTTCACCCGCATGCTTAATATAGACAAAGTTACCCTCTTTGAATTCGTCCCATATGACAAGAGGCTTTACCTTTTCGGCTTGTGCAATTTGTTTTGTCAATACAGCTGACGTTATGATCTTCGAATTGCTTCTGGATAAATAATATGATTTTAAAAATGATAATGCCCCTGCATCTTTTCGTTCAATTGCTACCTCAACTGCCTTTTCAAAAAGTGACGATGGTTCTGAAATGTTTTTGCTTTTATTATCCAGTGTAATATCAAGCAAGTGTGCCAATAAATAAGGATCCTTATTGTATAAGGCAATATCAAAAGCCTTTTGAAACAGCTGTTTCGCGGAATAGAGCGTTGAATACGGGTAATCCAGTTGTAAATTTGCCAGTTGCAACAACTTATATCCATCATGGTTTATTTCCGCCTTTTTACAGGCCTCATTCATTTCAGCTGTTGATTTAATATAACGAAAAGGGTAATCCGCCCATCTTAACGGAGAATTGGTCAGCTTTTTATCCGGATCAGGATAATCATACGGGTTTTTATAGGGTGAGTGATTGGGATTGTTGATAAACAAGGCTTTTAATCGAATTTCATTAGGAGTCATCGTTTTCATAAACTGCCGTGCATCTTCCAAACTGGCTAACCAATTCAACGCAGTGACAATTTTCAACTCAAGCGCCATTGAAACCAACGTTTTTTCTCGTTCTCTTACCGTTTCTATGTTGGAATCAACTATATTATCATTGAGATCAAATTCAATCAGGTAATACAGCAAGTAAGGGTCTTTCTTTTCAATGGCAACTTTGTATGATTCATTTATGATCGTATTGGGTGATAATTCTCCATACGTAAACGATCCATCGTTTTCCCATGCAGCAAGTTGTAACAATCGGTAACCGTATTTCTTACTGACAGCTTCAGCATATGCTTGTTTGACTTTTGTTCTGCTGTCAATTTCCTTTTTTGGAAATGTTTTTGTCCAATCCCTACTCCATATTAAGAAATGATTGAAATGTGAGGTATCCGCGTCACTCGTAAAAAAGGTTTGAGCGTGCATGGAGAGTGACATTATGACCAACAATGCACTGCACAAAATTTTGCTTGCTTTCATGTACTTTATGAGGTTACCGTTGAGAGTGGCTTCACCGCCACTACCGCTTTGAATTTTTCACAAACGTATCCAGTTGCTTTTTGTTCATACCCCATTGCAAGGAACCCGGATTGATAATCAGACCCTGAAGGCTGGCATCTGCATTGACAATGACTATCATATCGAATAATGAGACCACAAAGGTGTTCATGGCATTATCCTTTTCTTTGTACCACACATCCACTTCAGCCCTGCTTGTGAAGACAGGCAAGTAGCGTTGGTTGTCCGGTCCCAGGCAATTCAGGAATTTCAGGTTGCTGCCCAATTCAACCAGTATCTCCTTATTTGTTTTCCCTTGAGTAGTTTTCCAATCATCGGTGTTGACCAATACCAAGAATGTAGCATCCTCCATGGCATCCTGAAGTTTGAAATACGTCTTTTCTGTTTTGTTGGCCAAGTACCGATCAAAGGCTTTTTCCAATTTGGGATTATTCACCGTTTTTTTCTGTTTGGCAGCATTGACTTGAGTAGGCAATCCGGCACACATCATGACTCCAACAAAAAGCAGCACAAATACGCGTTTCATTCGTTTGGGATTATAAAGTTTTACGGTGTGAAAGTACGTCATTGTTTACATTTCTCCAATATTAGTTTTCGTACATCAGTGATTCTATGTCTACCCGTTGTTTTTTGTGCTTGCCGGAATGGAATATTTTGAAGACCACAGGCACCACAATCAAAGTCAGGAAGGTAGACAATGCCATACCTCCGATGATGACCCAGGCCATACCGTTTCGGAGTTCTGAACCTGAGCCCGTAGCCAGCGCTACCGGAATCATACCCACGATGGTGGTGGCAGCCGTCATCAAAATAGGTCGGGTACGAATCCTGACCGCACCCACAAGGGCTTCTTCAACCGATTTGCCTTGAGCTATGTCCTCATTGGCAAAGTCCACCAACAAAATGGCGTTCTTGGCCACCAAACCGATCAGCATGATCAGACCCAACATACCGTAAATGCTCATGGCTGTGTTGGTGAGCGCCAGTGCCAGAATGGCACCCAGAACGGAAAGCGGAATGGAAAACATGACCACCAACGGGTCTATCCAATTGTTGTACAGCACTACCAGAGTCAAATAAACCAGGATGATGGACAGCAACAAGGCTGCCGTCATCACGCTCATGGAATCGGCCATGGACTTGACATCACCGGTGGCTTCCACTTTCACCCCTTTCGGTACGCCCATGGTTTTCAATTTATCCATGAATTCGGTCGAAACATTGCCCGACGTGGTACCCAACACCTGCGAACGGATGGTAACGGAACTGTTGCGGTTGTAACGTTCCAGCTTATTGGGACCCGTATTGAGGGAAATGGTGGCAAATTGATCCAGTCGAATTCTGTCGCCCCTGGTGTTCAGGAATGTCAAACCTTCCACATCGGCGGTTTGTTGCCTGAAGGCCTTATCAGCCCGGATGTTGATGTCGTATTCGTAGTTGTTCTCGGTGTATTTGAGGGAACTGTTGCCTTGAAAGGCCATCTGCATGGTCAAACCCACGTTATCCATAGTGAGACCAAGTGCCGATAACTTGTCACGGTCAACTTCCACGGAGATTTCGGGTGTACCGCTTTCTACCGACAATTCCTGTTGCAGGGTACCCGGAATGGCCCGCATGATACCCAGCGCCCTATCCGCAAACGCCATCAAGGTATCCGCATCGGAACCGCTGATCACGTATTCCACTGCTGCTTTCGAGGCTTCACCCGTCAGGGCTACATTGAAGATTTTCACCTTGGCATCCATCAGGAAATCAGCCAGCGGTTGCCGGATAAAGGTGGTGTATTCGTTGGTTCCCATGTCGCGTTTGTTGCGGTCAACCAGTTCCACGTTCATTTCAGCCAGGTAGGCTGTACCCTGCGTATTTTGCGCGTTGTCGCTAGTTAGGCCAACCGTTGTTATTACCTGCTTGACAAAGGGTTGCGAGCGCATCCAGTCTTCAGCGCGACGTACCTTGGCGTTCGATTCTTCCATGGATATATCCTTGGGCATTTCAATCTGTACCATGAACTCACCCCTGTCAACAGAAGGTAAGAATTCAAAGCTGATGAAACCCAGGGGAAAAAGGGACATGATGGCAACAAAACCGACAATGACGGTGCCACCCACCCAACGTTTGTGCGTCAACGACCAGGACAACAGATTTGCAACCCAGTTGCTGAATCGTACAATCATGTTCTCAAATCCCGTCAACAGGTATTTAAAAAAGCCTTTGCCGGTGATGTTTTCCACTTTCGCAAAGCGCGAGGTCAACATGGGCGTCAGCGTCAACGCAGCCATCATACTGAAGAACGTTGCAATGGCTATGACCAGCGCAAATTGACGTAAAATATCGGATACCAGGGTATTGGTCAAGGCAACTGGCAAGAAAACGACAATCAGCACCACCGTGGTGGAAACCACCACAAAACCGACTTCCTTCATCGCATCGAAGGTGGCACGCACGCGGTTTTTACCCATCTCGATGTGTCGGTACACATTTTCAATGACCACGATGGCATCATCCACCAAGACCCCGACAACCAGGGAAAGCCCCAGTAAAGACATCAGGTTCAGGGTAAAATCCATAAGCTGCATGCCAATAAAGGTGGAAATGAGCGAAACCGGTACCACCGTCATCACAATAAGGGCATTTCGGAAATTGTGCAAGAAGAACAACATGACCAAGGTGACCAGGATGATGATGGCCAACAAGTCTTCCAGTACCGAGTTGATGGATTGACGGGTAAAATCGGTGGAATCCTGGGCTATGTTCATTTTCAAGCCATCGTCGGCGTATTCCGTTTCCAGTTCAGCTATGCGTTTCCGCACCAGGTCGCTCACTTCAATCGCGTTGGCATCGCCCTGCTTGAGCAGATTGACCAACACCGCTTCCTGTCCGTTCACTCGGGCCAAGGTCGCTGGATCTTTCACCGCATCGGTAATTTCTGCTACATCACGTAAACGGAGTTGAGTTCCGTTTGGCAAGGTGGTTAGAACCAGGTTTCTCACAGCGTCTATACTCTTGAGTTTACCCGACAGACGCACAATGGTTGACGTTTCATCATTTTTCAGACTACCCGTGGGAAAATCCAGGTT